>JANYBC010000214.1 GCA_025360965.1 Anaeromyxobacter sp. | reverse complement strand
GGAAGACCCCGGCCGCCGCTCTCGCCTCGGGGGCCAGCGCCAGCAGGTCCTGCCCGGCGAAGCGGACGCTCCCGGCGGTCACTTCGAAGGACTCGCGGCCCGCCAGCACCCCGGCCAGCGTCGACTTGCCCGAGCCGTTGGGTCCCATGATGGCGTGCACCTCGCCCTCGCGGACCGTCAGGTCCAGCCCCTTCAGGATCTCCTTCTCACCGACCCGCGCCCTCAGCCCGCGGATCTCCAGCAGCACCGCCCCGCTCATCCGACGCTCCCTTCCAGCGACAGCCCCAGCAGCTTCTGCGCCTCCACGGCGAACTCCATCGGCAGCTCCTTCAAGACCTGCTTGGCGAACCCGTTGACGATCATCGAGACCGCGTCCTCGTCCGACAGGCCGCGCTGGCGGCAGTAGAAGAGCTGGTCCTCGGAGATCTTCGAGGTGGTGGCCTCGTGCTCCACCGTCGCGGTCGGGTTCTTGACCTCGATGTACGGGAAGGTGTGGGCCCCGCAGCGATCGCCGATCAGCAGCGAGTCGCACTGGGAGTGGTTGCGGGCCCCGGTCGCCCCCTTCTGCACCTTGACCAGGCCGCGGTAGGTGTTCTGGCCGCGGCCGGCGCTGATGCCCTTGGAGACGATGGTGGAGCGGGTGTTGCGCCCGATGTGGATCATCTTGGTGCCGGTGTCGGCCTGCTGGCGGTGGTTGGTGAGCGCCACCGAGTAGAACTCGCCGATCGAGTCGTCGCCCAGCAGGATCACAGAGGGGTACTTCCAGGTCACGGCGCTGCCGGTCTCCACCTGGGTCCAGCTGATGCGGGCCCCGCGGTGGGCCACGCCACGCTTGGTGACGAAGTTGTAGATGCCCCCCTTGCCCTCGGCGTCGCCCGGGTACCAGTTCTGCACCGTCGAGTACTTGATGGTGGCGCCGTCGCGGGCCACCAGCTCGACAACCGCGGCGTGGAGCTGGTTCTCGTCGCGCATGGGGGCGGTGCAGCCCTCCAGGTAGCTGACGTGCGAGCCCTCGTCGGCCACGATCAGGGTGCGCTCGAACTGGCCGGTGTCCTTGGCGTTGATGCGGAAGTAGGTGGAGAGCTCCATGGGGCAGCGCACGCCCTTGGGGATGTAGACGAAGCTGCCGTCGGAGAAGACCGCGCTGTTGAGGGCCGCGAAGAAGTTGTCGGTGGTCGGCACCACCGAGCCGAGGTGCTCCTCGACGAGCGCCGGGTGCTCCTTCACGGCGTCCGAGAACGAGCAGAAGATGATCCCCTTCTCGGCCAGCTTGGTCTTGTAGGTGGTGGCCACCGAGACCGAGTCGAAGACCGCGTCGACTGCGATGCCGGAGAGGCGCATCTGCTCCTCGAGCGGGATGCCGAGCTTGGAGAAGGCGCGCTTCAGCTCCGGGTCGACCTCCGCCATGGAGGTCGGACCGGCCTTCTGCCTGGGGGCCGAGTAGTAGACGATCTGCTGGTAGTCGGGCTTGTGGTAGCTGACGTTGGCCCAGTCGGGCTCCTGCATGGTGAGCCAGTGGCGGTAGGACTTGAGCCGCCAGTCGAGCATGAACTGCGGCTCACCCTTCTTGCGGGAGATGATGCGGATGATCTCCTCGGAGAGCCCCTTGGGGATGGCGTCGGCCTCGATGTCGGTGACGAAGCCGTAGCGGTACTTCTGCTCGGTCAGGTCCCTGAGCTGCGCGGCGGTGGTCATGGCGTGGACACCACGGGGAGGGCTGCTGGGTGGATGGGCTGGACCAGGACCGCCGGGGCCCCGTGGCTCAGACGGAAGGGACCGATCTCGGAGAGCGGCAGGGCCCTGAGCGCAGACCGCACGGCGAGAGAGACGGGATCCCAGGTCCCCTTGGCGATGCAGGAGGGCTCGATGCCGCACGGCTCGGCGCTCGGCGAGCCGCAGTCGGTCAGGGAGATGGGCCCCTCCAGCGCCTCGACCACCTCGGCCACCGAGATCTGCTCGGGGGCCCGGGTCAGCGAGTAGCCGCCGTGCCGGCCCCGGTGGGACTGGAGCAGCCCGGCGCGGGAGAGCTCCTTGCAGAGCTTGGAGACGGTCGGGAGCGGGACGCGCGAGCGGGTGGCGAGCGACTGGGCGGTGAGGGTCCGCTCTCCTCGCGCCAGGTGCGCGAGGATGACGATGGCGTAGTCGGTCAGCTTGCTCATCCGGATCATGGCTCTGCCTCGGTCCTCCCGGCGGCGGGGTACCCCGACACCGAGCAGGCATCATGGACCGAAACGGTCCAGATACAAGCGGATCTAACGGGTCGAAGGCCGCTGTCACCTGAAAACGCGGACTGAATGAGACCCGGAAGGACTAGACCGAGCCCCGGATCAGGGGACCGTCCACCGACTCCTTGCCCAGGTCGAGGTAGAGGTGGTCGGCCACGATGGTCAGCCCCACCTTCTGGCGCCGCTCATCACGCTTCGCCAGCACCGAGAGGAGCGCCGCCGGCACCGCCGCGAGATCGGCCCTGGCGAGCCGCTCCGGACGACCTCCCCTGGACTCAGTCAGGAAAGCCTCCAGCCGCCGCTCCCCCTCGAAGAGGACGGCCACCCTGGCGCCGCCGCCGCGGGCCAGGTCCTTCTCGACGCGGGAGACCTCGGGTCGTCCCACCCGCACCAGCAGCGTCCTGGTGCTCCCGTCCGGCCCGAGCGCAAGCAGGTCCGGCTCCTCGGGATCGCCGCCGAGCCCGCCTCCGAAGGCGATGGTCTCCTCCCACTGCCAGCAGAAGGCGAGCAGCCTGAGCCAGAGCCGCTCCGCCGTCTCGGAGGGGTGGCGCGCCGCCTTGATCCCGAGCTGCAGGTCGAGCCCGCGGTCGACGTGGGAGAGGGCGACGTCGAAGTGGTGAAGCGTGGAGGGGAGCGCCATGGGCCACCGTCTATCGCAGAAGCGCGCTCGATTCACCACCTAGCCGTACTCAGGGGACTTGGCGTCGGGTGGCAGGAGCCCTAGGATCAGAGGCCAGTGGTCCGGGCGACCCCTCGCCCTGGAGGTTCGATGCGCCAGCTCACGCTGCTCCTGCTCCTGCTGGCCTCCCCAGCGCTCGCCGACGACCCGGCAGCGCCGCCCGCGGCCACAACCACCCCGGCAGCGCCGCCCGCGGTGGTTGTGGTGGAGGCGCCTCCGGCCGCAGCTGCTCCTGCGCCGGTCCAGCCACCGCCCGAGGCGACCCCTCCGCCCACCGCGGCGCCGGTCTCCGCCCCGGTCGCACCGGCCGCCGCGACGCCGCCACCGCCGCCGGCCGAGAACGTCCCGGCCCCGCCGCTCCCGCCACCGGCCGAGGCGCCGCTGCCGCGTTTCGGCCTCCGTCTCGGCGCCGGGTTCCCCGACGGCGCCACCGCCGACTTCGTCTACCGCCCCCAGCGCTGGCTCCGCCTGCAGGCCGGCCCGGCCTGGAACTACCTCGCCTGGGGCTTTCAGGGCGGCGTCGCCTTCACGCCCATCCGCTGGGCCATCTCGCCGGTCATCGAGGTGCGCTACGGCCACTTCTTCAGCACCGACCTGAACAGGACCTTCAAGTCGATCGAACCCGAGCTGAAGCCGCTGGTCGCCGACGTCGGCTACGACTACCTCAACGGCCAGCTCGCCCTGGAGTTCGGCTCGCCGCGCGGCTTCACCTTCTCGCTCGGGGTCGGCCTCAGCTGGTTCTGGACCAACATCCACGGCACCGCCACCACCATCCAGAACGCCGGCACCCCCGACGAGGTGACGGTGACCGTCACCGACCCGTCCTTCAAGGCCATGCTGCCGTCGCTGCGGCTCGGCATGCTCTATTACTTCTAGCGAGGCGACCATGCGCAAACTCCTGATCGCCCTCCCCGCCCTCCTCTCCCTCGCCGCCTGCGGCATGCTCTACGCCGAGCTGGAGATCCCGAGCACCACCATCACGCTCAAGGGCCAGGTCTTCCCGGCCACGGCCGTCGGCGTGCCGCTCGTCCAGCTCGTCACCTTCCCCATCGGCAAGGACCTGACCGTCATCACCGAGAAGGGGGTCACCTTCCAGCTCAAGCTGACGCGGCTGGGGGTGGCCATGGCGGCCACCTCGGGCGTGGGCGACTTCGGCGACATCGAGTCGGTGACGGTCTCGGTGCTGCCCCCGCCGACCCAGACCCTGCCCGAGGAGGCGATCATCGCCTCCTACGTCAAGCCGCCGCCGCCGGCCGCCCAGAACCCGAGCAGCATCGAGGTGGCCGGCATGTCCAACCTCGACCTCGCCCCCTACATCCTGGGCGGCGACCTGAGGCTCCAGTTCAAGGCGATCTCGGCTACGGGCGGGGCCATCCCCGAGTGGAAGGCCGACGTCGGCGCGGGCTTCTACCTGAAGGTGCACGCCGACTACCTGAAGGCGATGAAGTAGCGGCCACGGCCGGCTCCAGGCCGCAGGCGTCGCAGGCCTCGCCGCAGGCGCTGGCCACCTCGCCGAAGTGGCCCACCAGCCGCTCGTGGCGGCAGCCCGGCTCGTCGGCGAAGCGGAACATGGCCCGCGACTGGCGCCGCTGCAGGGTGGCGAACTGCTCGTCGTCGCCGGCCATCCGGTCGAGCGCCGCCACGTCGGCCCAGGAGTAGAAGAGGACGCAGTCGGAGTCCTTGCCGTCGCGGCCGGCCCGCCCGATCTCCTGGTAGTAGGCCTCCAGCGAGCGCGGCATGTCGCGATGGATCACGTAGCGGATGTTGGCCTTGTCGATCCCCATGCCGAAGGCGATGGTGGCCACCACCACCTCGACGGCCCCGGCGGCGAAGGCGTCTTGCACCCGCTCCCGCTCCACGGCCTCGAGCCCGGCGTGGTAGGCGGCGGCCCGCACCCCGTGGCTGGCGAGGAACTCGGCCAGCCCCTCGACGGTCTTGCGCCCCAGCGCGTAGACGATGCCGCTCTGCTTCCGCCGCGCCTTGATGAGCTTGAGGATGGCGTCGCGCGAGGAGGGGCCGTCGCCCCCCTTCTTGACGGCGTGGAGCTTCAGGTTGGTGCGCAGGAAGGAGCCGGTCACCAGCAGCGGCGCCACCATGCCGAGCTGGCCGGCGATGTCCCGGGTCACCTCGCGGGTGGCGGTGGCGGTGAGCGCCAGCACCGGCGCGCCGAAGCGGTCCTTCAGGCCGGCCAGGTTCCGGTAGGCGGGGCGAAAGTCGTGCCCCCAGGCGCTGATGCAGTGGGCCTCGTCGACGGCCAGCAGCGAGAGTCCGAGGCCGGAGAGCGCGCTCCCCACCGAGGCCTCCAGCCCTTCGGGGGCCGCGTAGAGCAGCTCCACCTCGCCACGCCGCAGCGCCGCCACCCGGGCGCGGCGCTCCTCGGGAGCGAGCGTCGAGTTGAGGAAGGTGGCGCGCAGCCCGGCCCTGGCCATGGCGTCGACCTGGTCCTTCATGAGCGCGATCAGCGGCGAGATGACCAGGGTGGTGCCGCCCAGCAGGCGGGCCGGGAGCTGGTAGGTGAGCGACTTGCCGGCGCCGGTCGGCATCACGCCGACGCAGTCGCGCCCGGAGAGGACCGCCTCGACGATCTGCGCCTGCCCTGGGCGGAAGTCCCGGTGACCGAAGAGCTCGCGCAGCACCGCGCGGGCGGCGTCGAGGGTGGGGACGGCCCGCGGCGGCGGGCGGCGCAGCGACTCGGCCAGCAGCCGCAGCCGGTCGACCAGGTCCGTGGAGAAGTCGCCGGGGCGGGCCCGGTAGCGGGCGCGCAGCTCGGTGAGCCGTGCCGCTGCCTCGCCGCGGCCTGCGCCAGCGGGGACCTCGACGGCGCGGGCCACGGCCGCCACCTCGTCCTCGATCACCGCCACCCGCGCGCCGCCCTTCATTCGAGCCACCTTATACCGCGCCTCCCACGCGCCGGTGGAGGCGCGTTCCCCGACATGCGACGGGCGCCGACCGCGAGGTCAGCGCCCATGGCGAAGCCGGGAGCCGGGCCGTCACTTCGACAGCTTGGCGTCCTCGACGATGACCGGGTAGGCGTAGCCGGCGCCGAAGTCCTTGTCGATCCGGACCACGCCCTGGACCAGCACCGTGTCGCCGACCGAGGTCATGTCCTGGGTGGTGACGGTGATGTCGTTGTCGCCCTTGTCGGCCTTGCCGCTGCCGTCCTGAAGGTGGACCCAGTTCTTGCCCATGATGCCGGGGTTGAACTTGACGACCTTGCCGCGGATGCTGACCGGCTTCTCCTTGAGCGCGCCCTTCTGGGCGTAGACCTCGGAGACGGTGCGGGCGTCGGCCCCGGCCGCCTTGGAGACCTTGACGTCACCGACGTTGCCCGGACCCTGGGCGGCCTTGGCGTGCTGCTGGGCCATGCCGGCCGGGGAGTTGTCGAGGACGCCCGCTGCTGCGCCCGCGGCCGGGGCGCTCCCGGGAGCTCCCTCCAGCGTACCGAAGAAGACCACGGCGAACTTCCGCTTCAGCGTCTTCGACTCGAAGTCGGCCATGGGCATGGCGTTGAGGACGGTGACCTCGGCCCCCTTGGCGACCTCGGCCTTGGGGACGGCGGCCCAGACCTCCTCCTTGCCCGACTGGATCTTGAGGTAGCTGTATGGCGGGGCGTCGAGGCGCTCCAGTACCTTGCCCTTGATGCTGGCCGACGGGGGGGCGGCCTGGGCGGCCTCCATGGCGTTGGGGGCGGCGGCCGGCGGCGGCGGCGGCATGGCCGGCTCGCTCTTCTTGCAGCCCGCCAGGGCGACGGCGACGAACAGGACGGCACTCAGACGACGCATCGGTGAAACCTCCATGATGTCGGGAAACGGTTGGTGCCCGGTGAGGGGCCGTACACTAAACCAATTCGACCCCGGCGCGGATTCCGGGATTCGGACAAGAAGTCGCGGAGGGGCTCCGTCTACCACCTTTAGCTGCGGAGCCGCCAGCCGGACCTGAGGAGCATGTAGGCCCCGGTGAGCGCCCCGGCCGCCAGCAGCGTGACCAGCCCGAATCCAGCCCAGGGCGAGGCGTCGCCCGCCCCCAGCATGGCGAAGCGCAGGACGTCCACCAGGTAAAAAACCGGATTGGCATGGGCCACCGTCGAGAGCCCGGGCGGCAGCATCCGCACCGAGAAGAAGACCCCGCCGAGGAAGGTGAGCGGCAGGATGAAGAAGGTGGGGAAGAAGTTCACCTGCTCGAAGGTCTCCGCCCAGATGGCGCTGGCCACGCCCCCCGCCGCGAAGGCTACCGCCGCCAGCGTCACGACCGCCACGGCCAGTAGCGGGTGGGCCACCTCGAAGCCGGTGAAGGCAGCTGCCACCGCGAAGGTGATGCCGCCGACCAGCAGGCCGCGCACCACCGCCGCCAGCACGAAGGCGCCGAGGATCTCCGCGTAGGAGAGCGGCGAGACCAGCACGTCGACGATGGTCCCCTGCAGCTTCATGACGAAGAGCGAGGAGGCGCTGTTGAGGTAGGCGTTCTGGATCACGCCCATCAGCATCAGCCCGGGAACGATGAAGCGGGCGTAGGGGACACCGCCCACCTCGCGGAGCTGGTGGCCGATGGAGACGCCGAAGACCACGAAGTAGAGCGTGGTGGTCAGGAGCGGCGTGGCCAGGGTCTGACCGGGCACGCGCAGGAAGCGCCGGATCTCCTTCACCAGCAGGGTGCGGAAGCCGAGCGAGCTCATGGCGGCGCCGCCTGCCGGCGTCCCACCTGCTCCACGTAGATCTGCTCCAGCGACCGCCCGTTCGAGCGGGCCAGCAGCGCCGCCTTCTCCTCCACCAGGAGCAGCCGGCCCCGGTCGATGATGCCGATCCGGTCGGCCAGGGCCTCGGCCTCCTCGAGGTAGTGGGTGGTGAGCACCACGGTGGTGCCGCGGTCGCGCAGGGTGCGGACGTAGCTCCAGAGGGCGCGGCGCAGCTCGACGTCGACCCCGGCGGTCGGCTCGTCGAGGAAGAGCACCCGGGGCTCGTGGACCAGCGCCTTGGCGATGAGCAGCCGCCGCCGCATGCCGCCGGAGAGGGCGCGGGCGCTGGCGGTGCGCTTGCCGGTCAGGTCGAGCGCCGTGAGCAGCTCCACGAGGCGGGCCTCGGTCAGCTTCACGTCGAAGTAGCCGGCCTGGAAGCGGAGCGACTCCTCCACCGTGAAAAAGGGGTCGAAGTTGATCTCCTGCGGCACCAGCCCGACGTTGCGGCGGGTGAAGCGGTAGTCGCGCACCACGTCGCGGCCCAGCACCCTGGCCTCGCCGCTGGTGGCCCGGGCCAGCCCGGTCACCACCGAGATGAGCGTGGTCTTGCCGGCGCCGTTGGGGCCGAGCAGGCCGAAGATCTCGCCGGCCCTGATGTCCAGGTCGACGCCGTCGAGCGCCAGCAGGTCGCCGTAGCGCTTGGTGAGGCCTCGGATCTGGACGACCGGTTCGGACACGGGCGGGGAACTTAACCCGGGTGGGGGCAATCCGTCCCTCCAACCCCTGACTTGCCGGCGGATCTCTGGGCGTGCCAACGTTCGCTGACCGTGCCGCCCATACCCTCCGACCGGGACCTGCCCGAGCCAGGCTCCATCTCGGCGCTGCTGGCCGATCTCGCCAGCACCCCGGCGGTGGCGGCCGGCGTCGCCTGGTCACCTGAGCTGCGGCCCGGGGCCCACGTCGACCGCTTCGAGCTGGTGCGCGAGCTGGGGCGCGGCGCCTTCGGCGTGGTCTTCGAAGCCCTCGACACGACGCTGGGCCGCACCGTGGCCTTCAAGGTGGTCCGGGCCGGCCTCTCCGGCGTGGCCGAGGACCAGCTGCGGCGCGAGGCCGAGACCATCGCCCGCCTCGCCCACCCCAACCTGGTGACCCTCTACGACTTCGGCACCTGCGCGCACGGTCCCTACCTGGTGCTGGAGCTGCTTCGAGGCCAGACCCTCTCGGCGCGGCTGGGGCGCGGCCCGCTGACGCCCGCCGCGGCGGTGGTCATCGCCGTCGACGTGGCCCGCGGCCTGGCCTGGACCCACGCCCACGGCGTGGTCCACCGCGACCTCAAGCCCTCCAACATCTTCCTGGTCGAAGGCGGCGGCGCCAAGGTGCTCGACTTCGGGCTGGCGCAGGCCTTCGGCCGGCGGCGCATGGGCGGGGGCACACCCAACTGCATGGCGCCCGAGCAGTGGCGCGAGGCGCCGGAGGACGAGCGGACCGACGTCTTCGCGCTCGGTGTCGTGCTCTACCGCATGCTCACCGGTCAGCTCCCCTTCCCCGACGACGGGGGGCGCTCGGTGCTCGGCCCGAAGCCGGCGCCGCGCCTCCAGGTCCCCGGCCACCCCGGGCTCGACCGGCTGGTGGCGCGCATGCTGGAGAAGGACCCGGTGCGGCGGCTGCGCGACGGCGCCGCGGCGCTCTCCGAGCTGCTGCTGGTGCAGGCCGAGCTGCCGCCGCCCGAAGCCGGCGGCCCGGCGGCCGGCTCGGTCCGCATCCTGCCCGCCTGGCGGCGCTGGGTCCGGCCGGCCCTGGCCGGGGTCGCGGCGCTGGCCCTGGTGGCGGGGCTGGCCTCGGGGTGGCAGGCTTGGCGCCAGCGCGGCGCCGGGGGCCCGGACCGGTCCCCTTCGGTGGCCGTCCTCCCCTTCGTCGATCTCAGCGAGGCCCACGACCATCACTTCCTCTCGGATGGGCTGGCCGAGGAGATCGTCACGGCGCTCACTCGCATCGAGGGGCTCCGCGTCACCGGACAGCGCTCGTCGGTCCGGTTCAGGGAACCGTCCCCCGACTTGCGTAAGGTCGGCCGCGACCTCGGCGTGGCGACCGTGCTCGAGGGGAGCGTGCGGCGCGACGGCGACCGGCTGCGGGTGACCGCGCAGCTCGTCCAGGCGACCGACGGCAACCACCTCTGGTCGCGGACCTTCGACCGGCCCATGGCCGACCTCTTCGCGGTGCAGGACGAGATCGCCGGGGCCGTGGTGCAGGCCCTCAAGGTCCAGCTGCTGGGGGGGCGGATGCCCACCTCGCAGCTCCACCGCACCGCCAACTCCGAGGCCTATGCGCAGTACCTGCTCGGTCGCCAGCTGACCCGGGAGGACCATACCCGGGCCTTCCGCGACGCGGTGACGGCCTTCCGGCGCGCCCTCGACCTCGATCCGACCTACGCCCCGGCCTGGGCCGGCCTCTCCCAGGCCCTCTTCTGGGGCTTCGCCAATGTCGATGGGACCGCGGAGGCGCTGGCGCGGGCGGGGAAGGATGCCATGGCGGCGGCCGAGCAGGCGGTCTCGCTGGCCCCCGAGCTCGCCGAGGGGTACGCCTCTCGCGGCTTCCTGCGCGCCTGCCTGCAGACCGACTGGATCGGGGCCCGCTCCGATCTGGAGCGCGCCGTCGAGCTGGAGCCGGGCAGCGCCGAGATCCGGCAGCGCTACGCCCGCGACGTCCTCGCGCCCCTGGGCCTGCTCGACGAGGCCCGGTCAGCAGCGCTGCTGGCGACGCGCCTCGATCCGCTCTCCAACAGCGCCTGGTCCTCGCTGGCCGCCATCCACCTTGCCGCGGGCGACCTCGACGCGACGCGCCGGGCCGCCGCACGGTCGATCGAGCTTCAGCCGAAACAGAACTTCGCCGCCACCTACCTCGCCATGGCCGAACTGGTCGATGGACACCCCGAGGCGGCGCTGGCGGCGGCCGATCAGTGCGAGCCGGGGGTCTTCAAGCTGCAGGTCCAGGCGGTGGCGCTCCACTCCATGGGGCGCAAGGCCGAGTCGCAGGCCGTGCTCGACCAGATGCTGCGTACCCGCCAGGACGAAGGGCCGTTCCAGATCGCCACCGTCTACGCCTGGCGAGGCGACAAGGACCAGGCCTTCGCCTGGCTGGAGCGGGCCATGGCCGCGCACGACGGCGGCGTCATGGACCTGAGGCTCGACCCGCTGATGCGCGGGCTGACCACCGACCCGCGCTTCGCGGACATCCTCAGCCGGCTCCACCTCCCGACCGACTGAGGCGCGGCGGCGAAGGGCCGGGGGCCCTCAGCCGAGCTGGGTGCGGAAGCGGGAGACGGCCAGCGCCATCACCCCGAGTCCGAGGGCGGCAAGGAAGGCGAGCTGGAACCAGAGGTCGCCGAAACCGGCGCCGCGCATCAGGACCCCCCGCATCACCTCGGCGAAATGGCGGGTCGGGTTGAACCAGGTGATCACCTGGAGCCAGCCCGGCATGCCGCGGATGGGCGTCATCACCCCGGAGAGCAGGATGGCGGGCATCGTGAAGATGAACCCTCCGAGGAAGGCCTGCTGCTGGTTCTGCGAGGCCGTCGAGATGAGCAGCCCGACGCCGAGCGTCGTGAAGACGTAGAGCAGCACGCCGGCGGCGCCCACCAGCAGGTTGCCGCGCAGTGGCACCTCGAACACCCAGCTCCCCACCGCCACCAGCAGCAGGACGTCGAAGATGCCGATCACCAGGAAGGGGAGCAGCTTCCCCACCAGCAGCCAGATCGGCCTGATGGGGGTCACCAGCACCTGCTCCATGGTCCCCATCTCCCGCTCCCGGGAGAGCCCCATGGCGGTGACCAGCGTGGTGACGATCACCAGCAGGGTCCCGGCGATGCCCGGGACGATGTACGGGGCGGTCTTGAGCCGCGGGTTGTAGAGGATGCGCGGCACCAGCACCACCTGCGCCGGCGCCGGGCGCCCGGCCGCCTCGAGCCGCTCGCGGATGAGCCGCTCCCCCACCTCGCCGAAGTAGCGGGAGACGGCGCCGCTGGCCACCAGCGCCCGGTTCGGGTCGGTCCCGTCGAGCAGCAGCTGCACCTCGGCGGGCCGCTGGCTGGCGAGGTCGCGGGCCAGGCTGGGTGGAAAGACCAGCGCGACCGCGGCGCGGCCGTCGTCGAGGGCCTGGTCGGCCTCGGCCACCCCGGCCACCTCGCCGGCGTGACGCAGGGTCTGGTCGGCCAGCACGCGCCGGGCGTGGAGCCGGCTCTCGTCGCTCCGGTCCTGGTCGACCAGCACCGCCGGCACCCGGTCGACGTCGAAGTCGACGGCGAAGCCGAAGATGACCGTCTGGATCAGCGGCGCCACCACCAGCAGGAACATCACCCGCCGGTCGCGGATGGTCTGGCGGACCTCCTTGCGGAAGACCGCGCCGAGCTGCAGGCGGCCGGTGTGCCAGAAGCCGCTCATGGTGCACCTCGCCGGGCCCGGAGGGCGCTCACGCCACCCTCCGCTTGAAGCGGGCTGTGGCCAGCCCGAGGATGGCCACGGCGAAGAGCGCCATGGCCAGCAGGTCCGGCCAGAGCACGTCGAGCCCGTTCCCCTTGAGCAGGATGCCGCGCAGCCCGTGGACCAGGTAGCGCGACGGGATGAGGCGCGAGATGGTCCGCAGCGGCAGCGGCATGTTCTCGATGGGGAAGATCATGCCGGAGAGGATGATGGCGGGGAGCATGGCCGAGAGCGCCCCGGCCTGGGTGGCCACCAGCTGGTTCTTGGCCACCACCGAGATGAAGAGCCCCTGCCCGAGCATGCCGGCCATGAAGACCAGCCCGAAGAGCATGATCAGCGGCAGGCTCCCGCGGATGGGGACGTCGAACACCAGCGCGCCGAAGGCGACCACCAGCAGGAGCTCGAGCAGGCCGAGCACCAGGTAGGGGAGCAGCTTGCCGAGCACGATCTCCAGGCGCCCCACCGGCGAGGCGAAGAGCTGCTCCATCGAACCTCGCTCCCACTCGCCGGCGATGGCCAGGGCGGTCAGCATCACCGCGGTGATGGCCAGCAGGAAGGCCGAGAGCCCCGGCACCATGTAGAGCGCCGAGCGCCCCTCCGGGTTGTAGCGGGTCCAGACCTTGACCTGCAGCGGCGGCTGCAGCCGGGCGAAGGCGGCGCCGGCCAGCCGTTGGCTCTCGACGCGGGCGATGGCGTCGGCCTTGGCCAGCACCTGGTTGCCGACCACCGGATCGGCGCCGTCGAGCATGAGCTGGACCTCGGCCCGCTTGCCGAGCAGGAGGTCCCGCTGGTAGCCCCGCGGCACCACCAGCGCCGCCACCGCCACGCCGCCGCGGAAGAGCGCCTCGACGCCCTCCGGCGCCGGGCGCCCCACCACCGTGAACTCGCCCGAGCCGTCGAAGGCCCGCGCCAGCGCCCGCGAGGCCTCGCTCTGGTCCTGGTCCGCGAAGACCAGCGGGATGTGATCGAGGTCGGAGGAGACGCCGTAGCCGAAGAGGAAGAGCATCACCACCGGCATGACCAGCGCCAACCCCAGGGTGCGCGGGTCGCGCCGGACGTGGATGGCTTCCTTGCCGGCCATGGCGCCGATGCGGAGCAGCGAGCGGAGCAGCCGGGAGCCGGTCATGGCCTGCGCTCCGCGCTGCGGTCGACGACCGCCAGGAAGACGTCCTCCAGCGAGGGGGACGCCTCCTCCACCTCGACCGCCTCGGCGCCCGCCTCGCGCAGCGCCTGCGCCACCGCCGCGCCGTCGAGCCTGGCCGGGTCGACGCGCAGGTGCAGCCCGGCGCCGAAGGGGGCCACCGCCCGCACCCCGGCCGCGCCCTGCAGCCTGCTGCCGGCCGCCGCCAGGCCGCGGCCACGCGCCACCAGCACCCGGTCCGGCACCCAGGTCCGCTTCAGGCCGGCCGGGGTGTCGAGCGCCACCAGCTTGCCGTCCACCATCAGCCCGATGCGCCGGCAGTACTCGGCCTCGTCGAGGTAGTGGGTGGTGACGAAGACCGTGGTGCCGCCCCGGGCCAACTCGCGGATCAGCTCCCAGAAGGCCCGCCGCGCCACCGGGTCGACCCCAGCGGTCGGCTCGTCGAGGAAGACGATGCCGGGGCGGTGGAGCAGCGCGCAGGCCAGCGCCAGCCGCTGCCGCTGCCCGCCCGGCAGGTCGCCGGTGGTGGCCTCGTGCTGGGCGTCGAGCCCGACCCGCTCCAGCAACTCGGCCGAGCGGAGCCGCAGCGCCTTGCCCTCCAGGCCGTAGGCGGCGCCGAAGAAGAGCAGGTTCTCCTCCACCGGCAGGTCGAGGTAGAGCGAGAACTTCTGCGACATGTAGCCGATCGACTCCTTGACCCGGTTCGGCGCCGTGGCCACGTCGTGGCCGGCCACGGTGGCCTTCCCGCCGCTGGGCGCCAGCAGCCCGATCAACATGCGGATGGTGGTGCTCTTCCCGGCGCCGTTGGCGCCGAGGTAGCCGAAGATCTCCCCCTGCTCGACCTCGAAGGAGACCCGGTCGACGGCGGTGAATTCGCCGAAGCGGCGGGTCAGGTCGCTGACCACGATGGCGTGGTCGACCGCGGCGCCCGCGGGGGCCGAGGCGGTCACGCGGCCCGCCCGATCGAGTCGATGAAGAGCTCCTCGAAGGTCGGCCGGGCGTGGCCGGCGCGCTCGAAGTCGGCCAGCAGGCGGCCCGGCGGGCCCTCGAGCAGGAGCCGGCCGTGGTGGACCAGCCCGACCCGGTGGCAGCGCTCGGCCTCGTCCATGTAGGGCGTGCTGATCACCACCGCCATGCCGCCGTCGACGAACTCGTGGAGCAGGGCCCAGAGCTCTCGGCGCGAGACCGGGTCGACCCCGTTGGTCGGCTCGTCGAGCAGCAGCACCTCCGGCTCGGTGAGCAGCGCGCAGGAGAGCGCCAGCTTCTTGTACATCCCGCCGGAGAGCTGGTCGGCGCGCCGGTCGACGAAGGGGGCCAGCCGGGTGAGCGCCAGCAGGCGCGCCGCGCGCTCGCGGTAGCGCGCGGCCGGGAGCGTCGCCAGCCGTCCGAAGAAGCGCAGGTTCTCGCCCACGGTCAGGTCGCGGTAGAGGCTGTACTGCTGCGGCATCAGCCCGAGCCGCTCCCGCACCGCGCCGTCGCGGGCCGGGTCGAGCCCGAGGATGCGCGCCTCGCCGCCGTCGAGATCGATGAGGCCGGCCAGCGCCCGGATGGCGGTGGTCTTGCCGGCGCCGTCGGGGCCGACCAGGCCGTAGAGTTCGCCGCGCGCCACAGTGAAGCCGAGCCCATCGAGCGCCTGCACCGCGCCGAAGCGGCGCCGCAGGTCGCGGGCGACGATGGCCGGCTGGCCGGCTGCGCTGCTGGACCGCTCCTGCACGGCTACCGGCCCGTGCCCGGGATGGTGACCTGGACCGGCATCCCGGCGCGCAGCCGGTGCTCCGGGTCCTTCACGGTCACCTCGACCGGGTAGACCAGCCGATCGCGGTCGGTGCGGGTCTGGATGTTTCGCGGCGTGAACTCGGCCTCCAGCGAGACGGTCCGCACCGTCCCCTCAAAGGTCCTCCCGGGCCAGGCGTCGGCCACCACCGCGGCCGCCGCCCCGGCCTTCACGGCGCCGACCTCGGCGTTGGGCAGGTAGAAGGTCGCCTTCGGCTCGGAGAGGTCGACCAGCCGGACCAGCACCGCCCCGGGGCCGACCAGCTCGCCCGCCTGGTGCGGCAGCTTCGAGACCTCGGCGTCGCGCGGCGCCTTGAGCTCGCACTCCCCTGACAGCAGCCGGGTGCGGGAGACCGCCGCCTCCGCCGCCTTGACCTGGGCCTCGGCCGCCCGGGCCTGGGCCTCGGCGGCGCCGACCCCGGCGTTGGCCGCCCGGGCCTGCGCCTCGCTGGCCACCGCCTGCGCCGCGGCCGCCTCGGCCTGGTGGCGCAGCCCGTCGGCTGCCGCCCGGGTCTGATCGAGGCTGGCCTCCGAGACCGCCTCGCCCATGGAGGAGGTCCGCTTCGCCTGCCGCTCGGCCACGTCCCGCAGGGCGGCCAGCGAGGCGGCCTGGGCCCCGGCCGCAGACTGTCCGGCGCGCGCCGCCGCCGTGGAGCCGACCGCCGACTGCCGCTGCGCCGCCGCCGCCACCGCCTGGGCCCGGGCCGTGGCCAGCCGGGCCTCGGCCTCGGCCAGCGCCGCGTCCGGGTCGGCGCAGTCGAGCCGCACCAGCAGGTCGCCGGCCTTGACCGCCTGCCCCTCGCGCACCTTCACCTCCAGAACGCGGGCGCCGACCCGCGAGGCCAGGTCGATCACCACCGCCTCGATCTGGCCCGACCCGCCGGCCGGCGCCGCCAGGGCGCGCGCCTGGGACCAGACCTTGAGCGAGATGAGGGCGGCGAGCAGGAGCGTGAAGCTGGCGAGGGCGATGACGACGCGGCGCATGTCTGGATCTCCTGAAGGTGGCGCATTGGACCGCGCCACCGGCACAAGGGCAAGCGGCGTGCCGGCGTCGCGAGAGGCCCCAAGGGCCTGCGGCGCGCCTTCCCGGTGTTGGAGCCGCGCCCGGCCGTCGGGATTCCGACAGGCGGTACGGAAACGCGAACGGACGGACGAGGTGCGCGATCGCCCGCCCCGTCGTATCCTCCTGCTGCGGCCAGCGCCGCGCGAGGATCGGCGATTGACCCCCAGGGACGGCTTCGAGGAGATCCAGCGGCAGGAGATGTCCCGGCTCTTCGGGCTCTTCACCCGCGCCCGGCTCTCGCTGATCCCGGCGCTGGTGGTCCTCTTCGCCTGGACCTGGTGGGTCGATCCGACCGGCTGGCGCATCATCATCCTGGCGGTGGCGGTCCCGCTGCTGGCCGCCATCTTCGTCATCGAGTTCCGGCGCTGGCAGCGGCGCGGGCTGTCGCGGCACGCCATCGACCGCAACCTGGTGGTGGCGGTGGCCTCCATCGTCACCTTCAGCGTGGTGAGCGGCGGGCTGGAGAGCCCGTTCCTGCCGGTCATGGTGCTGGTGACGGTCGCCATCGGCCTCTTCGGCTCGCCGGCGGTGGCCACCTACCTGATGGCCCTGGAGATGTTCGCGGTCTTCACCTTCACGGTCCTGCAGCTGACGCGCGGCGACCTCTGGCTCCGCCTCCCGCTGCTCACCGACCCCGGGCGGATCCCGACCTCCCGGACGCTCACGGTGGCCGTCACCTTCACAGTGCTGCTGGGGCTGAGCCGGCAGCTGGGGCGCTTCGTGCGCCGGGCCTTCGACGCCATGCTGCGGCGGACGGTTCGAGCCCAGACCGAGTCGCTGCGCGCCCACGCCGAGCGGGCCGAGGAGCTGACCGCCCTCTCCGCCGAGATCGCCCACGAGCTGAAGAACCCACTGGCCTCGGTGAAGGGGCTGGCCGGGCTGCTGGCCCCGGCGCTGGCGGCAGGCAAGGGGGCCGAGCGGCTGGCGGTGCTGCGCCACGAGGTCGACCGGATGCAGGCCATCCTCGACGAGTTCCTCAACTTCTCGCGCCCGCTGGTCCCGCTGGCGCTCGGCGACCACGACGCCGGCGAGCTCTGCCGGGAGGTGGCGGCGCTCCACGAGGGGCTGGCCCACGAGCGCGGCGTCGAGCTCGAGGTCGACGCCCCGGCGCCGGCCCCGGCCCGCTGCGACCCGCGCAAGGTGAAGCAGGTGCTCATCAACCTGGTGCAGAACGCCCTCGACGCCTCGCCGCCCGAGTCGAAGGTGCTGCTGCGCATCACCTCGGAGCCGGGGGGCGGAGCCCGCGTGCTGGTGGCCGACCGCGGGCCCGGGCTCGATCCCTCGCTGGGGCGGCAGGTCTTCGAGCCGGGGGTCACCACCAAGGCGCAGGGGAGCGGCCTGGGCCTGACCATCGCCCGGGCGCTGGCGCGCCAGCACGGCGGGGACCTCTCGCTCGCGTCGCGACCCGGGGGCGGCACCGAGGCGGTCCTGCTGCTCCCCGGCCCCGAGACGGCCCAGCCCGCCCCCGGCGACTGCGCCGGGAAGGTGGGCGGATGAGCCCCCGGGTGCTGGTGGTCGACGACGATCCCGGCGTCCGCTACACGCTCCGTGAGATCCTCGAGTCGGAGGGGCTGGAGGTGGCGGAGGCGGCCGATGGCCAGGAGGCGCTGGCCCGCTTCGCCGAGCGGCCTGCCCCGCTGGTCATCTCCGACCTGCGCATGCCTCGGCTCGACGGGCTCGGGCTGCTGGCCGAGCTGACCGCCCGGGCCCCCGGCACCCGGGTGGTGCTGATCACCGCGCACGGCTCGGAGCGCGACGCCGTGGCGGCCATCAAGGCCGGCGCCTACGACTACTTCAAGAAGCCGTTCGAGACCGACGAGCTGCTGGCGGTGGTGCGCCGGGCGGTCGAGGCGGTGCGGCTGCGCGACGAGAACGAGCAGCTGGCCGGCGAGCTGGCGCTCTCGCGCACCATGGTCTTCGGCTCCGAGTCGATGCGGGCGCTGGCGCGCCTGGTGGCACGGGTGGCGCCCAAGGACATCACCGTCCTCATCACCGGCGAGAGCGGCACCGGCAAGGAGCGGGTGGCCGAGGCCCTGGTGCGAGCCTCCCCCCGGTCCGAGCGGCCCTTCGTCCGCTTCAACTGCGCCGCGCTCTCCCCCGAGCTGGCCGAGGCCGAGCTCTTCGGCCACGCCCGCGGCGCCTTCACCGGCGCGGTCCGCTCCCGCCCCGGCCTCTTCGGCGAGGCCGACGGCGGCACCATCCTCCTCGACGAGGTGGGCGAGCTGGCCCCGCCGGCGCAGGCCAAGCTGCTGCGGGTGCTGCAGGACGGGGAGGTCCGGCCGGTCGGCGAGGAGAAGCCGCGCACCGTCGACGTGCGGGTGCTGGCGGCGACCCACCGCGATCTCGAGGCCGAGGTGAAGGCCGGCCGCTTCCGCGAGGACCTCTTCTACCGGCTCAACGTGGTCCGGCTGGTGGTGCCGCCGCTGCGCGATAGACCCGACGACGTGGTGCTGCTGGCCCGCACCTTCCTGGACCGCTTCGCCGCCCGCTTCGGCGTGGAGGCGCTGCGGGTGCCGGAGGCGCTGCTCGACCGGCTGCGCGCCCACGCCTGGCCCGGCAACGTGAGGGAGCTGGAGAACTCGCTGGAGAGCCTGGTGGCGCTCTCGCCGCCCGAGGGGCTCGACCTCTCGCTGCTGCCGTTCGGGCGCGGCGAGGTGGGGCCGGCCGAGGAGGGGCCGCTGTCGCTCAAGCAGCGGGTCGAGGCCTACGAGCGCGGCCTGGTCTACGAGGCGCTCAAGGTGGCGCTGGGCAACCGCAGCGAGGCGGCCCGGCGGCTCGGGATCTCGCGGGTCACCCTCCACGACAAGCTGAAGAAGTACCGCCTCGGCGGAGACGAGGATGGCGAGGATCGCCGCTGAGCCTCCGGCCCCCCCGGACCGGGCGAACCGGCCTCGGCGGGACTGGTCCTTTGGTGGGTGCGACATGCAGCTCGGGTTCGGGTTAGATTTCCCGGCATCACGTCGATCGCCGGGGGGAGCTGCGAGGGTCACATGACCGACCGCGCCGTCCTGATTCCACCGCACTCGATGCCGCTCCAGCGGCGGCGCTTCCTCGACCGCGCCTGGCTCCGCTTCGTCGAGGACGGCGAGGAGGCCCCGGGGCTGCCTCCCGAGATCGCCCGCTCCTGGCACCGCGCCCGCGAGGACTACAGCGTCGATCCGACGCTGCGCCGCCCGCTCCGCACCCTCCGCGCCGGGGAGCTGGAGGAGCGCTGCCGCCGCGACCCGGCCTACCGCCTGGCCCAGCCCATCCTCGAGGAGTTCGCGCGCCGCCTCGGCTCCATCCAGCACGTCCTCGCCTACTTCGACGCGGCCGGGTGGATGCTCTCGCTGCAGGGCCACCAGCCGGCGGTCGAGGGGGTCGCCGAGATCAACTTCGCCCCGGGGGCCTGCTGGTCGGAGGAGTCGGCCGGGACCAACGGCCCGGGCACGGCCATCGCCGAGGGGAAGCCGGTGGAGGTCTTCGCCTCCGAGCACTTCGTCGAGGCCTGGCAGCCCTGGTCCTGCGCCGGCGCCCCGGTCTTCCGGCCCGGCGAGGAGACCCCGGTCGGGCTGGTCGACATCACCGGCCCGTGGGAGGCCCACCACCCGCAGGCGCTGGTCATCGCCAAGGCGATCGCCCGCGCCATCGAGGAGCGGCTGGCGGTGGCCGCCAGCGTGCGCGACGAGGTGATCCGCTTCGCCTTCCGCGCCGCCCGTGGCAGGGACGAGGCGCTCCTGGCGGTCGACGAGTCGGGGCGCATCCTGGCCACCAACGGCACTGGCGCGTCGCGCGTCGGGCAGACCGCCGGTAGGCTCCCGCCCGACCTGCGGCTGGAGGTGGAGCGGCTGGTGACCGGTGACGGCCTGTCCGATGGCGAGGTGGCCTGGCGCGACCTGCGGCTGGTGGTCCAGCCGGTGCTCCACCAGGGCTGCCCGGTCGGGGCGGTGCTGCGCGCGGTGGGCGAGCCCTCGCTGGTCACCCACCGGCCCCGCGCCCCGGGTCACCCGGCCGCGCCCGCCGCGCCGGCGCTGCGCTGGGGCTTCGACCAGATCCTCTTCGAGTCTGAGGCCATGCGCGCCACGGTCGAGCTGGCCCGGGTGGCGACGCGCAACGCCCTGCCGGTGGTCCTCTTCGGCGAGTCGGGCACCGGCAAGGAGCTCTATGCCCAGGCCATCCACGGCGCCGGGCCGCGGGCCGGGGCGCCGTTCGTGGCCGTCAACTGCGGCTCCCTCCCCGAGTCGCTGGTCGAGGCCGAGCTGCTGGGCTACGAGGCCGGCACCTTCACCGGCGGGCGCCGCGACGGCAGCGCCGGCAAGTTCGAGCAGGCCAGCGGCGGGACCCTGTTCCTCGACGAGGTGAGCGAGCTCTCGCCGACCGGCCAGACGGCGCTGCTGCGGGTCCTGCAGGAGAGCGAGGTGGTGCGGCTCGGCGGTGGGGCCCGGCGCCGCATCGACGTGCGGGTCATCTCCGCCACCAACAAGGAGCTCCGGGTCGCGGTGGCGGAGGGGCGCTTCCGCGAGGACCTCTACTACCGGCTCGACGTCCTCTCCATCACCGTCCCGCCGCTGCGCCAGCGCGTCGAGGACATCCCGGGGTTGGCCCAGGCCTTCCTCGAGCAGGCCGAGGCCGAGGTCGGGCGCAGCGGCCTCACCCTCTCCGACGAGGCCATCGCGGCGCTGCAGGCCTTCTCCTGGCCCGGCAACGTCCGGCAGCTCCGCAACGTGGTGCTGCGCGCCGCCGCCACCGCTCCGCGCCAGCAGATCGACGCCTGCCACCTCCCGGCCGAGCTGCTCGCGCCGCGGGCACAGCCGCCGCCGACGCCAGCCGCCGCGCCGGCGCCCGGTGAGACCGACGCCCAGGCGCTCGCCCACCTGCTCACCACCTGCGAGTGGAACGTGGCCCGCGCCGCCGCCGAGCTGGGGGTCTCGCGGATGACCCTCTACCGCCGGCTGCAGCGCCACAGCCTGGTCCGGCCGCCGCGCTGAGCCGGCGGCTCAGCCGTACCGCAGCCGCTCCGGCCCCTCGGCGGCGACCAGCGCGGCGTGCTCCTCGTCGGTGAAGACGCGGGAGCGGGTGAGGAAGCGGACCCCCTCGACCCCCTCCAGCGAGAACATGCCGCCGCGACCGGGAACCACGTCGATGATCAGCTGGGTGTGGCGCCAGGCGGCGAACTGGGCCAGCCCCATGTAGAAGGGCTGGCCCCCGATCTCACCGAGCAGCTTGTCGGAGTCGCCGACCAGCAGCTCGCCGCGCTGGAAGCACATGGGCGCGCTCCCGTCGCAGCAACCTCCCGACTGGTGGAAGAGCAGTTCCCCGTGCTTGGCCGCCAGGCGCTCGATGAGCGCCAGGGCGGCCTCGGTGGCGACGACGCGGGGCGGGAGCTCCATGAAGGCTAGAAGAAGCCGAGCGCGTTGGGCGAGTAGCTGACCAGCAGGTTCTTGGTCTGCTGGTAGTGGTCCAGCATCATCTTGTGGTTCTCGCGGCCGATGCCCGACTGCTTGTAGCCGCCGAAGGCCGCGTGCGCCGGGTAGGCGTGGTAGCAGTTGGTCCAGACCCGCCCCGCCTTGATGGCCCGGCCCATGCGGTAGGCGGTGTTGCCGTCCCGCGACCAGACGCCGGCGCCGAGACCGTAGAGGGTGTCGTTGGCGATGGCCAGCGCGTCGGCCTCGTCCTTGAAGGTGGTCACCGAGACCACCGGACCGAAGATCTCCTCCTGGAAGATGCGCATCTTGTTCTGGCCCTGGAAGATGGTGGGCTGGACGTAGTAGCCGTCCTTGAAGTCGCCGCCGAGCACGTTGCGCGCGCCGCCGGCCAGCACCTTGGCCCCCTCCTTCCGGCCGATGTCCATGTAGGAGAGGATCTTCTCCAGCTGCTCGCTGGAGGCCTGGGCGCCCAGCATGGTGTCGGTGTCGAGCGGGTTGCCCTGCTTGATCTTGCCGACCCGCGCCACCGCCTTCTCCATGAAGCGGTCGTAGATGGAGGCCTGGACGAGGGCCCGGGACGGGCAGGTGCAGACCTCGCCCTGATTGAAGGCGAAGAGCACGAAGCCCTCCAGCGCCTTGTCGGCGAAGGCGTCGTCGTGGGCGAAGACGTCCTCGAAGAAGACGTTGGGCGACTTGCCGCCCAGCTCCAGGGTCACCGGGATGAGGTTCTGCGAGGCGTACTGCATGATCAGCCGGCCGGTGGTGGTCTCGCCGGTGAAGGCGATCTTGGCGATCCGGCTGGAGGAGGCGAGCGGCTTGCCGGCCTCCAGGCCGAAGCCGTTGACGATGTTGAGGACCCCTGGCGGGAGCAGGTCGCCGATCAGCTCCGCGAGGACCAGGATCGAGGCCGGCGTCTGCTCGGCCGGCTTGAGCACCACGCAGTTGCCGGCCGCCAGGGCCGGGGCCAGCTTCCAGACCGCCATGAGGATGGGGAAGTTCCAGGGGATGATCTGGCCGACCACGCCGAGCGGCTCGTGGAAGTGGTAGGCCACGGTGGTGTCGTCGATCTCGCAGGTCGAGCCCTCCTGGGCCCGGATGGCGCCGGCGAAGTAGCGGAAGTGATCGACGGCCAGCGGGATGTCGGCGTTGACCGTCTCGCGGATGGGCTTGCCGTTGTCCCAGCTCTCGGCCACCGCCAGCAGCTCGACGTTCTGCTCCATCCGGTCGGCGATCTTGTTGAGGATGATGGCGCGCGCCGTGTAGGAGCTCTTGCCCCAGGCCTCCTTGGCGGCGTGAGCGGCGTCGAGCGCCAGGTTGATGTCGGCCTCGTCGGAGCGGGGGATCTCGCAGAAGGGCTTGCCGGTGACCGGCGAGAGGTTCTCGAAGTACTGCCCCTTGACCGGCGCCACCCACTTGCCGCCGATGAAGTTGGCGTACCGCTTCTTGAAGGTGACCTTGCTGCCGGGCTGTCCGGGGGCTGCGTAGATCATGGTGGCTCCGTGTGAGCGCCAGACCGCGGCGCGGGGGTCTGCACGGAGGGAGAGCAACGGGCGGGCCATCCGCGCACGGGCGCTCAACCGGTCGGACTTGCTCGATCGTAGGGCGGGTGCGTCATCGCCGCGCTGTCACATGCGGCGTGACATGTCGCGGGCGGCGGGCGTGTTCCGTGACGAGGGGTGTGACACTAACCGGGCGTGAAGGTGGCGCTGACGCCGGCTTTGGTCCCGGCGGTGGCGCAGTCGGTGATCGCCAGGGGGACCGTCCAGGGCATCGGGGCCCCCGAGTAGTAGCGGATGGCCTCGGTGACCCCGGTGAAGGGAGAGAGCGAGCAGCTGCCGATCCGGTTGGCGCCCGGGCAGGCCGCCGAGCTGTTGGTCCCGAGCGAGGTGGCGCAGGTGGTCTCGAACCGGGTGAGGGAGGTGCCGGCGGGGCCGCTGTAGTCCAGGCAGATGCCGGCCGTGGCGATGTTGCAGGAGGCCTGGGTGAGCAGCTCCTTGATGACGTCGCCGCAGCCGGAGAGCGCGACCAGCACGAGCACGGCACCGAGCCTCTTCACCATGTGAACCCCCTGCGGAGCGTGGAGAGGGAACGCTACCGGGGAGCGCTCGTCGGCGCCAGCCCCCGCGTGACCTCCCGGTCCACACCGGCGCCCTCGGGGTCGAGTGGTACGAGCCGAGTCCCAGGTTGGGGGCGCGGGCGACGTGGGAGGTGCAGAGGAGGATGCCGGCCAGGCCGACGAAGACGAAGTCGGCGGTGAGCCAGGTGAGCCAGCCGGTCCCGGCGAAGCGCAGGCGGAGCGCCAGGAACCAGGCCGCGGCCACCAGGGCCCCGAGGAGGGCGGAGCGGGTCCAGAGACCGGCCTTATCGGCGATCAGCGTCTCGCGATCCGGGAAGGGGACCACCAAGCCCGCGACGCCCATTACCAGCTGATCGGCAGCGCCAGCAGCCGCTTCAGCGAAGCCCGAAGCGGGGCCGAGTGGAGCGCCCAGCGCAGGTGATCGGGGCGGCCGGCCACCACGAACCACCTGGCGTCGAGCGCGGCGTCGCCGACCTCCACCTCGCCGGAGCGAGGTGGCGCCCGGCCAGCCGCCACCAGCGAACGGCGAAGACGGCGGCGAAGAGGAGGAGCTGGATGAGGAGGACCAAGGTGACAGGCGCAGCCTACCGTGACTTGCCCGCCTACCGCTCCACGCATGACGCGCCGAAGACCTGCCGCGATCTGGAGTATCTTCCCCGCCGCCACCCGCCCACGCGAGGCCCGCATGTCCAACGCCAGCTTCCGCATCCCCGCCCCCCGCAACGAGCCGAACCTGACCCACGCCCCCGGCACGCCCGAGCGCGCGTCGCTGCAGGCGAAGCTCAAGGCGCTGGCGGCCGACCCGATCGAGATCCCGCTGGTGATCGGCGGCAAGGAGGTCCGGACCGGCCGGCTCGCCGAGGTGCGCGCCCCGCACCGGCACCAGCAGGTGCTGGCCCGCTTCCACCAGGCCGGCCCGGCCGAGGTGGCCGCAGCCGCCGAGGCCGCCGTCAAGGCCCGCAAGGACTGGTCGGCGCTCGGACCGCACGACCGCGCCGCCGTCCTGCTCAAGGCGGCCGATCTTGCGGCGGGGCCGTGGCGGGCCACGCTCAACGCCGCCACCATGCTCGGCCAGGGAAAGACGGTGCAGCAGGCCGAGATCGACGCGGCCTGCGAGGTGATCGACTTCTGGCGCTGGAACCCGCACTTCATGGCGCAGCTCCTGGCCGACCAGCCCGTCTCCTCCCCCGGACTCTGGAACCGGACCGAGTACCGGCCGCTGGAGGGGTTCGTCTTCGCCCTCACCCCCTTCAACTTCACCGCCATCGCCGCCAACCTCCCCACCGCGCCTGCGCTGATGGGCAACGGCGTGGTCTGGAAGCCGGCCTCCACGGCGGTCCTCTCCAACTGGTACCTCCTCAAGGTGCTGGAGGAGGCCGGCCTGCCGCCCGGCGTCATCAACTTCGTCCCCGGCCCGGGCGCCACGGTAGGCGACGCGGCGCTGGCCCACCCGGCGCTGGGCGGCCTCCACTTCACCGGCTCGACCGCGGTCTTCAACGGGATGTGGCGCACCATCGCCGCCAACCTCGAGAAGTACCGCGGCTACCCGCGCATCGTCGGTGAGACCGGCGGCAAGGACTTCGTCTTCCTCCATCCCTCGGCCGACGTGGAGGCGGCAGCGGTGGCGCTCTGCCGCGGCGCCTTCGAGTACCAGGGGCAGAAGTGCTCGGCCGCCTCGCGCGCCTACGTGCCCCGCTCGCTCTGGCCGGCCTTGAAGGAGCGGCTGCTGGCCGAGGTGGCGGCGCTGGCCGTCGGCCCGGTCGAGGACTTCCGCAGCTTCTTCTCGGCGGTCATCGACAAGAACGCCTTCACGCGCATCAAGGGCTACCTCGACCATGCCCGGGCCACCCCGGGCCACACCATCCACTGCGGCGGCACCTGCGACGACTCGACCGGCTGGTTCGTGGCCCCCACCGTGGTGGAGACGACCGACCCGCGCTCGAAGCTGATGCAGGAGGAGATCTTCGGCCCGGTGCTCACCCTCTGGGTCTACGACGACGCCAGGCTCGAGGAGGCGGTGGCGCTCTGCGACTCGACCTCGCCTTACGCGTTGACCGGCGCGGTCTTCGCCCGCGACCGCGGGGCGCTGGCCCGGCTCACCGGCCAGCTGGCCGACGCGGCCGGAAACTTCTACTTGAACGACAAGCCGACCGGCGCCGTGGTGGGCCAGCAGCCCTTCGGCGGCGCCCGGGCCTCCGGCACCAACGACAAGGCCGGCAGCCTCGCCAACCTGATCCGCTGGACCTCGATCCGGAGCCTCAAGGAGAACTTCGATCCGCCGCGCTCGGTGCCCTACCCCCACCAGCGCGAGGGTTGAAGGGGTGCCAGCGAGCCAGGGACCGCAGGCCGGTGTCACGTGGTCCGGGCCGGCCAGATGTGACGCCTCCTCTTGGAGCCTGTTTTCCTGCGAGCCGCCGGGGTGCCGGTCGGCTATGGTGGCGACTTGCCGCGCCGAACCTGCTCCTCCCCTTGATGCGAGGTCATCATTCATGAGCTTCCTCACCCTGAACCGCCTCACGCTGCTCGCCGCGCTCGCTTGCGCCACCCCGGCCTTCGCTGCTCCGGCCCCTGCCGCTCCCCCGCCCCCCAGGAAGACCTACGACGAGCCGCCGCCCCCGCCGCCCAGCAATGACGGCATGAAGCTCGGCGTTGGCCTGGCCGTCATGGGCAGCACGCTGGTCCCCTCCGCCGGCGCCGGCGGCGGCCTGGTCGCCTTCTACGTCCCCATCGACCTGGGCGGGAAGTTCCGCATCGAGCCCTGGTTCGGCGTGGGCCGCTCCGGCGCCCGCGGCACCGGCGGCAACAGCGCCTTCGGCATCGAGTTCGGCGCCGGCGGCTTCATGCTCATGAAGCCGGTCAACCGGATCAACGCCTACCTGGGCGCCCGTCTCGGCCTCGGCATCACCACGGTGAGCCGCACCGACCCGCTCACCAACGCCTCCACCTCCGACACCGGCGTCGACATCGGCCTGCTGCCGGCGGCCGGCCTGGAGTACCTGCCCGACCCGCACTTCTCGGTCGGCATCGAAGGTCAGCTCGGCCTGATCATCCGCACCGGCGGCGGCAGCACCGCCGTCGACTTCGGCACCAACGGCCTGGCCTTCCTCCGCTACTACATGTAGCAGCCTGCCCGATGAGCCCGGCGCGCGGCTTGCCGCCCGCGCCGGGACGCGATACTGACCGCTGCCGATGAGCCTCCTCGTCGCCAGCGGTCTTTCCTTGTCCCACGGGCCCAAGGTCCTCTTCGACGGCGCCGGTTTCTCGGTCGGCCCGCAGGACCGGATCGGCCTGCTCGGCGCCAACGGCACCGGCAAGTCGACGCTGCTGCGCATCCTGGCCGGCGAGGTGACGCCCGACGCCGGCGCCCTCACCTGGCGGCGCGGCACCCGGGTCGGCTATCTCCCTCAAGACGTTGCGGCGCTGCCGGCCGGCTCGGTGATCGAGTCGGTGCTGGCGGCGGTGCCGGGGCGGGCCTCACTGCAGGAGCGGCTGCAGGCGGCCGAGGACGGGCTGCAGGCCGCCACCGAGGCTGAGGCCCAGCTCGAGCTGGCCGAGGCGTTGGCCGACCTGCATGAGCAGCTCGACCACTTCGAGGAGCGCTTCGGCACCCACCGCGCCGAGCGGCTGCTCACCGGCCTGGGCTTCTCGCTCGCCGAGCTCTCGAAGCCCTGCTCGGCCCTCTCCGGCGGCTGGAAGATGCGCGCCGCGCTGGCCGGGCTCCTGCTTCAGGACCCGGACCTGCTGCTGCTCGACGAGCCGACCAACCACCTCGACATCCCGACGCTCACCTGGTTCGACCAGTTCCTGCGCGGCTCGCGCCGGGCGCTGATCCTGGTGAGCCACGACCGCGAGTTCCTCGACCGGCAGGTCAACAAGGTGCTGTCGCTGGAGCTGGAGGGGGTGCGCGCCTACTCCGGCGGCGTCACCGCCTACCGGGCCTGGCGCGTCGAGGAGGAGGCGCGGCTCACCGCCTCGGCGAAGAAGCAGCAGGACAAGCGCGAGCAGCTCGAGGGGTTCATCGAGCGGTTCGGCGCCAAGGCCACCAAGGCGGCCCAGGCCAAGTCGAAGCAGAAGCTGCTCGACAAGATGGAGACGGTCGAGACGCTGGAGGAGCGGGCCACCGTCCGCTTCCGCTTCGCCGAGGCGCCGCGCTCGGGGCGCGAGGTGCTGCGGCTCACGGGGCTGGCCAAGGCCTTCGGCCCGCGCACCGTCTACCGCGACCTCTCGGCCACCGTGGCCCGCGGCGACCGGATCGGCGTCATCGGCCCCAACGGAGCCGGCAAGTCGACGCTGCTCAAGCTGGCGGCCGGGACGCTGGCCCCCGACCGCGGCACCGTCAAGCCGGGCCACGGCGTGGTGATGGGCTATTACGCCCAGCACCTGCTCGAGCCGGGCGGCGTCACCGCCGGCTCGCTCGATCCGAAGTCCACCGTGCTGGAGACGCTCTGGGCGCTGGCGCCCGACAAGGGCGAGGCCTGGGTCCGCTCCATCGCCGGCGGCTTCCTCTTCACCGGCGACGACGTGCAGAAGCAGATCCGGGTCCTCTCCGGCGGCGAGCGGGCTCGGGTGGCGCTGGCCAAGCTGCTGCTGGTGCCGGCCAACCTGCTCTTGCTCGACGAGCCGACCAACCACCTCGACCTCGACAGCTCCGAGGCGCTCATCGAGGCGCTGCGCGGCTTCCCCGGCACGCTGCTCTTCGTCAGCCACAACCGGACCTTCGTCAACGCGCTGGCCACGGTGATCTGGGAGGTGAAGGACGGCGCCATCCTCCCCTGCCCCGGCAACCTCGACGACTGGCTCTACCACCAGAAGCAGCTCGAGGAGGCGGCTGGCGGCGCCGGCCCCGAGGACGGCGGGCGTGGGGGGACCACCGCGGCCGGCGAGCCGGGCCGGGACCGGAAGCGGGCCGAGGCCGAGGCCCGCAACCAGCGCTACCGGCGCGAGAAGCCGCTGCGCGACGTCCTCACAAAGGTGGAGGCCCGCATCGCGGCGCTGGAGGCCGTGGCCCGTGAGGCCAGCGAGGCCATGGCCGACCCGGCCATCTACCAGGACTTCGCCCAGGCCCGGCCGCTCATCGAGCAGAAGGCGGCGGCCGAGCGCGAGCTCTCGGGGCTCTACGGCGAGTGGGAGAAGGTGGCGGGGCAGCTCGAGGACACGGCCGAAGCGTGAAGACGCCGCCGTCCACGCGAGGTGGAGCGGCGGCGCGGTGGTGCGCGGTTCGGTGGCGCCCTACTTGAGCGCGGCCAGCGCCTTCTCGTAGTTCGGCTCCTGCCTGATCTCCGGGACCAGCTCCTCGTAGACCACCTTGTCGTTCTCGTCGAGGACCATGACGGCCCGGCCGGTGACGCCGGCCATCGCGCCGTCGACCAGCGCGATGCCGTAGTCCTTGGCGAAGCTGGAGCGGAAGGTCGAGAGCGGGGTGACGTTGGCCAGCCCCTCGGTGGTGCAGAAGCGCTTGGCGGCGAAGGGCAGGTCGGCCGAGATCACCAGCACCACCACGTTGGGGAGCTTGCCGGCGTCGGCGTTGAACTTGCGGGTCGAGGTGGCGCAGACCGGCGTGTCGAGCGACGGCACGATGTTGAGCACCTTCTTCTTGCCCTTGAAGTCGGCGAGGGAGAGGTCCTTCAGGTCACCGGCGGTGAGCTTGAAGTCGGGCGCCTTGGCGCCGACCGCCGGCAGGTTGCCGCTGGTGTGGATGGGGTTGCCGCCGAGGGTGATGTTGGCCATGTGCCGTCTCTCCTGGTTCAGGTGGTCGTAAGAAGGGTTGGTCTGGGGGCCGAGTCTTGTGCCGATCGGCACGCCGATCGAGAGCCCACCCGGGTACATACCGACGGAGCACCCGCCGCGCCACCCATTGTCACGCTAGGTCACGCAGCGTTCAAGCGGGCCGAAGCGACGCCAGCAGCGGCGACGGTGTCCCGGTGGCGGCGATCCAGAGCTGGTGGGCGGTGCGCGTCACCGCCACGTGGAGGCGGCGGCGGGCCTCCGGCTCGTCCGGGTAGGCCCGGGCCGAGGCATCGGGGATGATCACGTAGTCGAACTCCAGCCCCTTGACGCTGGCCACGTCGGTGACGTCGACCCCCGGCTTGAAGGCGAAGGCGCCGTCGAGCGCCAGCCGGGCCTCGGGCAGGTCGGCGAGCAGCTTGTGGAAGCCGCGGGCCGTCTCGGCCGAGGAGGCGACCACCGCCACAGAGGCCTCCGGCTCGCGCTCCAGCAGCTCGCGGATGGCGCCGGAGAGGAAGAGCTGGGCGTGGGCCTCGCCGGGGAAGTCGAAGCGGACCACCGGCGAGCCCTGCTTGCCGGCGCGCGGCGCCTCGGGCGGGGCGAGCGGACCGAGGATATGGTGGGCCAGCGCCGCCACCGGGGCCGGGCAGCGGTAGGTGGTGGCGAGCCGGACCGTGGCCGCCCGCGGCGCCCCGACCGCCTCGAGCGCCTGGGGCCAGCCGGCGTAGGAGCTGAAGGTCTGCTGGGCCTCGTCGCCGGCGATGGTGACGCTCCGCTCCCCCTCCAGCGAGCTGCCGAGCACCGCCAGCTCCACCAGCGAGACGTCCTCCGCCTCGTCGACCACCAGATGCGAGAGCCGGCGCGCCCCGCTGCCGCCGCGCAGGGCGGCCAGGAAGATCAGCAGCGGCAGGTCCTCGGCGTCGAGCGTGCCGCCCAGCGCCTCGGGCGTGTCCTCGTCGACCGGGAGGCCGTCGATGGTGGCGAGCCGCTCCGGGTCGATGCCGGCCAGCGCCTGCGCCGCCGGGTCGGCCAGCTGCAGCCGGGTGTGGCGCACCACCTCCTCGATGGCGGTGGTGGGGAGATCGCCCTCGGCCCGCGCCACCACCCCGGCCACGAACTTCGGGTCGACCAGCAGGTCGCCGAGATCACGCCGCAGCCCGCGCAGGGTCGCGGCGCCGGCCGGGTGAGGCTGGGCGACCAGCGCGGCGTGGAGGGCCGGGTGGCGCTTCAGGCGAGAGACCAACGCCGGAGGCTCGGCGCAGAGCCGCGGGGGCGGGGTGGCGAAGGCCGACTGGAACGCCGCCCGGGCCCAGTCGTCGAGGGTGCGGACCGCCACCTTGTCGAGGCCGAGCGGCGCCAGCAGCCGCTGCGCCAGCCGCGCCAGCCCCGGCTCGGGCACCACCACCTGGATGCGCGAAGCCGGGTAGCGGCGCGGGTCGGCGGCGGCGATCCGGGCGAGCCGGTGCAGGGCCACGGTGGTCTTGCCGCTGCCGGCGCTGCCGAGCACCAGCAGCGGCTCCGAAGCCGGGGCGCTGACCGCCTCCCACTGCTCGCGGTCGAGCAGCGCCGTCACCTCGGGGTCGGCGGCCCGGTCCCTGGCCCCGACCCCGACGCCGAGCAGGCCGGCCCGCGCCGCGGTGCCGGCCCCGCCACCGAGCCGGGCCCCGGAGACCGTGGCCCGCCGCCAGCCGTCCGGGGCGCGCAGCAGCGCCGTCGAGCCGGCGGTGATCCGGACCAGCCGGCCGCGGTCGATCACCACCACCCGTCGCGCCTCGACGACGCCGCGCGCCACCCGCCCCGGGAACGGCTCCTCGTACTCCTCGCCGTCGCGGTAACGGTAGAAGAGCCCTGCCACCGGCGCGGCCCGCCAGTCGACCACCCGCACCTCAGCCTCGCGGTCATAAAACGTGGCGCGGCCCAGACAGTAGTCGCGCACCTCCTTCCCCTCGCGCAGCCGCAGGTGGGCGAAGTAGGGGGCTGCCGGATCCGGGAGGGCGCCGCCGCGGCTCCGCTCCATCACCGCCCGCACCAGCCCCATCTCCTGGAAGACGGTCGGTAGGTCCTTGGCGGTCAACTCCTGCGCCTCCTCGCGCAGCTCTCGGAGCCGCCCCTCCAGTTCGGCCCCGTCGTCGCGCCCGGTGCGGCGGCTGGAGAGCGCCGCCAGCACCGCGGCCAGCAGCGCCTCCTCCTCGGCGACGAGCTTCCGCTCGGCCGGGGTGAGGGCCTCGGGGGGCGCGTCGGCGGGCGGTCTGCGCGTCGGCAAGGTCCGCCAGTGTAAGCCGGGCGCGGCCGCGGCGCACTCGAGACCTGCTTCCTGCGGGCTTCTCCCTCGACGGGGCCACCCGGCCGTGTCACGACAAGCGCATGCGCTGGATCGTCGCTGCCGCCGGCACCGCCCTGATGGCGGTCCTCGGCGCCGTCTACAGTTGGAGCCTCTTCGCCCAGCCCCTGGCGGCAGCACACGGCTGGTCGGCCAGGACCACCACCGGGGCCTTCTCCACCGCCATCTTCTTCCTCGGCGTCGGGGCCATCACCGGGGGGAGGCTGCAGGACCGGCACGGCCCGCGGCCGGTGGCGCTGGCCGGCGCCGCGCTCTGGGCGCTCGGCAACCTGGCGGCCGGGCTCGGGACGGCCCGCCTCGGTGCCCCCTGGCTCTACCTGAGCTACGGCGTGGTGGGCGGCCTCGGGCTCGGTCTCGGCTACGTGACGCCGGTGGTGGCGGTGGCCAAGTGGTTCCGAACGCAGCGCGGCCTCGGCACCGGGCTGGTGGTGATGGGCTTCGGGCTCGGCGCCTTTCTCTATAGCCTGGCGATGCGGGCGCTCGGGCCCATGGTCGGCGTCGAGGCGATCGGGGCGCGCTTCGCCGGCTCCGGGCTGGTCTTCGGCGTCGTCGGGCTGGGCGCCGCCGCGCTGCTGCGAGACCCGCCGGCCGGCGCCAGCGGCACGGCCAGCGCCGGTCCGACCGCCGCCGCCCCGGCCGCCGATGGCTGGCCCCCCTCGCTGGCGCTGCGCACGCCGCAGTTCTGGGCCCTCTGGGCCATGCTCTTCCTCAACGTCACCGCCGGCATCCTCTTCATCTCCAGCGCCGTGCCGCTGCTCCAGGAGCTGACCGGCATCCCTGCCGACCGGGCGGTGGCGGTCTACGGGGCCATCGCGGTCGCCAACGGGCTGGGGCGCTTCTTCTGGGGCGCCCTCTCCGACCGGCTCGGCCGGCGGCTCGCCTTTGGCCTCATCTACGGGCTGCAGGCGGCGGTCTTCGCCCTGGTGGGGGGCGTCCACGCCCTGCCGGCCGTGGCTGCCCTCTTCGCGCTGGTGCTGCTCTGCTACGGCGGCGGCTTCGGCACCATGCCCTCGCTCTGCGCCGACTGGTTCGGCACCCGACACCTCGGCGTCACCTACGGCTGGATCCTCTCGGCCTGGGGGCTGGCCGGCGTGGCCGGGCCGATCTTCGTGGCGGCGGTGAAGGACCTGACCGGCTCCTATCTGGGGGCCCTGCCGGTGATGGCCGGGGTGCTGGCGCTGGCGATCGTGCTGCCGGTGGTGGCGAGGCCACCGGCCGGTTAGATGGTGGGGCATGTCCATCCCCATCTTCGGCAAGGCCCACGAGGCCCAGGCCGGCGCCGACTTCACCTGGTTCGTCTATGGCTCCTCGCTCGACCGGGTCGCCTTCGCCACCTGGGCCGGGAGCCACGGCTACGTGGTCCCCGACTTCACCAAGGCCCGGCCGGCGCGCCTGCCGGGCTGGCGGCTCGCCTTCGACGTGGTCTCGAAGCACTGGGGCGGGGCGGTGGCCAGCCTCGCCGAGGCGCCCGGGCAGTTCGTGGAAGGGCTCGCGGTCCCCGTTCCGGGGTCGGCCCGCGGCCTCGTCGAGCACAAGGAGGGGGCGGTCTCCGGCCTCTACACCGCCCTGGAGGTGTCGCTGCAGCCGCTCGACGGGAGCGCGCCGCTGCCGGCGGTCGCCTTCCGTGCCGCCGCCGGCCGGCGCCTGACGGCCGAGGCCCCGCCCTCGCCGGCCTACCTCGAAGTGATGGTGAAAGGGGCGCGTCAGGCCGGTCTCTCGCCGGAGTGGCAGGCGCGGCTCACCGCCCTCTCTCGTTAGCGCCTCTTCGGCCCCGGGGGGGCAGGAGGACTGCGCCGTTCCCGTTCGGTCTCCGCGATCAGCCGCGCGATGAGCTGGTCGAGCGCCGCCAGCTGCGACTGGAGCTCCTGCTCGCTGGTGAGGTCGAGGCGGACCCGCAGCACCTCCAGCGCCCTGCCCCGGGCCCGATCACGCTGCCCCTCGGACAGCTTCTTGTCCTCGGCCGCGATCAGCAGCGGCCGGACCGGCCGGTAGGCCTCGGTCAGGTGCCAGTGGTCGTTGGTGAACCGGAGCTGATGCGACTCGGCCAGGGTCTGCCAGAGCCCGAGCGTCGGCCGGGCCTCGATGACGCCGTCCTTCAGCTCGTAGAAGATCGAGGGCGGCAGCTCGAAGCTGCCGGGATCCACGGCGTCGAGCTGGACCACCTGCACCCAGGTGCCGGCCGTCGACTCCACGTGGAAGTGGCCGGCGTCGTATACGAAGCGGACCCCCTCTGCGGCGCGGAAGCGTTGCCCCTCGATCTCCAGCTTCCGGCCTCCCTCCGAGATCTCGAGGTCGTGGCCGAGGATGCCGAGGACCTCCTGGCCTGACTGGCCGGACAGCACCGCCCGGTGCGCCTTGGCCATCACCGAGTCGAGGCGGCGCAGCGCCGCCAAGGTGGCCTGCTCCGACTTCCCCGGCAGCCTCTCATCGAGCAGCTCGGCCAGCACGCTGGCGGCCAGCTGCCGCCGCACCGGGTCGAGCGCCGACCCCTCGGCACGCAGCGCGTAGAGCGCCTGCCAGTCGGCGTTGGCATAGCGGCTGGTGAGGTGGAAGTGCTCGGCGTGGGTGTGGAGCTGCCGCGACTCGACCAGCGCCGCCACGCTCCCGCCCTTGTCGAGGAGCCGGATCGTGCCACCCGTGACCTCGAAGGGCGCCCGGGCCGGCCAGGCCGGGCGGCCGTCGGGACCGAACGGGACCGCCACGTCGAAGCCGCTGTCGGGGCCGACCGAGACCACGTGGACCCGGCCATCCCGCTCGAAGAGGGTGAGGCCGTCCTGGGCACGCCAGCGCTCCCCATCGACCTCCAGCTCTCGCCCATCTGGCGAGACCCGGACCGGGCGCACCAGTGCGCACGAGCTGAGCAGCAGGAGGAACGTGGCGGCGGCCGCCGGCTGGCGCAGGTGCATGGACCTCCTCGAGCCGGACTCTACATGAGCAGTCCTCGAACGCGCCAACGCCGCGGTGGGCTGGTGGCCCCTCCGCGGCGCTCCGCTGCGCTTCGGCGCCTGCTCGGGCTACGGACCCGAGTGGCCGCCACCGCCGTGCGCCTTGCAGACGCCGTCGTCGCACTCGAGGCCGGTGTCGCAGGCCGGGTCGCAGGGCGCGGCGTCGCGGACCTCGAGCTCGCCGAGATGGTCGATCTCGGCCTCGCGGCCGTGCTCGGTCTCCACCTCGACGCCGTGCTCGGCCTCGATGGCGTGCTCGACCTCGACCTCCCCCTCGGCGCCGTGCTCGGTCTCGACCTCGACCAGCTTGACCGGCCCCTTCGAGTCGTCCACCACCACGGTGACGGTCGCCTTGGCGGTGAGCTTGAGGCCGCGCGGCTCGAGCTGGATGCGGCGGTGCTCGCCGTGGCGGGGTGCCGCGTCGATGATCTCGAACTGCGTCTCGGTGGCGACGGCGCCTGCCGCGACGGCGAGGGTGACGCCGCTCGGCGAGCGGAGCGTGCCGCCCTGGGGACCGATGGTCCCCTTTGAGCTGGCGTTGCCGCAGGCGGCGAGGGTGGCGGTGGTGAGGATGAGGAAGGCGTTCCGGAGGTTTCGAGTCATGGTGTGTCCCCTTTCAGCTGGATGACACTCAGTCTCGATTCGGCGGGACAGCCCTGTTGGGGCGGTCGGAGTGGGCCGACCGGCCGGCTCAGTTCCCGACCAGCTCGGGCGTCTGGGACGGGGCCGAGGCCGAGGTGGCTCGGCCGAGCTGGCCCTCGGCGTTGCTGCCCCAGCACATGACCACATGCTGGCCAGCCAGGTTGACGAGCGCGCAGGTGAAGGCGCGCCCGGCCGAGGCGGCAAGCGCGGTTCCGCCGCCGAACGTCACCTCGAGCTCGAGGACGGCGGGTCCGGAGGGCGGTCCGCCGCACTGCGCTTGGTCGTTCCGGCCGGCGCACTTCATGGTGAGATCACCGGCCTTGGCTGTGCAGGTGAAGGCCTCGCCAGCAGCGAAGGCGCCAGCCAGTTGGCCAGCGTCAATCCGCGAGGCCTGGACCGGCACGTATTGGGGATTGGGTGTGGTCGAGCGGGTCCCCATCTCGCCCTCCCCTCCTGAGCCCCAACAGAAGAGCGGCGTCACGCCACTCGAAGTGACGTTGGCGCAGGCGTGCTTCCGGCCAGCGGCGATCTTGATGAAGGGACCCGGGAGCGCGGGAGGGAGGGGGACGTTGACCGGAGTCGCACGGGATGGCGCGGAGGCGCCGAAGCCGGTCTGCCCTTCGAGGTCAAGTCCCCAGCACTTCGCCTGCCCGCCGGTCACCACGCAGGTGTTGTCCCCGGCCGCCGAGAGCGAGGTCGCCCCGGGCGAGACCAGCGAAGCGACCGGCGAGGCCTGGCCAACGAGGGTTCCGGTGCCGAGCTGGCCCTTGTCGTTGGCCCCCCAGCACTGGACCGAGGCGGCCAGGCCACTGCCGACGACGGCGCAGGTGTGGCGGGACCCGAGCGCCAGCGCCGTGGCGCCGGTCAGCACGCCGGAGACGATGGTCGAGGTGGCCGCGGTGCCACCGCCGCCGAGCTGCCCGGACTCGTTCGCCCCCCAGCACTGGACCACCCCGCCCGCCACCGCGCAGGTGTGGCGTCCGCCGGCCGCCACCGCGGTGACGCCGGAGAGCGGCACGGTGACCGGGCGGACCGACCGGAGCAGCCCCGCGGCGCCCGGCCCAAGCTGGCCGGCGTCGTTCTTGCCCCAGCAGAGCAGCGCCCCGTCGCTGGTGACGGCGCAGGCGTGGTCGTCGCCGGCCGCGACCACGGTGGCCCGGCAGCAGCCGGCCGTGCAGCTGAACCAGCCGGGCTGGCAGACCTCCCCGCAGGCGAAGGCCCCGCTCACCCCCGGCTCGCAGACCGCGGTGGCGTTTGGATCGCTGGCGCTGCAGGCAGCGCAGGAGAGGCCGCAGGCGGCCACCGACTGGGCCACGCAGGCCCCGCTGCAGACGTGCTGCGGCGCATCGCAGGCCGGGCCACCCCCGCCGATCAGCGGCGGGACACCGGCGGCGTCGTAGAGCGTCCCGCCGCAGGCGCCGAGCAGCAGCCCGGCCAGCAGGAAGACGAGGAGGTGAGCAGCACCCGGCTGGGAGCGACGGCGCATGGTCAGAGCCCGTAGAGCAGGAGGAGCGAGAGGTTGGCGACAGGTCGGACCACCCGGCCGCCGTCGAGGCTGAAGATCTTGGCGCCCCCGGTCAGATCGAGCGCCGCGCGGAGCGGCCCGAGCGGCATCGAGCCTCGCAGCGCCAGGCCGGCGGTCAGGTCGCCGGTCTCGAAGTGGCGTCCGTCGGGGAGCGACTGGCTGTTCCAGCCGCCGCCGAGGTCGAGGCCGCCCTCCAGCAGCGCCCGGCCGCCGGCCACCGGAACCAGCGCACTGAGACCGCCGCCGGCGCGGGTGTAGCCGTAGGTGAGGGCCCGCTCGGTGACGTCACCGACGGCGTAGTCGGCGTGGACCACCAGCGCCAGCGGTCCGACCTCGCGTCGCAGGCCGAGCCGGAAGCCCGGGAGCGCCAGGCTGCCGGGCAGGCCGGTGGTCTGCAGGCCGGCGCCGACCCAGATCTCGGTCGGCAGCGGGCCGCCCTTGGAGCGGGCCACCTCGTAGCGGGTCGGGATCAGCTGCGGCAGCGCGCGGGTCTCGCCGCGGCCGAGCGTGACCTGCCCGAGGGCGCGGCCGTTGCGGGCGCGCCGCTCCACGGCGTACTCGCCGGCCGGGAGCGCCAGCGCCAGCTCGGTGGCGCCGGCCGGCACCTCGGCGGTCAGGCCGCGCGGACCGCGCAGCACGTAGAGGGCCCCCGGGTCGACCGGCACCAGCAGCCTGGCCTCGGCGCGGCGCAGGTCGGCCAGCACCACGTCGCCGCGGCCGGACATGCGGAAGTCGTAGGTCGGGTGCTGGGCCCCGGTGCGCGTCGCCGAGGTGTCGGAGACGGTCGCCTGCGAGGTGTAGCGGAAGGCCTCGGCCAGCGTGACCTGGCCGTCTCCGTTGGCGTCCCCGGCGCCGCGGATCGCCACCTCGAGGTGGTGGGTGAAGAAGCTGCCGCCGATGGCGGCCGACTCCTGGGCCGCCTCGCCCACCGCGGTCGACGCGATGAAGGCGGTGCCGCGCACCTCGTCGACCGGCAGGGCGAAGTCGAGCCGCGCCTCGGCCCGCGCCCCCTTCACCTGGGTGAGCGCGCCGGCCTCGCAGGCGTCGACCACCACCACCTTGGCCTCGGCGCTGGAGTTGGCCGCCGCCGCCCTGAGCTCGTCGTAGCCGACGCGGTCGGCGCCGAACTCCAGGCCGCCTGCGCCGGCGTGGCCGGAGTAGAATACCAGCAGCAGGGTCCGTTCGCCGCTGGCGCGAGCAGCCTGGACGCGGGCCTCGGCGCGGACCAGCGCCTCGCGGAAGGTGGCCGCGGTCGGGCCGCGCAGAAGCTCGACGCCATCGGGCGGAAAGTCGCCCAGCTCGACCAGCGCCCGCTCGAACCGTTCGGCGTCCTTCTCTGCGAACCAGAGCTTGGGCCGGCCGGCGGCCCCCTGGTTCATGCCCGCCACCACCGCCACGCGCCCGGACAGGGCGGCGGCGCTGAGCGGCAGGGTGAGCGCGAGGGTGGCGAGCAGGCGGCGCATGGTCTAGGGCTTCTTCTCGAGCAGCAGCGAGTCCTGGGCGGTGCCGGCCGGAAGCCCGCCGATCGAGGCCGCGCGCCGCACCGAATCCGGGCCGGGCGCACCGAGCGAGGCGCGCACCGCCGACTCGGCCGCGGCCCAGCCGAGCGGCGCAGGCGCGCAGAGCGCGACGATCCGCTCCGGACCGGGCTGGCCGTCGAGCACCGCGCCGCCGGGCAGGTCGGCGCTCTGCTCCACCGAGGCCCCGCCCTCACCCGCCGTCGGGTAGAGGCGCGAGACCTGGCCGCGGGCGTCGACCGAGAGCAGCCAGAGGTGGCACGGCCGGGCGATGCGAACGCGGAAGCGCAGCGCGGCGGCGGCCGGCACCGGCTCGCCGTCGCGGGCCAGGCGAGGGCTCGGCCCATCCTGGACGAAGACGGCGAGGCCGAGCGGTCCCCCGCCCTTGGTGCCGAGGTAGTCGTCGGGCGGGGCCTGCGGGCGGGCCAGGAAGAAGAGGAGCGCCGCGGCGCCACCGAGGGCCGGGACCAGCGCGAACCAGCGGCGCCAGGCCAGCGCCAGGGAGGGGCGCGCGGCGGCCGCCTCGACCGCCTCGACGGTGGCCGGGTAGACGAAGCGGAGGAAGTCGTCGCCCTGCCGCTGCATGGTGGCGAGGCGGGCCGCACAGTCCTGGCAGGCCGCCAGGTGGCCGATGAGCGCGGTGCCCTCCGGAGAGAGCAGGTGGCGTTCCAGCGCGAGATCGGAAGGGCAGCGGGCGGTCATCGTCAGCTCCGGTCGACGTGGTGTCGGGCGAGGTCCAGGAAGCGAGCCAGCTTGCGGGCCACCGTGCGGCGTGAGAGGCCGAGCACCACGGCCACCTCCTCCTGCTCCATGCCGTCGACCAGCACCCCAACGGCGACGGTCTGGGTGGTGGCGTCGAACCTGGAGAGGATGCTCTGGACCAGCAGCCGGTCCGGCAGGGTGTCGTGGTCGGCCGACGCGACCAGTTCCAGCGGCGGCGCCTCGAAGTCCTCGCCCCGGCGCGAGCCGTTGCGCCGCTGGTTGAGGCAGTGGTTGGTGGCCACCCGGTAGATCCAGGGGAGCACGGTCTCGCGGTCTTCGAGCTTCGACATGTCGCGGATCAGCTTCACGAAGACCTCCTGCGTGGCGTCCTTGGCCGCCTCCTGGTCCTTCAGGATGCGGAGGCAGCGGCGGTAGACGGCCGGACCCCAGGTCCGGTACAGCTCCGCCGCCTTGCTGCGGTGCTCGCTCAAGTTGAACAGCCTCCTCTCGAAGTGACACCGGAGCCGGGTTGGACGTGCCAGCCTCTCCAAGGATCCCGGCCTGGGAGCCCCGGGACGCCGCCTCCCAGCCTAACCCGGACGCCATCTCCCGGCCGCCCCTTCGCGGGAGGGGGTTAGTCGTCGCCCTCCAGCTCGACCTCCTTGGCGGTCAGCACCGGCTCGGCCCAGGCGGCGGCGTCCTTGGCCGAGACAGGCCGCGGATGACGGGCCGGGCGTCGCTGGACCGCTGCAGCCGGGTGGCCACCAGCGAGGTGCCGTCGCGGCCCGGGGCGCCACGGACCTCGACGAGGTCACCGCTGATCAGGGCGGCTGCGGCGTCGCGCTGCTCGGTGAGGGCGTCGATCCGGACCGTGACGCCGTTGACCGTGAAGGTGCCGAGCCCGGCGCCGTTCACGGCGTCCTCGGCCTGGATCTCGAGCCCCTCGCCGTGCCGGCCGCTGGCGTCGGCGTGGAGCTTGACCCGCACCTCCATCCCCTCGCGCAGCTCGCTCTCCGGCCGCTCGACCCCCTCGATCCTGACGGTGGCCGGCGTGCTGAGGGTGACGCCGTTCACCACCAGTTGACCGGTCGATCAGCTGGCGATGGCGCCCTGCAGGAAGCGGTTGGGGGTGGCGGTGCTCTTCATGTGAGGATCCTTTCGAGGTGGTGAAGGTGTCTCCTCCGTTGACACCTGGCGGCCGCTTCACGGGCGCCGCCGTCGCCACCTCGACCGCTCCCGCTGCAACCCGGGGAGCCCCTCCTTTCGGGGCTCCGTCGCAGAAAACGTTCAGAAGGGCCTGGTCACTTTGGCCGCATACCCATCCAGGTGCATTTACGAACATATTGATTTTATTGACTGCCGCAGCCATTGCGCGCTGATTTTACGTCAATTGATTTGTGTCAACGCCAAGTCATACCCCGATAGGGCGAAATCTCCCGGAACAGTTTGGCGGCCTATTCCAGGGCCTGCCCCAGGGAGGTTCAAGATGCCGCACCCAGAGGTAGCCGAACCCTCCGCCGTCACCCGCCGAGACTTCGTCAAGATCTGCACCGCGGCGGCCGCCTCGGTCGGGATGCCGGCGTGGGCCGGCGAGAAGATGGCGGAGAACGTGGCCAAGGGGAAGAAGCCCTCGGTCATCTGGCTGCACTTCCAGGAGTGCACCGGCTGCACCGAGTCGCTGCTGCGCTCCAGCGCGCCCGACCTCGGCGAGCTGATCCTCGACCTGATCTCGCTCGACTACCACGAGACGCTGGCGGCGGCCGCCGGCTACCAGTTCGAGGCCGTGCTCGAGAAGACCATGAAGGAGAACGCCGGCAAGTACGTGCTGATCGTCGAGGGCTCGATCCCGCTCAAGGACGACGGCATCTACTGCTACGTCGGCGGCCACAAGGCCATCGACACGGTCAGGCGCGTGGCGGAGAAGGCGGCCGCGGTCATCGCCATCGGCTCCTGCGCCTCGTGGGGCGGCATCCCCTCCTCGTCGCCCAACCCGACCGGCGCGGTCGGGGTGGCGCAGGCGCTCCCCGGCAAGACCGTGGTCACTCTCCCGGGCTGCCCGGCCAACCCCTACAACCTGCTCGGCACCGTGCTGCAGTTCGCCACCTTCGGGACGCTGCCGGCGCTCGACGACAAGGGCCGGCCCAAGTTCGCCTACGCCCGCGTCATCCACGACGACTGCCCGCGCCGCGCCCACTTCGACAACGGCCGCTTCGCTCAGGCCTTCGGCGACGCCGGCCACCGCGAGGGCTGGTGTCTCTACAAGCTCGGCTGCAAGGGGCCGCAGACCCACGCCAACTGCTCGCTGCTCCACTTCTGCGAGGTGCCGGGGGCCTGGCCCATCGGCATCGGCCACCCGTGCATCGGCTGCACCGAGCAGGGGATCGCCTTCACGGTGCCGATCCACCAGAACATGCCGATCGACAGGCCGACCGCTCCCATGGCCTACCCGAACGTCGGCGGCGGCAAGGGCGAGGTGGGCGCCATCGCTGCCGGCCTCGGTGGCCTGGTGGTCGGCGCGGCGGCCGGCGCCAGCTACGTCGCCTCCCGCAAGCTGAATGTCCAGGTCAAGAGGGCCGAAGGCGAGGAGAAGAAGCCATGACCATGACCCGTCGCGGTGCGCTCAAGGTCCTCGGCGCCGCCGCCGGCGCCGCCGCGGTCACCACGGCCGAGGCGCGCACGCCCAAGCCAAGCGGCCCCGACGACCTGGGCCTGCTCTTCGACGCCACCCGCTGCGTCGGGTGCCGGGCCTGCTCGATCGCCTGCCGCGACGCCAACGGCCTGGCGCCCGACGTCGCCATGATCGGCGGGGCGCCCTACGATGCCCCGGCCGACCTGAACGGCAGCACGCTCAGCGTCATCCGGCAGTGGAGCACCGAGAGCGAGACCGGCTACCTCAAGGCGCAATGCATGCACTGCGCCGACCCGGCCTGCTCCTCGGTCTGCATGATGGGCGCGCTGCACAAGGGGAAGCGCGGGGTGGTTCAGTACGACGTCGATCGGTGCGTCGGCTGCCGCAACTGCCAGATCGCCTGCCCCTTCAACGTGCCGAAGTTCCAGTGGGCCTCGGCCTCGCCGAAGATCATCAAGTGCGAGCTCTGCCGCCATCGGTGGGACCAGGGCAAGGGCCCAGCCTGCGCCGAGGTCTGTCCGCGCGGCGCGGTGGTGTCGGGCAGCCGGCCCGAGCTGCTGGCCGAGGCCAAGCGCCGCCTGGCGGCGAAGCCGGCCGCCTACCAGGGCGGCATCTACGGTGAGACCCAGGGTGGCGGCACGGCCTGCCTCTACCTCTCCCCGGTCGGCTTCGCGCCGTTCGGGCTGCCGGCCCTCGGCAACGAGCCGGCGCCGGCGCTGGTGGAGACGGTCCAGCACGCCATCTACCAGGGCGCCTTCGCCCCCATGGTGCTCTTCGGGACCTTCGCCATCGTGGCCTGGAAGAACCGCCATGCCGTCACCGCTGCCGAGGAGAACGACTCATGAGCAGCGCCCCGCCGCGCCCGGTCCACGGGAAGCTCCTCACCCCCGGCGTCACGTTCCTCCTCCTGCTCTGGGGGCTCGGCACCATCGCCGGCCTCTATCGCTTCATCATGGGGCTGGGGGCCGCCACCTCCATGAACGACGGCTATCCCTGGGGCATCTGGATCGCCATCGACGTGGTGGTCGGTACCGGCCTGGCCAGCGGCGGCTACGTCCTGGCCTTCCTGGTCTTCATCCTCAACAAGGGGAAGTACCACCCGCTGGTCCGCCCGGCGCTGCTCACCAGCCTGCTCGGCTACGGCGTGGCCGGCGTGGCGGTGGCCTTCGACCTGGGCCGCTACTGGACCATGTGGCGCATCCCGGTCTCGCCCCAATACTGGAGCAGCACCTCGGTCCTCCTCGAGGTGGCGCTCTGCATGATGGCCTACACCGTGGTCATCTTCCTCGAGCTCTCCCCGGCCTGGCTGGAGGGGCTTGCGGCCGGCATGGTTCCTGGCCGGGCGCGCTTCGCCGCCCGCTGGCTGCCGCGCGCCGAGAAGGCCCTGCCCTTCCTCATCGCCTTCGGGCTCCTGCTCCCGACCATGCACCAGTCGAGCCTGGGCGGCCTGATGATGATGGCCGGCCTGAAGCTGCACCCCTTGTGGCACAGCGGCTTCCTGCCCCTCTACTTCCTGTTCACCGCCTTCGCCATGGGCTTCGGGGTGCTCTACTTCGAGTCGATCTTCTCCAGCGCCGCCTTCATGCGGCCGCTGGAGAACCGGCTGCTGGCCACCCTGGGCAGGTACGTGGCCGGCGCCATCCTGGCCTTCCTGGCGCTCCGCTTCGTGGTGCTCGGCCTGGAGGGGAAGCTCGGCCTGGTCTACTCGGCGGGCCGGATGGCCTTCTTCTTCTGGGCCGAGATCGTGATCTTCCTGGCCTCGGCCGTCATCTTCCTGCGCCAGGGGCAGCTCGGGCGCCCTCACCAGCAGCTCCAGGCGGCGCTGCTGGCCATGCTGGGCGGCGCGCTCTACCGCGTCGACGTGTTCCTGATCGCCTACGACCCGGGCAACGGCTGGGTCTACTTCCCCAGCGTCTCGGAGATCCTCGTCACACTCGGGCTGATTGCCACCGAGACGGTCATCTACGTCCTGGTAGTCCGGAAGTTCCCCATCCTCGCCGGCGTCTCCACCCCTCCTGGGCGTGACGTTCCGGCCGGCCTCACTGAAGGGACGGCGTCATGAGCCAGCGCATCACCATCGACCCCATCACCCGCATCGAGGGGCACCTGCGGATCGACGTCGAGGTCGACGGCGGCCAGATCAAGAACGCCTGGTCGAGCGGCACCATGTGGCGCGGCATCGAGACCATCCTTCAGGGCCGCGACCCGCGCGACGCCTGGGCCTTCACCCAGCGCATCTGCGGCGTCTGCACCACCGTGCACGCCATCACCTCGGTGCGCAGCGTGGAGAACGCGCTCGGGCTCGAGGTGCCGCTCAACGCCCAGCTGATCCGCAACATCATCATCTCGGCGCACTCGCTTCACGACCACATCGTCCACTTCTACCACCTCTCGGCGCTCGACTGGGTCGACGTGGTCTCGGCGCTCAAGGCCGATCCCGCCAAGGCCTCGGCGCTGGCCGAGTCGATCTCCAACTGGCCCGGAAACTCGGTCAAAGAGCTCACCGCCGTGAAGTCGAAGCTGGCGGGCTTCGTCGCCGCCGGCCAGCTGGGGCCGTTCCAGAACGGCTACTGGGGCCACCCGGCCATGAAGCTGCCGCCCGAGGTCAACCTCCTGGCGGTCGCCCACTACCTGCAGGCCCTGGAGATCCAGCGCAAGGCCAACCAGATCGTGGCCATCCTCGGCAGCAAGACGCCGCACATCCAGAACCTGGCGGTGGGCGGCGTGGCCAACGCCATCAACCTCGACAGCCCCTCCACCCTCAACATGTCGAAGCTCTACCAGGTGAAGGCGCTGCTCGACGAGGTCAGCGGCTTCGTCACCCAGTGCTACCTGGTCGACGTGGCCGCGGTGGCCGGCTTCTACCCGGAGTGGTTCAAGTACGGCGCCGGCGTCACCAACTACCTGGCCGTGCCCGACCTGCCGACCGACGCCAAGATGACCCAGTTCGATCTCCCCGGCGGCGTCATCATGGCCGGCCAGGCCGGCGTGCGGAAGATCGAGAACTGGAACGACGACTACCTCAAGAAGAACGTCACCGAGTCGATCGCCCACTCGCACTACGACGGCGACTGGCAGCGCGGCCCGTGGGAGGAGGAGACCGTCCCCAAGTTCAGCGGCGAGTGGAAGGCCGAGACGGCGCCCCCGCAGAAGTACAGCTGGGTCAAGGCGCCGCGGCTCGAGGGGAAGCCCATGCAGGTGGGCCCGCTGGCCCAGGTGCTGGTCGGCTTCCTCACCAACCACCCGCTCACCGTGAAGTGGGTGGGGGCGGCCATCTCGACCGTCAAGACCATCCACAAGATCGACGTGACCCCGGCCATGCTCCACTCCACCCTGGGCCGGCACGCGGCGCGGGCCATCCGCTGCGCCATGATGTCCGAGTTGACGCTCAAGCACTGGAACCTGCTGGTGGCCAACATCGGCAAGGGCGACACCAGCATCTTCGTCGACCCCCTCCCCAAGATGGCCTCCGGCACCTACCACGGCGTCGGCTTCCACGAGGCGCCGCGCGGCACGCTCTCGCACTGGTGCGTCATCGAGAACGGCAAGATCAAGAACTACCAGTGCGTGGTCCCCTCGACCTGGAACGCCGGCCCGCGGGACGGCAAGGAGCAGCCCGGTCCCTACGAGGCCTCGCTGGTCGGCAACCCCATCGCCGACCCCAAGCTGCCGCTCGAGGCGCTGCGCACCATCCACTCGTTCGATCCCTGCCTGGCCTGCGCAATCCACACCCACGACGCCGACGGGACCGAGACCGGGGTGGTCAAGGTCAGCTGATGCCGACGGACCGGGCCGCTCGCTCGCGGACCCGGTCCTCCGGCAGCTCGAGCAGGGACCGCCGGGGCAGGCACGCCCGGCGGTTTCTGCGTCAGATAGCCGGTTCCTCCAGGAGGATCCTGGTTATGGTCCCTTGATGGACCGGACCGTGACCTTGCCGCTCTGGGGCGCGCTGCTGCTGCTGGCGCTCGCGGTGGTGGCGCTCCTCGATCGGCTCCTGGTCCCCGGCCTGCGCTGGTACCTGCGCCGGCGGGTCAACGTGGTCATCGCGCGGCTCAACTCCCGCCTTCGGCTCCACATCCAGCCCTTCAAGCTGACCCGCCGCGAGGTGCTGGTCGATAGGCTCACCTTCGACCCGAAGGTGCTCGAGGCCGTCGAGGCCTTGGCCCGCGAGTCGGGCGAGCCGCGGGCCGCCGTCCAGGCCCGGGTGGCGCGCTACGCCGGAGAGATCGTCCCGGCCTTCAAGCCCTACGCCTACTTCCAGGTCGGGTACCGGATCGCCCGCACCGTGGCCCGCCTGCTCTACCGCGTCCGCATCGGCTACCAGGACGACGAGGGGCTCTCCCGCGTCGACCCGAACGCCAGCGTGGTCTTCGTCGTCAACCACCGCTCCAACATGGACTACGTGCTGGTCGCCTACCTGGCGGCCGAGCAGACCGCCCTCTCCTACGCGGTCGGGGAGTGGGCCCAGGTCTGGCCGCTGCAGACCCTGATCCGCTCCATGGGGGCCTACTTCATCCGCCGCAACTCCAAGGACCCGATCTACCGGCGCGTGCTGGAGCGCTACGTCCAGATGGCCACCGAGGCCGGCGTGGTGCAGGCGGTCTTCCCCGAGGGTGGCCTGACCCGCGACGGGGCGCTGCGCCCCCCCAAGCTCGGCCTCATCGACTACATGCTGCGCTCCTTCGATCCCAGGGGACCGCGCGACCTCTGCTTCGTGCCGGTCGGCATAAACTACGACCGGGTGCTGGAGGACCGGGCCTTGCTGGCTCAGGCGGCCGGTGCGTCACCGCGCGGCTTCATCGCCACCACCGCCTCGGCCACCCGCTTCGGCCTGCGCCAGGCGGTCCTCTGGGGGCTGGGGAGGTGGCACCGCTTCGGCTACGCCTGCGTCAACTTCGGCACGCCGCTCTCCATGCGGGAGTGGTCGGCGGCTCGGGGCCTCGACTGGCGCACCCTCGACAAGGAGGCGCGCACCGCCCGCGTCGCCGAGTTCGGCGCCGCGCTCATGTCGGCGGTCGGCAAGGTCATCCCCGCGCTGCCGGTCTCGCTGCTGGCCACGGCGCTGCTGGAGGGAGACGCCGCGGTCCCGGTCTCCACCATCGACCTGCACGCCCGCACCCAGGCGCTGATGCGCCGGCTCACCGCCAGCGGTGCCCACGTCTACCTGCCCCGCGAGGACGAGGCCTACGCCATCGAGGTCGGGCTGCGGACGCTGGTGCAGCGGCGGGTGCTGCAGGAGCGGGACGGCGGCTGGGTGACGGTGCCCGGCGAGGGGCCGCTGCTCCGGTACTACGCCGCGGCCATCTCGCCGCTGCTCACCACGATCCAGACCGCCGCCTGACCACGTGGAGCCGACCATGGACCGGGGCGTGGTGGTGATCGGGGCGGGGGTGATGGGGCACGGGATCGCCCAGCTCTTCGCGCAGGCCGGCGCCCGGGTCAGGCTCCACGACCTCGACGAGGCCAGGCTGGCCCCAGGACTCGCCGCCGTGGAGACCTCGCTGGCGCTGCTGGTCGAGGAGGAGGTGCTCTCCCCGGCCGAGGCGGCGGCGGCCCGCTCCCGGATCCGCCCCGCCACCCGGCTCGAGGCGGCGCTGGCCGGGGCCGGCGTTGTCGTGGAGGCCATCCCGGAGCTCCTCGAGGAGAAGCAGGCGCTCTTCGAGCGCATCGAGAGGGTGGTCGGGGACGACACCCTCATCGCCTCCACCACCTCGACGCTCCCCATCAGCCGGCTGGCGGCCCGGGCCCGGCGGCCGGAGCGGATGGTCGTCGCGCACTTCTTCAACCCGGCCCAGCTGATCCCGCTGGTCGAGGTGGTGCCGCACCCTTCCATGCCCCAGGCGGCGGTGGCAGAGGTGCTGGCGATGCTGCGGCGGCTCGGCAAGCACCCGGTGCTGCTGCGCCGGGAGGTGCCCGGCTTCGTCGCCAACCGGCTGCAGGCGGCCCTGCTGCGCGAGGCCTTCCACCTCGTCGAGCTGGGCGTGGCCAGCGCCGAGGAGATCGATGCGGTGGTGACCGAGGGCCCGGGCCTCCGCTGGCCCTTCGCGGGCCCCATCGAGACCGCCGACCTGGGTGGGCTCGACACCTGGCTGCGCCTCCTCGACAACCTGGGGTCGGAGCTGTCGAAGGCCGAGCAGGCGCCAGCGGTGCTCCGAGAACTGGTGGCCAGCGGCCAGCTGGGGGCCAAGAGCGGCCGCGGCCTGATCGACTGGACGGCTCGCCCGGTGGCCGAGCGGCTGGCGGCGCGGGACCGGTTCCTGGTCAGGCTGGCGAAGCTGAAGGGGCGTTGAGGGCCGGGCCGGCAGCCCCCCCCTGAGGTGCGGTGTCGCGTTGACTCGTCGCCAGTCCCTTGGCAATCTCCGACCCCTCCGGCCCCGCGCGCGCCGGCCAGCCACCGTGCCCGCCCGATCCCGCGAACCCCTCGCCTCTCTGGCCGCCACCCTGGCGCTGCTGGTCGCCGGCTGCGTCCTCCCCGGCCAGCCCCGACTGTCGAAGGTGGCCATCGATCCGGCCGAGGTCGAACGCAACCCCTGCCTGGCCTGCCATGCCCCCGCCGTCCAGGCGAATCGGGGGCTGGCGACGGTCCACGCCCCGTACCAGGCCGACAAGCCCTGTCTGGCCTGTCACCAGCCTCACGGCCGCGGCGACGGGGGCCGCACGCCGGCCCAGGGCGGCCCCATCGGTTCCGCCGGCCTCCCCCAACGGGCGATCGCCTGCCAGACCTGCCACGCCGACCGGGCCTTCGAGGTGGTACATGGGAAGGCCCTGGCCTCCCAGGTCCGCTGCACCTCCTGCCACTCACCGCACGGCTCCCGCGAGAGGCAGCTCCTCGTCGCCCCCGTCCCCGCGCTCTGCCGCGGCTGCCACGTCGACCTGGCGAAGCTCCACGGCGGCTACCCGGTTGACCAGGCCCGCTGCGGCGACTGCCACCGCGTCCACGTCGGCGCGCCTCACCTGCTCCGCAGCGCCGCCCACCCGGTGGTCGCAGACTGCTCCAGCTGTCACGCCGATCCCGCCTCGGCCCGGCCCTTCGAGCGGCAGAAGCCGCCGCCGGCGCTCTGCCTCGACTGCCATGACGGCCTCGCGAAGGAGCTTGGGGCGACGGTGGTCCACGCCCCGGTCCGCGAGGGCCGCTGCACCACCTGCCACACTCCCCACGCCGGCAATCGCCCGGCGCTGCTCCTTCAGGGCGAGCGGCCGCTCTGCCTCGGATGCCACCCGGCCATCGTCGAGAAGCTCAAGGGCTCGACGCACCGGCCGGCCGCCCTCGGCCAGTGCACCGGCTGCCACGTCCCGCACTCCAGCGACCAGGCCGGCCTGCTCAAGCTCCCGCCCGGCAAGCGCTGCGGCGAATGCCACCAGCAGGTGGCCGAGTGGGGCCGGCGCGCCGATGCCCACGCCCCGGTCCGCGAGGGCCGCTGCGAGGCCTGCCACGATCCCCACGGTGGCGGCACGCACCTCGTCAGGCAGGCGGTCGAGCCGCTCTGCCTGCAGTGCCACGGCGCCGGACAGGCGGCCTGGCGCCCGGCCAGCTACGTCCACAGGCCGCAGCCGAAGGGAGCCTGCCTCACCTGCCACGCCCCTCACGTCTCCGACCGGCGGCGGCTCCTGACCGGGGAGGAATGGCCGCTCTGCGTCCGCTGCCACGGCGCGCCCGAGGCCATGCGCCCCGGCCAGCGGTTGCACAGCCCGTTCCGCGGCGGTGACTGCCGAACCTGCCACCAGCCCCACGCCGGTGGCCGGGCCACCCTGGTGTCCGACGGCGCGGCCGTCTGCGTCGGCTGCCACGTCGGCACGCGCAAGACCTACGCCCGAGCCACCTCGATCCATCCCCCGTTCGCCGACGGCCCCTGCGCCGACTGCCACGATCCTCACGGCTCGGCGGAGCCGCGGCTGCTGGCCAGGCCCCACCGCACCCTCTGCCTCGACTGCCACGGTGACCTGAAGGGGGAGCTGGAGAAGCCGGGCGCCACCGTCCACCGGCCGGTGGCCGCGGGCTGCCTCGCCTGCCACCAGGGCCACGGCTCGGCGGTGCGGAGGCTCCTGCGCCAGGCCATCCCGGAGCTCTGCGCCGGCTGCCACGACCTCGGGAGCGGCGCCCTGGCGGCCCGCCACGGTGGCTTCGACGTCGGCGCCTCGGACTGCAGCGGCTGCCACGTGCCTCACGTCAGCCGGGCCAAGAAGCTGCTGCGCCCGGAGCTCCACCCGCCCTTCGAGGAGAGGAGCTGCGAGGCCTGCCACGCGCCGCCGGGGCCGAAGCCGGTGCCGGCCGAACTGAAGGGGCGCGGGATCGGGCCGTGCGCCGACTGCCACGACTTTGCCGGCCTGGTGGTGGCGCCTCGGGCGCACGCGCCGGTCCAGCGCGAGGCCTGCTTCGGGTGCCACGCGCCTCACGCCGCCTCCGGCAAGCACCTCCTCGAGCGGACCGGCGCCGCGCTCTGCGCCGGCTGCCACGCGGCTGACTCACCGCGGCAAGCCGCCGCGCACCGGGCCGTGAAGGTGACCAACACCTGCGTGGAGTGCCACCCGCCCCACGCGCCGGCCAGCAAGTAGCGGGCTCCGGCGGTGGAGGCCCGCCCTACGCCGGCAGCACCGTCTCGCCGTGCGAGAGGTAGCGATCGACCGACTGGGCCGCCTGCCGCCCCTCGCGGATGGCCCAGACCACCAGCGACTGTCCGCGCGCCATGTCACCGGCGGCGAAGACCCCGGGCACGCTGGTCATCTTGTCCTGGTCGGTCCAGATGTTGCTCCGCTCGTCGAGCTTGCACCCGAGTTGGACCGGCAGCGTCTTCTCCGGCCCGGTGAAGCCGAGCGCGAGCAGCACCAGCTCGGCGGGGATGACCCGCTCGCTGCCGGCGATCTCCTGCGGCCCGAAGCGGCCGTCGGCCCCCTTCCGCCACTCCACCGAGACCAGCTCCAGCGACTGGACCCGGCCGGCGGCGTCGCCGGACAGCTTCCTGGTCAGCACGGCGTACTGGCGCGGGTCGGCGCCCTGCAGCGCCTTGGCCTCCTCCTGGCCGTAGTCGAGCTTGTAGACCTTGGGCCACTGCGGCCAAGGGTTGTCGGCGGCGCGCTGGTCGGGCGGGCGCGGCAGGATCTCGAGCTGGGTCACGCTCGCGGCGCCGTGGCGCAGCGAGGTGCCGACGCAGTCGGTGCCGGTGTCACCGCCGCCGATCACCACCACGTGCTTCCCCTTGGCGGAGAGGTACTGGCCGTCGGCCAGGCTCGAGTCGAGCAGGCTCTTGGTGTTCTTGTGCAGGAACTCCATGGCCAGGTGGATGCCCTGGAGTGAGCGCCCCTCCACCTGCAGGTCGCGCGCCGCGGTGGCGCCGCCGCAGAGCACCACCGCCTCGTAGTCCTTGACGAGCCGGTCGGCGGCGATGTGGTTCCCGATCTCGGTCGAGGTGACGAAGCGGACCCCCTCGTCGGCCATCAGCTTGACCCGGCGCTCCACCACGCCCTTGTCGAGCTTCATGTTGGGGATGCCGTACATGAGCAGCCCACCGATGCGGTCGGCCCGCTCGAAGACCGTGACCAGGTGGCCGGCCTTGTTGAGCTGGGCGGCGCAGCTGAGCCCGGCCGGGCCGGAGCCGACCACCGCCACGCGCTTCCCGGTCCGGACCGGAGGCGGCTCGGCCACCACCCAGCCCTCGGCGAAGGCCCGGTCGATGATCTCGACCTCGATGGTCTTGATGGCCACCGGCGGATCGTTGATGCCGCAGGTGCAGCTCCCCTCGCAGGGGGCCGGGCAGACCCGCCCGGTGAACTCGGGGAAGTTGTTGGTCTTGGCCAGGCGGATGTAGGCCTCGCGCCACTGGCCCCGGTAGACCAGGTCGTTCCACTCCGGGATCAGGTTGTTGATGGGACAGCCCGAGGCCATCCCGGCGATGAGCTTGCCGGTGTGGCAGAAGGGGATGCCGCAGTCCATGCAGCGTGCCCCTTGCTGGCGCAGCGTCTCCTCGGAGTAGGCCGGGTGGGCCTCGCTCCAGTCCTTGACCCGCTCCAGCGGCGGGCGGTCGTGCTTCGGCTCGCGGCGGTACTCGAGGAATCCGGTCGGCTTTCCCATGACTAATTGCCACCCACCCGCGCCGCTGCGTGCGCGTTCATCTCGAAGGCCGCCAGCTCCGCCTCGTCCTGTGACATGCCCGTGGCCCGCAGCTGGCGCTGCGACTCCACCATGCGCCGGTAGTCATGCGGCATCACCTTCACGAAGCGTGAGAGGCTGCCCTTCCAGTCGGCCAGCAACCGCTGGCCCAACCCGCTGCCCGTGAAGGCAACGTGGCGCTCGATGAGCGCCCGCAGCGCCCCCGCCTCCTCCGGCTCCTCGACCGCCCCGAGCCCCACCATCTGGGTGTTGCAGGAGACCGCGAAGGTGCCGTCAAGGTCGTACACGTAGGCCACCCCGCCCGACATGCCGGCGGCGAAGTTGCGGCCGGTCGTGCCGAGCACCGCCACCACCCCCCCGGTCATGTACTCGCAGCCGTGGTCGCCGACGCCCTCCACCACGGCGGAGGCCCCCGAGTTGCGCACCGCGAAGCGCTCGCCGGCCACCCCGCGGATGTAGGCCTCGCCGGCCGTGGCCCCGTAGAGCGCCACGTTGCCGATGATGACGTTCTCCTCGGCCACGAAGGCGGCCCCCGGTGGCGGCGAGACCGCCAGCGTTCCCCCCGAGAGCCCCTTGCCGAGGTAGTCGTTGGCGTCGCCCTGCAGCAGCAGGGTCATGCCGCGCGGGATGAAGGCCCCGAAGGACTGGCCCGCCGACCCGGCGAAGCGGAAGGTGATGGTCCCCGGCGGGAGGCCGGCGGCGCCATAGCGGCGCGTCACCTCCGAGCCGGTCATGGTGCCGACCACCCGGTTGGTGTTGCGGATGGGCAGGCTGGCCTCGACCTTCTCTCCCCGCTCGAGGGCCGCCCTGGCCAGCGGCAGCAGCGTGGTGGCGTCGAGGCTCCGCTCCACCCCGTGGTCCTGCGGGATCGAGCAGGTGCGGCCGAAGTGGCGCGGCACGGTCGGCTTGTAGAGGATGCGCGAGAAGTCGAGGTTGCGGGCCTTCCAGTGATCGACGGCGCGCCGCATCTCGATCCGTTCGGAGCGCCCCACCATCTCCTCGATGGTGTGGAAGCCGAGCTCGGCCATGTACTCGCGGACCTCCTGAGCGATGAAGCGCATGAAGGTGACGACGTGGGCCGGGTCGCCGGTGAAGCGGGCCCGCAGCCTGGGGTCCTGGGTGGCCACCCCCACCGGGCAGGTGTTGAGGTGGCAGGCACGCATCATGATGCAGCCGAGCGTCACCAGCGGCGCGGTGGCGAAGCCGAACTCCTCGGCCCCCAGCAGCGCCCCCACCACCACGTCGCGGCCGGTCTTGAGCTGGCCGTCAACCTCGACGGCGATGCGGCTGCGCAGGTCGTTGAGGACCAACACCTGGTGGGTCTCGGCCAGGCCGAGCTCCCAGGGGATGCCGGCGTGCTTGATGGAGGTGAGCGGCGAGGCCCCGGTGCCGCCGTCGTGGCCGGCGATGAGCACCACGTCGGCGTGGGCCTTGGCCACCCCGGCGGCGATGGTGCCGACGCCGACCTCGGCGACCAGCTTCACCGAGATGCGGGCCTTGTGGTTGGCGTTCTTGAGGTCGTGGATCAGCTGGGCCAGGTCCTCGATCGAGTAGATGTCGTGGTGAGGCGGCGGCGAGATGAGCCCCACGCCCGGGGTGGCGTAGCGCACCTTGGCGATCCAGGGGTAGACCTTGGAGCCGGGCAGCTGCCCGCCCTCCCCGGGCTTGGCCCCCTGCGCCATCTTGATCTGCAGCTCGCGGGCGTTCACCAGGTAGAGGCTGGTGACGCCGAAGCGGCCGCTGGCCACCTGCTTGATGGCCGAGTTCTTCGAGTCGCCGTTCGGCTCGAGCGTGTAGCGGGCCGGGTCCTCGCCGCCCTCGCCGGTGTTCGACTTGCCGCCGATCCGGTTCATGGCGATGGCCAGCGCCTCGTGCGCCTCCTTGGAGATGGAGCCGTAGCTCATGGCGCCGGTCTTGAAGCGGCGCATGATGGCCTCGACCGGCTCGACCTCCTCGATGGGCACCGGCCTGGAGGCCGGCTTGAGATCCATCAGGCCGCGCAGGGTGCAGAGGTTCTTCGACTGGTTGTCGACCAGCGCCGTGTAGGCCTTGAAGGTCTTGTAGTCGCCGGTGCGGGTGGCCAGCTGCAGGCGGTGCACGGTCTCCGGGTTGAAGAGGTGGTGCTCGCCGCCCTCCCGGTACTGGTACTGGCCGCCGGCCGGGAGGCTGCGGTGCACGATGGGGCGGCGCGACGGGAAGCCGCGCTCGTGACGCTGCCGCGCCTCGGAGGCCACCACGTCGATGCCGACCCCGCCGATGCGGGTCGAGGTCCAGGTGAAGTACTCGTCGATGAAGTCCTGGTTGAGCCCCACCGCCTCGAACACCTGGGCGCCGTGGTAGCTCTGGATGGTCGAGATCCCCATCTTGGAGATGACCTTGACGATCCCCTTGCCCACCGCCTTGGCGTACTGCTTCTCGGCGGCGGCGGCCGTGCCGGGGATCATCCCCAGCTTGACCTGGTCATGGATGGTCTCGAAGGCCAGGTAGGGGTTGATGGCCGAGGCCCCGTAGCCGGCCAGCAGCGCGAAGTGGTGCACCTCCCGCGGCTCGCCCGACTCGAGCACCAGGCCGCATCGGGTCCGCGTCCCTTCCTTGATGAGGTGGTGCTGCACGGCCGAGACCGCCAGCAGCGACGGGATGGGCGCGTCCACGGCGTCGAGGCCGCGGTCGGAGAGGATGATGATGTTGTAGCCCTCGGCGATGCACTCCGAGACGCGCCAGCGCAGGTCCTCGAGGGCCTTGCGCAGGCCGGCCCCGCCGGCCGCCGCCTTGAAGAGCGTGGGCAGCGTGATGGCCTTGAGCCCCTTCGAGCCCGCACCGCCGTCGAGGCCGCGGATCTTCTCCAGTTCCTCGTTGCGGATCACCGGCGAGGGGAGCGCCAGCTGGCGCGCCGACTCCGGCCGGGCTTCGAGCAGGTTGCCCTCCGGCCCGACGGCGGTCTCCACCGCCATGATCAGCTCCTCGCGAATGGCGTCGACCGGTGGGTTGGTGACCTGTGCGAAGAGCTGCTTGAAGTAGCTGAAGAGGAGCTGCGGCTTCTCGGAGAGGACCGCCAGCGGCGTGTCGGTGCCCATCGAGCCGATGGCCTCGGTGCCCTCGATGGCCATGGGGGTGATGAGGCGGCTGACCTCCTCGGAGGTGTAGCCGAAGACCTCCTGCCGCCGCAGCACCGTCTCGTGGTCGGGCTCGATGACCCGGCCCGGCTTGGGGAGCTGGTCGAGCTGCACCATGTGCTCGGCCAGCCAGGTGGCGTAGGGCCGGGCCCCGGCGATGCGCTGCTTGAGTTCGTCGTCCGGGACGATGCGCTTCTCGACGGTGTCGACGTAGAAGAGCCGGCCGGGCTGCAGCCGCCCCTTCTGGACGATCTGGTCGGCCGGGATGTCGAGGACTCCGACCTCCGAGGCCATCACCACCAGGTCGTCGCGGGTGACGTAGTAGCGGCTGGGGCGCAGCCCGTTGCGGTCCAGCACCGCGCCGATGCGGACGCCGTCGGTGAAGGCGATCGAGGCCGGGCCGTCCCACGGCTCCATCAGGCAGGAGTGGTACTCGTAGAAGGCCTTCTTCTCGGCGCTCATCGACTCGTGGCGGCTCCAGGCCTCCGGCATCATCATCATGATGGCGTGCGGCAGCTCGCGCCCGGCCAGCGTCAGCAGCTCCAGCACGTTGTCGAACATCCCCGAGTCGGAGCCGTCGGTGTCGACCACGGTGAGGACCTTCTGCAGGTCGGTGCCGAAGAGCTCCGACCTCATCATCGACTGGCGGGCGTGCATCCAGTTGATGTTCCCGCGCAGCGTGTTGATCTCGCCGTTGTGCGAGATGAAGCGGTACGGGTGGGCTCGTGACCAGGAGGGGAAGGTGTTGGTGGAGAAGCGGGAGTGGACCATGCCCAGCGCCGAGATCACGCCGGTGTCCTGCAGGTCCGGGTAGAACTCGCGCAGCTGGGCGGCGTTGAGCATCCCCTTGAAGACGATGGTCTTGAAGCTCAGGCTCGGCAGGTAGAAGTAGGTGCGGCCCGGGATGGCGGAGCGGGAGACCTTCTTCTCGACCTGGCGGCGGATCACGTAGAGCCGGCGCTCGAAGGCCAGCTCGTCGGCCAGCCCCTCCCCGCGCCCCACCAAGACCTGCCGGATGACCGGCTGCGAGCTCCTGGCCGACGGCCCCAGCGAGGCCTGGTTGGTGGGCACGTCGCGCCAGCCGAGCAGCCGCTGCCCCTCGACGCGGATGGTCTCCTCGACGATCCGCTCGCAGGCGGCGCGCCCCTCGGCGCCCGGCGGAAGGAAGACCATGCCGACGCCGTACTGGCCGGCGGCCGGCAGGGCGATGCCGAGCTTGCCGCACCGCTCCCGCAGGAAGGTGTGCGGCACCTGCAGCAGGATGCCGGCGCCGTCGCCGGTGTCCTTCTCGGCCCCGGTCGCTCCGCGGTGCTCGAGGTTGACCAGCACCTGGAGCGCCTTCTCGACGATGTCGTGTGAGGCCCGCCCCTTGATGTCGACGACGAAGCCGAAGCCGCAGGCATCCTTCTCGTACTGCGGATCGTAGAGCCCCTGCTTGGCTGGGTAACCGGTCTCGCTCATCTTCTCCCTGTCCGCGCTGAAATGGACCGGTGATTTTGACCCAAGCGGGGAAGGACCGTCAAGGCCGCCACGACTGATGGATTTCATGCAACTGCCCGGAATGCAGGCAGCCGTCGCGACTCCCGGACGGGGCTGGAGATATCGGCGCAACCTGGACCGCGCCGCCGTGTTGAGGTGAGGGTGCGGTCACGCGGGAACGACCCCGCCGCCGCTCCGGGAGAGACCGACCATGAGGACCACCACCCACCTGCTTTTCGCCGCTGCGCTGGCGCTGGCCCTGACCGCCTGCGGCCAGAAGAGCAACGACTTCTCGGGCGCCACGCCCGACGTGGCCGGCCTGACTCTCGAGATCGAGGGAGGCGCCAGCGAGGGACTGCCGGTGGCCGCCCTGGCCGCCGAGCCCGGCCAGCCGCCCGAGGCTCTGCTCGCCACCACCCCGGCCGACGGTGATGAGCTGGCCACCATCCGCGCCGACCTGAAGGCGCTCAACCTCGAGCTGCGCCGGGTCATGGAGCGGGTCGAGGAGGCGGTCCAGTCCGAGGGGACGCCAGCCGTCGGGGACCGGATGATCTATGGCCCTGCCGACCGCTGCGTGGTCCGTGACGCGGGCGGGGCCTGCACCGCCTCCGCCAACTTCGTGCTGGGCGTGAAGATGGAGCGCAAGCACCTCTTCAGCTGGCTGCTGGAGGCCCGCCCGGTCGGCTCAAACGTCCAGTCGGACTTCAAGCCGGTGGCCGGCGGCTGGCTGGCGCGCGGCGGGCACATGCACCGCGGCGTCGGCAGGCTGGCCATCAACCTGCGCAACCTCAAGGCGGTCCAGCCCCTCTACAGCGGCGACGGCTTCCTGCTGGCCGGCTTCGCCAACGGCCAGGGCGCCAAGTCGGTCCACTACCGGCTGCTCCAGTTCACGACCGATGGGACCAACCCGCGCACCGCCGCCTACGTCGGCATGAAGAACGGCGCCGGCATCCGCCGCGTCCGGGTGGCCTCCCCGCAGGAGCTGCTCTCCGGGCCGGGCGGCGACGAGCTGCTGCTGGCGCGAGCCGCATGGGTCCCTGGCGTGGCGGGCCGCACCTTCGCCATCGTCACCAACTGGAAGCCGCTCGACCGCACCTCGACGCCGCCGATGATCAACCCCCTGGCCGCGCCGCACGGTGACGTGCCGGGGACGCCGTGGAACGCCAGCTACTACCTCGGCCGGGCCTGCTACGCGCCGGCCACCACCGGGGCCCCGCTCACCATGAAGTTCAAGGAGTGGTACCTCTGCGACCGGCCCGAGGCCCCGGCCGCCTGCGTGGTCCGCCAGGGTCGCGTGGGCACGGTGGTCACCGGCGCCGGCACCTGGGCCGACAACTGCACGCTGGCCGTCGAGCAGCCCGAGCTGAGCGACCCGGGCGACTCCGGCGAGACCCCGGAGCACGACAGCGACGAGCCGGGCATGGGCGGCCCCGGGATGCAGTCCCCGCCGACGGCACCGGCCACGCCGGACGACACCACGCCGCCGCCGGCCGGCGCCCCGGGGATGACCCCCATGATGTAGGGCGGAGTCGGCGGCGCAGCACCCCGGAGGGCCAGTCGCGCACGCGGCTGGCCCTCGCTCCGTTCTTTTTTACTGAGAGTCGACAGTTGGGGTGCCACATCGTCGCACCGGGAATGCGCAGGATCCCGCCTGTTCCGCTTCCGATGAGGCGCCGGTTGTGACATGTTCCCGCCCTCGCTCACCTCCCGGTCCGGGAGAATCGGGCCGAAGGTTCTTGGAGGTTCATGGTGAGCACGTCTCCTACTCCCGCCGGCCCCTCGCCGGCGGCCTCGGTCAGCGCCGGTGCGCGCGAGGCCCGCCTGACCACGCTGCTGGTCTTCGGCGCCATGGCCATCGGCGCAATCCTCCAGATCTGGATCCCGCCCGGACCGACCACGCTGGTGGCGGCCACCGGAGGTGCCAGCCTGGTGGTGCTCGGCCTCTCCTTCGTGGTGCCGGGGCGGCTGCGGTCGACCCTCTCGGGGTTCCGCTTCACCTCCTCCCTGCTGATCGCCCTGGCCATCTTCGCCATCCTCGGGACGCTGATCCTGCAGGGCAAGCCAGCCGAGCTCTACCGGGCCAAGTACCCGGCGGTGGCCGGCCTGATCCTGGCGCTTCGCTTCGACGACATCTTCCACGGCCTGCCCTACGCCGGCCTGATGGCCCTCTTCGGCGCCGCCATCCTGGCCTCGGCCTCGCTGCGCCTGCCCCTCTCGGCGCGCCGGGCCGGCTTCTTCATCGCTCACGTCGGCCTGCTGGTCTCGGGCGCCGGGGCCGCCGCCTCCAGCATGCTCTCGGTGCGCGGGCGCATCGACCTCTTCGCCGGCGGCGACGTGGCCCACCAGGTCCGCGTCACCCGCGGCGGCGTGGCCACCGGAGCCTTCGAGAAGCTCCCCTTCCAGCTCAGGCTCGACCAGTTCGACCTCGTCAACTACGAGACCGAGTACCGGATCGGCTACTACGAGAAGGTTCGCATCGTCCGGGAAGGCGTCGTCATGGACGACTTCAAGCTCAAGACCAGCTTCGACGCCTACCGGGTCGACGTCTTCAACTCCCGGGCCGAGCCCATCCCCGACCTCGACCGGCACCGCCTGCCGGGCGGGGACTCCTTCCGGGTCAAGGCGTTCTACCCCGACTTCGAGGTGGCGACGCGCACCACCCCGGCTTCCGAGGGGCCGCCGGCATTGCTGGTGACGCTGGCCGGCCGGTCCACCTGGCTGCAGGCCGGTGAGGTGGTGTCGACGCCCGACGGCACGCTGGCGGTCGCCTTCGGCCAGCAGCGGCCCGCCCCGCCTCCAGGCGTCAGCACCTCGGTGCTGGTCTCGATGTCCGACCGGCAGGCGGTGGTCCACCGGGCCGACGGCGACGGAGCCCAGCCGCTCGCCGAGGGGCTCTCGCTCCTCGGCGGAGTGGTCCGCATCGACCGACTGCTGGCCCACTCGGCCCGCGGCGCCTTCTACCAGACCCGGAGCCGCGAGCCCCGCAACCCGGCGGTGGTCATCGAGACCAGCGTCCACGGCCTGGTCAGCGAGACCCTGGCCACGGCCGCCCAGCCGCGGGGCGTCTTCCTGCGCGACGGGCAGTCCGCGCTGGTCTTCGAGAAGCGGGACAAGGAGGTCAAGGCCTTCCTCTCCCACGTCACGGCGGGCCAGGGGCCCACCTTCGCCAGGGCGGTCATCTCGGTGAACGACCCCTTCGACTTCGGCGGGTGGACGCTCTACCAGGTCAACTACAACCCCGAGGACCCGACCTACTCCGGGCTCGAGGCGGTGCGGGACCCGGGCGTGCTCTGGGTCTTCGTCGGCTTCGCGCTCATCTGCGTCGGCGTCTTCTACATGCTCTACGTCGAGCCGCGCTTCCGTGGCGGCGGCATCGACCGCCAGGCGCCGGTCGCGCCGGCCGACTCGTAACCCGGGAGAGACCAGATGCTCCAGTACGTCTTCGTCGAGCACCCCTTCTTCGCCCTCACCAGCCTGCTCTACCTGGCCTCCACCATCGCCTACGGGCTGGCATGGGTCTCACCCAGCCGCCTGCCGGGGCGGGCCGGGACCGCGCTCATGGTCGCTGGCGTGGCGCTCAACACCGCCGTGATAGCCGGCCGCTGGGTCGAGGCCGGCCGGGCGCCTTTCAAGTCGCTCTTCGAGTCGCTGGTCTTCTTCGCCTTCTGCATCGCCCTGCTCTACGTGGTCTTCGAGCGGCTCTACAAGACGCGCCTCTTCGGCGTCGCCGCCGGGCTCATGACCTTCGGCTCGATGGCCTACGCCCTCACCAAGTGGGACGCCGAGATCGTCAAGCTGCCGCCCGCCCTGCAGTCGGGCTGGTTCGTGCCGCACGTGATGGTCTACTTCGTCGGCTACGCCGCGGTGGCCATCGCCACCGGCGTGGCGGTGGTGCAGCTGCTCTCCAGCCGCATCCCCTTCGTGCACCGGCTCACCACCATGAAGGCCGGCTCGGTGCTCTCGGGCGAGCCGCTCGACCTGGACCGCATCTCCTACGACGCGGTCCGCTTCGGCTTCGTGCTGCTGACCGTCGGCCTGCTGGTCGGCTCGGTCTGGGCCAAGAGCGCCTGGGGCGACTTCTGGGTCTGGGACCCGAAGGAGAACTGGTCGCTGGTAACGTGGCTGATCTACGGAGCCTACCTGCACCTGCGCAAGGTGCGTGGCTGGCGCGGCGACCGGGCGGCCTGGGTCGCCATCATCGGCTTCGCGGTGGTGATGTTCACCTACCTCGGCATCAGCATGCTGCCCACCGCCGAGGAGAGCGCGCACGTCTACACCGGGACCTAGTGCCGCGACCCAGGCACTCGTGCCGCGACGGCAGGGGATGATCAGCGCAGCCGCGCCGCGCCGCCGAAGGCGACCACCGTGGCCGGATCGCGCCGGCCCGGCTGCCCGGCCCGGTACTCCTTGAGCCGGTACTGGATCTTCCGGACCGAGATGCCGAGCACCTCCGCGGCCCGCGCCGTTGAGCCACCGGCCTGCTCCAGCGTCCGCAGGATCGCCTCGCGCTCGATCTCGAAGAGCGTGGCCCCAGGGATCAGGCCGCTCCCGCCCCCCAGCTCGGCGGTGCCGCCCAGCAGCACCGGCGGAAGATCCTCGGTGCGCAGCTCACCGCCGACGGCCCGGGCGGCGGCCTGCTCGACCACCGCCGACAGCTCCCGCAGGTTGCCCGGCCACGAGTAGGCGAAGAAGGCCGACAGCAGCCCGGCGCTGGCCATGAGCGGCGGCGTCCCTGCGGCGCGGGAGCGCTCGGCCAGCTGGTGGGCCACCAGCGCCGGGATGTCGGCCTTTCGGTCGCGCAGCGCCGGCAGCGCCGCCGACACGACGCTGAGCCGGTAGTAGAGATCGTCGCGGAAGCGGCCACCGCGCACCTCCTCGGCCAGGTCGCGGCTCGAGCCGGCCACCACCCGCACGTCGGTCTCCACCAGCTCACGGCCGCCGAGCCGTTCGAAGAGCCCTTCCTGCAGCACCCGCAGCAGCTTGATCTGGATGGGCTGCGGCAGCTGCCCGACCTCGTGCAGGTAGAGCGTCCCGCCGCGCGCCGCCTCGACCTGCCCGGCGCGCCGGTGGACGTCTCCCTCGAAGACCCCGGGCCCGTGGCCGAAGAGCAGGGAGTCGATGAGTGGCTCGGAGATGGCGGCGCAGTTGACCTCCACGAACGGCCGGTCCCGCCGCGGCGACAGCTCGTGGACCAGCTGCGCCAGGTGGTGCTTGCCGACCCCCGACTCACCGTGAATGAGGACGGTGGCCTTGGTGGGGGCCACGCGCCGCATCAACTCGAAGACCGAGGCGAGGTCGGGCGAGGTGCCGACCAGCGCCAGCCGCCCGCGGATGCGCTCGCGCAGCCCGCTGATCTCGTGGCGCAAGGCTCGGCGCTCTCCGGCCCGCTCCACCGTCGCCCGGAGCCCATCGAGCTGGAACGGACGGAACAAGTACCCGTCGGCCCCGGACGAGAGTGCGGCCAGGGCCACCGGCGTATCGGCCTCGCCGGCGACCACCACCACCGCGGCCTGGCTCCCGGCGGCTCTCAGGGCGCTGCAGAGGGAGGTCGCCGGGCCGTCCGGAGCCGCAGCAGCGAGCAGCACCACCGACGGCTTGAAGGTGGCAGCCAGCGCCTGTGCCCCTTCGACCGTCCCGGTCTCGGCCGTCTCGAAGCCGAGCTCGCGGAGATGGGAACGAAGGACGGTCCCATCCTGCTGGTTGGCGCCGACGATGAGGACTCGAAAGGGGGTCATGGGCCGCTGACTTCAGTCACTGCGCTAAGCAAGCCGCATACCGGTCAGTTCAGGCCCATCCTAGCAGGATTCAGCGCAGCTTTTGCGGATCGCGCAATTCAGACGCATCCGTTGCCTCTCCCTCCTCTGGGTGCGCTACCCTCGACGCTGGCCGACGGCCGTATCCCCGGCTGCGCTCCGGCTACGGGTGGGCCGGGGCGTGGGCCGGCGCTGGGGGACCCTCGTTGAGGATGGCGTCGCGGATCCGCTGCGGCGCGGTCTCGGCGTCCGGCGGGTTGGCCAGCGGGAAGCGGGTGGCGTTGTCGAGCAGCGGCAGCGTCACCAGCACCGCCACGAAGACCAGCGAGGTGACCAGCACCAGCCGGTTGGGTCCCGGCTGATCCCAGAGGTGCATGAAGAAGAGGGCCACCAGCGTCCCCTTCACCATGGCGATGGCGAGCGCCACCGCCACGCCGGCGAGGCCGGGGATGTGGATGGTGGAGAGGCCCCAGGTGAGCGCGGTCAGCGCCATGAGCGCGGCCCAGACCACCAGGTAGCGGCCGGCGTGCGAGTGGGCGGCGGTGGCGGCGGCGCTGGTGTGGTCGGACATGGGGGCTCCGGGTCAGATCAGGTAGAGGAGCGGGAAGACGAAGATCCAGATCAGGTCGACGAGGTGCCAGTAGAGCCCCGCCAGCTCGACCGGCACGTGGTGCTCGGCGTCGTACTTGCCGAGCCAGGTGCGGGCGCCGATCACCCCCAGCACGGTCATGCCGATCAGCACGTGGAAGGCGTGCAGGCCGGTGATGAGGAAGTAGAGGGCGAAGAACATCGAGCCGCCCGAACCGGCGATGGGGCCGCCGTAGAACGGGCCCGGCAGCTCGGCGTGCAGGAAGTGGTGCCGGTACTCGAACCCCTTGAGCACCATGAAGGTGCAGCCGAGCAGGATGGAGAGGCCGAAGAGCAGGCCGGTCCGCTTGTTCTTCCCCTTGACGATGGCGTCCAGCCCCATGGCCACCGTGAAGGAGCTGGTCACCAGCACGAAGGTGTTGACGCCGCCCATCCAGGTCTCGAGACCGCGCGAGGCCTGCGAGAAGGCGCCGGTGTAGAGGTAGCGGTAGACGCCATAGGCGGCGAAGAGCGCCGTGAAGAGCAGCACCTCGGTGGCCAGGAAGAGCCACATGCCGAGCCGCTGCGCCTGCCCCTGCTTCTCCAGGCTCTCGAAATGGTGGGCGACGGCGCTATGCATGGCTGGTCCCCGCGCCCGGCGCCGCGGACTCGCTGCCCGGCAGCTCGTGGTACTCGTGCGGCCCGCGCTCGAAGGCCGGCAGCACGTCGAAGTTCTCCAGCGGTGGCGGCGACGGCGTCAGCCACTCGTACCCGCGCGAGCCCCACGGGTTGGGACCGGCCACCGGGCCGTACTTCAGCGAGACCAGGATGTAGATGAGGATGATGAGGAAGCCGATGCCGAGCACCGAGGCCCCGGCGGTGGAGGCGACGTTGAGGGCCTGGAACCGCTCCGGGTAGTTGAAGTAGCGGCGCGGCATGCCCTCGTTGCCGAGCAGGAACTGCGGCAGGAAGGTGAAGACGAAGCCGCTCACCACCAGGGTGGCGCCGACCAGCCCCCAGCGCTCGTTGTACATGCGGCCGGTGATCTTGGGCCACCAGTAATGCAGCGCGGCCAGGAAGGCCATGATGGTCGACCCCACCATGATGAAGTGGAAGTGGGCCACCACGAAGTAGGTGTCCTGCCAGTGGATGTCGAGCGAGACCGTGGCCAGCGCGATGCCGGTCATGCCGCCGAAGAAGAGGAAGAAGAGGAAGCCGATGAAGTAGAGGAAGGGCGTCTTGAAGCTGATCGACCCCCTGTACATGGTCGCCACCCAGTTGAAGATCTTGATGGCGGTGAAGATGCCGACGAACATGGAGAGCACGCCGAAGATGCCGGCGTTGAAGGCCGACTGCCCCGAGGTGAAGAGGTGGTGGCCCCAGGTGAAGAAGCCGACGAAGGCGATGCCGAGCGAGCTGTAGGCCACCGCCTTGTAGCCGAAGATGTTCTTGTGGCTGAAGGCGCAGACCACCTCGCTGATCACCGCCATGGCCGGCAGGACCATGATGTAGACGGCCGGGTGCGAGTAGAACCAGAAGAAGTGCTGGAAGAGCACCGGGTCGCCGCCCCGGCCCGGATCGAAGATGCCCCAGCCGAAGGCGTGCTCGATGGCCACCAGCAGCAAGGTCATGCCCAGCACCGGCGTCGCCAGGATCTGGATGACGCTGGTGCCGTAGATCGACCAGACGAAGAGCGGCAGCTTGTTCCAGGTGATCCCCGGCGCCCGCAGGGTGTGGACGGTGACGATGAAGTTGAGGCCGGTGAGGATCGAGGAGAAGCCCAGGATGAAGGCGCCCAGCAGGATGGGCACCACCTTGGTGGTGGTGGTGGTCGAGTACGGCGTGTAGAAGGTCCAGCCGGTGTCGGCGCCGCCGTAGATCATCCCGCCCAGCGCGATCACCGCCCCCAGCAGGTAGATGTAGAAGCTCAGCAGGTTGAGCCGCGGGAAGGCCACGTCCTTGGCCCCCACCATGATGGGGAGCAGGAAGTTGCCGAACCCGCTGGGGATGGCCGGGATCATGAAGAGGAAGATCATGACCACGCCGTGCAGCGTGAACAGCCGGTTGTAGGTCATGGCGTCCATGATCGTCGGACCGGGTGTCAGCAGCTCGATGCGGATGAGCATGGCGAAGAGGCCGCCCACCGCGAAGAAGAACAGCGTGGCGATGAGGAACATCACGCCGATCCGCTTGTGATCGAGCGTGGTGAGCCAGGACTTCAGCCCCGTGGCCGGGGTGTTGAGGTAGTTGCGCTCGGCGTACACGGGTGGACTACTTTCGAGGTGTTGGCTCATAGACCGGGCCCTCCGACGGCCCGGCTGCGACGGCCGGGGTCTTGAGCGACTTGATGTACTCGACGACGGCGGCGACCTCGGGGGGCGTCATCCGCCCCTGGAAGCTGGGCATGACGTTCTGGTAGCCGGCGACCAGCTGGGCCGCCGGATCCATCATCGACCGGGTCAGGTAGGCCTCGTCGGCGGTGATCACCTCGCCGGTGGTGAGCTTCTCCTGCCGGCCGTAGAGGTCGATGAAGGTCGGCCCGATGTGGCGCGTACCGTCCACCGAATGGCACTTCAGGCAACCCTGGTCGGCGGCGACGCGGCGCCCCTGCTCGAGGATCGAGGAGCCGGGCAGGGCCTGCTCGCCGGCGCTGAGCGCGGCGTCCTGGGCGCGGGCCTCGCCGCGCCGCTGGTCGGCGATCCAGGCGTCGAACTCGGCGGCCGGCAGCACCACCAGCTCGGCCAGCATGCCGGAGTGGGAGAGGCCGCAGTACTCGGCGCAGAAGACCTGGTAGCGCCCGGGTTGCTCGGCCTGGAACCAGGTCTGGGTGTAGCGGCCGGGGAGCGCGTCCTGCTTGAGCCGCAGCTCCGGCACGTAGAAGGAGTGGATGACGTCGCGCGAGGTGATGAGCAGCCGGACCGGCCGGCCCACCGGCACCCGCAGCACGTCGAGCGAGGAGGGGCCGCCCTGGTAGGCGAACTTCCACATCCACTTCTTGCCCTGCACGAAGACGTCCATGGCGCCGGGGGGCGGCTGGGTGGTCTCGACGTACTGGGGATAGCCGATGGCGAACCAGAGCAGGAAGAAGGCCAGCGGCACGCCCACGAAGACCGCCTCGTGCCAGTGCTTGGGCTGGACCTCGGGGGTCGACTCCCCCTCCTGCCGACGCCGGTAGCGGATCATGAAGACCAGCGCGGTGGCGAAGATGAGCAGGCCGGCCACCATGGTGGTGATGATGACGAAGAAGTGGAGCCCGTCGACGTCGCGCGCGTGCTGGGAGAGCTGCGGCGGGAGGAAGAGCAGCTTGCGGAGGAACTCGTTCATGCCGTCGGCCTCGCCTTCCTGCGCTCGCGCCAGACCAGCCCGGCGATCAGCCCGCCCAGCGCCAGCAGCGCGGCGACGCCGCCCAGGCGCAGCATGCCGAAGGCGAAGGGCTGGTACTTGCGCGAGGCGGGGTCGTAGCGGAAGCAGGTGAGGATGAGCTTGTCGAAGCTGGTGCCGACCCGGCCGCCGGCCGCCTCGACGAGCGAGAGCCGGAAGTCCTTCTCCGGGAACTCGATGCCGTAGAGGTAGCGGGAGACCTTGCCATCGGGCGTGAGGACGAAGATCGAGGCCATGTGGGCCCACTCGCCGGTGGCGCCGTCCTTGGCGTAGTGGAAGCCGACGGCGTCGGCGACCCGCCTGGCGGCCCCGGCCCGGTCGACCCAGAAGCGCCAGCCGCCCGAGTCCTCGGTGAGGCCAATCGACTGCAGGTAGCCGCGCTGCCGCTCGCGGGCCAGCGCCGGCTTCTCCTCCGGAGCGAAGGAGATGGAGAGCGCCGTGAAGTCACGCCCCAGCACGAGGCCGTTCTCGCGCATGGCGCGGGCCATCCCCGACATGATCAGCCCGCAGAGCATGGGGCAGTCGTAGTAGACCAGCGCCAGCACCACCGGCTTGCCCTGCGCGAAGACCGAGCCGAGCCGGACCGGCTGGCCGGCGGAGTCGGTGAAGGTGGCGTCGAGCGGGAGCTGGGCGCCGAGCTGCTCGTCGACGCGCACCTCCTCGAGGATCGCCGGCGCGACGTCGACGGCGGTGGTCGAGTCGGCCCCCTTCGACTTCCAGAACTGGGCGTGGGCGGACGCTGGTCTACTACGACTGCCCCATGCTCTGCGGGCTGATCATGTCGGGGATGGCCCGCGCCATGCGCGAGAACGGCCTCGTGCTGGGGCG
>JANYBC010000189.1 GCA_025360965.1 Anaeromyxobacter sp. | reverse complement strand
CGCGCGGCATCGGCCGGGCCATCGCCGTGGCGCTGGCCAAGGGGGGCGCCAGCGTGGCGCTCAACTACGCCGGCAACGAGGCCGCGGCGCAGGAGGCCCTCCAGCTCGTGGAGGCGGCCGGCGCCCCCAAGGCGAAGCTCTACCGGTTCGACATCTCCGACCCGGCCGCGTGCAGCCAGGCGGTCGAGGGGGTGGTGGCCGAGTTCGGCGGGCTGCACGTCCTCGTCAACAACGCCGGCATCGCCATCGACCAGCTGCTGATGCGGCTCAAGGACGAGGACTGGAAGCGCCAGGTCGACGTCAACCTGACCGGGGCCTTCAACCTCACCCGCGCCGTGACCCGCCCCATGATGAAGGCCCGAGGGGGGGCCATCATCAACCTCTCGTCGGTGGTGGGCGAGATGGGCAACGCCGGCCAGGTGGCCTACGCCGCCACCAAGGCCGGGCTCATCGGGCTCACCAAGAGCGTCGCGCGCGAGCTGGCTTCGCGTAACATCCGCTGCAACGCGGTCACCCCGGGCTTCATCGACACCGACATGACGTCGGCCTTGCCCGAGGCGGCTCGCACCAGGATGATGGAGTCGATCCCGCTGGGGCGCCTCGGCACGGCCCAGGACATCGCCAACGCGGTCTGCTTCCTCGCCAGTGACCAGGCCGCCTACGTGACCGGCGAGGTCCTCAAGGTCAACGGCGGGATGTACATGTAGCCGCGGGCGCTCCGCGGCACGGCGCCGGGCCGATCACCGGAAGGATTCGTGAAGCAGCAGCAGTCCCCTCAACCAGGAGGAAGCACCATGTCGGCGACCATCGAGCAGAAGGTGAAGGCCATCATCGCGGAGAACCTCGGCGTCAACGCCGACGAGATCAAGATCACCTCCAGCTTCATCGACGACCTGGGCGCCGACTCGCTCGACATCGTCGAGCTGGTCATGCAGATGGAGGAGGAGTTCGAGGTCGAGATCCCCGACGAGGAGGCCGAGAACATCAAGACCGTGCAGGACGCGGTCAACTTCATCACCACCCACAAGAAGTAGGGGCGGTGGCGGCGCCCCGGGCCGGTCCCGGGGCGGCGGAGTTCAGGGAAGGGGGCGTGGCTGGACCGCGCTCCGCGGTGGGCCTTCAACCTCATGGTGAGGTGCGTTCGATGAGCAGGCGTCGCGTGGTGGTCACGGGGCTGGGCCTCGTCTCTCCCGTCGGAATCGGCGTGGAGCCTTCCTGGCAGTCCCTGGTGGCGGGGCGGAGCGGCATCGGCCCCATCACCCTCTTCGACGCCTCGACCTACCCGACCCGGATCGCCGGGGAGGTGAAGAACTTCGAGCCCGGCGACTTCATGGACAAGAAGGAGGCGCGCCGGAACGACCGGTTCATCCAGTTCGCGCTGGCCGCCGCCGAGATGGCCGTGAAGGACGCGGGCCTCGACATGTCCAAGGAGGACCCCGAGCAGGTCGGCTGCATCGTCGGCGCCGGCATCGGCGGCCTCGGCACCATCGAGGAGAACCGCGACATCCTCAGGGAGAAGGGCGTCAAGCGCATCAGCCCCTTCTTCATCCCCAGCCTGATCATCAACCTGGCGCCTGCGCAGATCAGCATGCGCTACGGGATGAAGGGTCCGAATTTCTCCACCGTCTCGGCCTGCGCCACCGGTAACCACTCCATCGGCGACGCCCTGCTCTACATCGAGCGGGGCCTGGCCGACGTGATCGTGGCGGGCGGGTGCGAGGCGACCATCACGCCGCTGGGCGTGGGGGGCTTCTGCGCGGCCCGCGCCATGTCGGAGCGGAACGACGCGCCGGAGAAGGCCAGCCGGCCCTTCGACAAGGGGCGTGACGGCTTCGTGGCGGCCGAGGGGGCCGGCCTGCTGATCCTCGAGGAGTACGAGCATGCCCGCAAGCGCGGCGCCCGCGTCTACGCCGAGCTGACCGGCTACGGCGCCACCGCCGACGCCTACCACGTCACCACCCCGGCGCCGGGAGGCGAGGGGGGCGCCCGGGCCATGAAGATGGCGCTGCGGGTCGCCGGGATGAACCCCGAGCAGATCGGCTACGTCAACACCCACGGCACCTCGACGCCGGCCGGCGACGTGGCCGAGTGCCAGGCCATCAACTCGGTCTTCGGCGACCACGCCCGCAAGGGGCTGGTGGTCTCCTCGACCAAGTCGATGACCGGCCACCTGCTGGGCGCCGCCGGCGGCCTCGAGGCGGTGGTCACGGTGCTGGCGCTCCACCGGGGCATCGTGCCACCGACCATCAACGTCGAGGAGCAGGACCCGGAGTGCCGGCTCGACGTGGTGCCCAACGTGGCCCGCGAGAAGGTGATGACGGCGGTGGCCTCCAACAGCTTCGGCTTCGGCGGCACCAACTCCGTGCTGATCTTCAAGAAGGTCTAGCTGCAGGTCGAGTGAGGGCGCGCCGCGCCCGGGGGATGCAGATGGCCGACAAGATGGTCGCCGCCTCGGATCACGCCGGGCTCAACCTGCGGGCCGAGGGGATCAAGGCGGCCCGCGCCCGCGGGGTGGAGGTCGAGGACCTCGGCCCCTTCACCGCCGACAGCGTGGACTACCCCGACTTCGCGGTCCGGGTTGGCGAAGCGATCGGGGCCGGCCGGGCCCGCTTCGGCCTGCTGGTCTGCGGCACCGGGATCGGCATCTCCATCGCCGCCAACAAGCTCCCCGGCGTCCGCGCCGCCCTCTGCCGCACCGAGTACGAGGCGCGCATGGCGAGGGCCCACAACGACGCCAACGTCCTCTGCCTCGGCGAGCGGGTCACCGGCCCCGGGCTGGGCGCCGCCATCGTCGAGGCCTTCCTGGCCACGCCCTTCGAGGGCGGCCGCCACGCCCGCCGGGTCGAGAAGCTCGACGCCCTCGACCGGCGTTGACTGCGCGGTTGCCGTTCCACGGCCCGGCGCGTTATGAACGCGCCTCCGGCGCAACCCCCAGGAGTTCCACCATGATGCCCACCGCCCGCCTCTCCGAGGCCGACCCCGAGATCTTCCGCCTCATCCGCGAGGAGACCCGCCGCCAGGCCGAGGGGCTGGAGCTGATCGCCAGCGAGAACTTCGTCTCCCCGGCCGTGCTGGAGGCCACCGGCTCGACGCTCACCAACAAGTACGCCGAGGGCTACCCGGGGAAGCGCTACTACGGCGGCTGCGAGGTGGTGGACCAGGTCGAGCAGCTGGCCATCGACCGCGCCAGGCAGCTCTTCGGCGCCGGCTTCGCCAACGTCCAGCCGCACTCCGGGTCGCAGGCCAACATGGCCGCCTACTTCGCCCTGGCCCAGCCCGGCGACGCCATCGTCGCCATGAGCCTCAACTTCGGTGGCCACCTCACCCACGGCTCCCCGGTCAACTTCTCCGGGCGGCTCTTCAAGGTCTTCCCCTACGGGCTGCGCCAGTCGGACGAGCGGATCGACATGGACGAGGTGGCGAAGCTCTGCCGCGAGCACCGTCCCAAGGTGCTGGTGGTGGGCGCCAGCGCCTACCCGCGCACCCTCGACTTCGCC
>JANYBC010000178.1 GCA_025360965.1 Anaeromyxobacter sp. | reverse complement strand
CCACCGCCTCGACGTCCACGCACGCCGCGAAGCTGCGTAGGCTCCCGCGCAGGGTCGCCTCCGCTCCTGCGACCCAGCGCCCGAAGGCCGCCTTGTCGCCGTTCACGATCGCCTGCAGGTGGACGTCGAGGTCGGTCATGGTCGGCTACGTGTTCCCGGGAACGAAGAGCAGCTCGAGCGAAGCGTCGGAGAGCTCGACGCCGACCGGCACCTGGTCGCTCACCAGCGGCCGCTCCAGCCGGAGCACCAGCCGCACGGTGGTGCCGCCGTCCAGCTCGCCCGGCGCGGTGGTGGCCGCCGGGTCGACCTCCACCTCCACCATCCGGCCGAGGCCCAGCCTCACCCGCACATGGGTGCCCGGGCTCCAGTCGAACCGGTCCTCGGGGACCACGAATTCGACCACTAGCCGGTCGTCGCGGTGCAGCATCAGCCGGGCCGCCACCCAACGGAGCGGGCTGACCCGCCCCTTCGACCTGGGGAGGTCGTTCTTGGCGCCGCCAACCAGGGAAGGCGACCTGGGCGGTGGCGCCGCCGACGGCTTGCGCACGGACCGCAGGCGAACGCTCGCCAAGATCTCCTCAATGGCGACTTTCTCGGACGGCTCGGAGATCCGCGTGGTGTCGTCCAGCTCATCCACGGAGCACCCGGAGGCCATGACGCGCATCTCATCGATCATCACCTTCGACGAGCAGCTCCTCAACCCCAGCCCCTCCACCGACATCCCGCAGGGGAGCTGCTGCGGCATGGTCTCGCGCCGGGTCGGCTTGCGCGGGTCAACTAGCGCCGTGTCGGAGATCGCCACCCAGGAGGTGCGCCGCGTCGAGATCTGGAACTCGAGCCCGAGCCGCTCGATCGCCAGGTCGTGCTCCGCGTCGCCGTCGCTGGCCGCCACCAGCAGCTCCAGCTCCTCCACCGCCTCCCGGGCGAAGAGCGCCGCGATCGCGCCGGTGCCGGCTGCATCGTGGCCGGCCGCCGCGTCGTCGACCGACACGTCCTTGGCCGCCACGGCGAGCGTCCGCTCGAACCGCCCCGCCGCCGTCAGGCCAGTGACCGTGAGCGTCCCGCCAGCAGGCGCCAGCTCCAGCGAGAGCAGCGCCGGCGCCCCGCCGAACAGGTCGGGCAGCCGCTGCGTGGCGTAGGTCACAAGCGCGCTGCCGCTCACCGTCAGCTCGGTCACCGCCGGCGCCACGGTGCGCTCCAGCAGCCGCGCCGCCGCGGCGTCGGCCGGCTCGTCGAGATCGAGCACCACCTCCACGCCTCGGCCCGCCCGCGCCGCCGGCCCGATGAGCGAGCGGTTGACGCTCGACCCGACACCGACGGTGTGGAGCCGCGACCCGGGCGTGAGCCGCCTCATGATGGTCTTGACGATCTCGGCCTCGAAGCCGATCTCGCCGTCGGTCACCAGCACCACCTGCCGCTGCGCCTCGGCGCGGAGCCCTTCCAGCGCCTCGTAGAGCGCGTCGGTCATCTCGGTCGAGCCGCCGGAGTCGAGCGCCGCGAGCCAGGCCAGCGCCTGCGTGCGCGCCTTCAGCGATGCCGTCACCGGCTTCGACTTCCAGCGGCGCGGGGCGGTGGAGAACTCGATCAGCTCGAGCGTGTCGGCCTCGGTGAGCGAACCGATCAGCGCCCCGACCAGCGCCTTCGCCTGGTCGAGCGGCCGGCCGCTCATCGAGCCGCTGGTGTCGAGCAGCACGATCAGATCCCGCGGCAGCGCCTTCAACGCCTCGGGCCGCGGCGGCACCATGCTGAGCAGCCCGAAGGCGCGCCCGGCCACCCGGCTCTTCCCTCCGGGGCGGCAGACTTGGAGCGCCACGCCCACCTCGGCGGTGGCGACCGGCCAGCGGACGGCGACGTCGCGGTCGAGCGGCGCGCCACCTTCGGCCTGCAGGCCGGCGCAGGCGGCGCCACCCTCGGTGCGGAGCTGGAGCGCGTGGGTCGGCGAGCTGAGCAGGCCACGGGCCGCGAGCCGGTCGCTCACGGCCAGCGAGAGCTGCAGCCGCGCCGCCACCTCGCCGTCGGCCACCGCCACCTCGAGCCGGCCGGCGTCCGGCACCCGCCCCTCGGCCCCCTGGTAGCGGGGCGCCAGCGCGGTCGGGAAGCGCCACTCCCAGGCCCCTTCGGGCAGCCAGGCCAGCCGCTGGTCGATGGTCAGCTCGGCCACCACCTCGGCGCCGGGCGGCACGTTCCCCAGCTCCTGGCTGAAGACGCTGCCGCGCACCTGCTCCAGCAGCGCCGCGGTCCGCCCCTCTACCAGCGCCTCCTCGAACCGCGCGCGGGCCGAGGCGAGCTTGTCGACCTCGCCGACCACGCGCCGCTCGCCAAGCCGGAAGGCGAAGCCGCTCACCGCGCCGTCGTGCGGCAGCGGGAAGCGGTAGCTGACGTGGAGCGGCTCGGCGTGGCTGTTCTTGAAGCGCTGCTCCAGCACCACGCGGCAGAGGCCGCCGGCGGCGGTGGCGGTCAGGCGGGTGCCGAGCAGCGGCAGCGCGCGGCCGTCGAGGGCTACGAGCCGCCCCCCGGCGCTGGAGGCGGGCTGCGGGGCGAGGGCGGAGGCGGTGGCGGTCTTCATGGCGTGGCTCCTGTCGTCGTTGAGGCGTTCAGGAGGTCAACGCAGGAGGGGGAGGTCTTGTGACACTGGGATCTTCTCAGGCCGGGAGGAGCCGCTCCAGCTCCCCGACGAACTCCCAGAACGGCAACACCTCGATCCCCTTGTCCTTCAGCCGCCGATCGCCCAGGTAGACCACCAGGCGCCGGTCGAGGCCGACCGCCTCGTCGAGCGCCCGCAGGCCGGCGCCGTCCTCGGTCCGCCACCGCTCCGATCCCTTCACCTCGATGCCCACCCGGCGATCCCCGCGCTGCCAGACCAGGTCCACCTCGAGGCCCGAGGGGAGGCGCCAGTAGGCCAGCTCTCCGCCGACGTCGTGATCGTGGAGGTGTGCCCGGACCTCGTGGAGCACCCAGGCCTCGAGGAGCGGGCCTCGCTCGGTGGCGTGGAGGGGGTCGCGCAGACGGCCCGAGAGCGTCCGGGCGACGCCGGTGTCGAAGAGGTAGAACTTCGGGTTGGCCACTTCCTTGACCCGCGCCCGGGGTCGCCAGGCCGGCAACAGGCTGCCGATCATGGTGTCGCTGAGGACCTCGAAGAACCCCTGCACCGTGGTCCGTGAGACGCCGGCGTCGCGGGCGACGCCGCTCACGTTGAGCACCTGCCCGTTGAGCAGCGCGGCCACCTCCAGGAAGCGGGAGAAGCCATCCAGGCTCCTGACCAGACCCTCGTTGCGGATCTCCTCCGCCAGGTAGGTGTCCCGGTAGGCCTCCAGCAGCTCGATCCGGCCACGCGCCTGGGGCTCGCTGCGAACCGCCGGCAGGCCGCCGAACCTGAGCAGGTCATCCACCGGCGTGCCGCCTGGCAACTCCGCACCCACCAGCGGGAAGAAGCGTCGGCTCGCCGCCCGCCCAGCCAGCAGGTTCACGTCGCGGGAGCGGAGCTTCCGGGCGCTCGAGCCGGTCAGCGCGAAGCGGACTCGCCTGGCGTCGTGGGAGAGCAGGTCATGGACCTCGTAGAGGAGCCCAGGGAGGCGCTGCACGTCGTCCACCACCACCCAGGTTCCGGCCGGGAGCGCTTCGACCTCCTGGCGGAAGAGGCCAGGCTCCCGCAGCAGCCGGGACCACTCCTCCTCCTGGAGGAGGTTGAACCAGCGCGCCTTCCCGAAGTGCTGGCGCAGCCAGGTGGTCTTCCCCGTGGCACGAGGACCGAGGAGGAAGAAGGAGCGGGTCGGCGGCTGGAGGCGTCGGTGGAACATCGAAGGCAGTTTTACCGGATTTGTGCCGTCGATGTATACAACGGTCGTCGGGCGCACCTGGAGGGGGACGCGCCGCGAGGGGCGGCTCGACGCCCCCCGGCATCGATCCTCTGGGGCCGCAGAACCCGCTCATCTTCGCCACCGGGCCGCTCAACGGCACCCAGGCGCCCCAGTCCAACCGCTTCGCCGTGGTCTGCAAGAGCCCCCTCACGGGCGGCATCGGCAACGCGGCCTGCGGCGGGCCCTTCGCCTTCGGGATGAAGAAGGCCGGCATCGACCTGCTCATCGTCCTGAACCAGTCGGCGACGCCCCTGCGGCTCGACATCGACGGTGACAAGGGCACGGTCGCCTTCCTCGACGCCACCGACCTCTGGGCCGGGGCACCTACGCCACCCAGGAGGCCCTCGGCAAGGGGCACCACGCCGTCATCGGCCCCGCCGGTGAGAACCTGGTGCGCTACGCCGGCATCGTCTCCGCGGAGCGCATCGCCGGGCGCTCCGGCGTGGGCGCGGTGATGGGCTCCAAGCGGCTCAAGGCCATCTCGGTGGACGGCACCCGCGCGCTGGAGCTGGCGCACGAGGAGAAGTTCAAGGCCTACACCAAGGGGCTCCGGCAGCGCTTCCGGGAGCACCCGGTCATGGGCGAGAAGCTGCGCCGCTACGGCACCATGGGCATCGTCAACACCACCAACGCCCGCGGCATCCTCCCCACCCGCAACTTCCAGCGCGGCCACCACCCCGACGGCACGAAGCTCTCCGGGGAGTACCTGGAGGGCCACGGCCTGGTGGGCGTGAAGTCGAGCTGCGTGCACTGCCCGGTGGCCTGTGGCCGGGACGTGGAGGTGGAGGGCAAGGGCCGGGTCAAGGGGCCCGAGTACGAGACCGCCGCCCTCCTCGGCACCAACCTCGACATCACCGACCTGGCCTTCGGCGACGCCGCGGCCGTGAGCGTCGCGATAAAGGACATCGCCCACCGGCGCGGGCTGGGCAACGACCTGGCCGAGGGCGTGAAGCGCCTGAGCGAGAAGTACGGCGGCGCCGAGTTCGCCATGCACGTGAAGGGGCTGGAGCTGTCGGCCTACGATCCCCGCGGCTCCTACGCCCAGGGCGTCGAGTATGCCACCACCAACCGGGGCGGCTGCCACGTGCAGGGCGCCAGCATGTACATGGAATCGACCGGCCCCCTCACCATCAACCCCCACAGCCTCCACCTCAAGGCGGAGCTGCCGGTGGTGCAGCAGAACCTGGCCTGCGCCATCAACTCGATGGTGATGTGCATCTTCACCACCTACGGAGTCATCCCGGCCGCCGTCCACCGGATGAATCCCAAGAGCCTCCGCTACCGGATCATCGCCACGCTCTTCGAGCACAGCGGGCCGCTCTACCGCTGGATCATGGGGCTGAAGGCCTTCCCCCTGCTCTGGTTCGAGAAGTGGCTCACCTTCGCGACCGGCCGGACCTACAGCTCCGGCCACCTCCAGGAGATCGGCGAGCGGATCTTCAACCTGGAGCGGATCTACAACCTGCGGGAGGGGTTCACCGCCAAGGACGACACCCTGCCCCCCCGGATCCTGAACGAGCCCCTCTTCGCCCACCAGACCGCCGGCCATCCCCTCCATCTGCTGCTGCCCCGCTACTACGAGCTCCGCGGCTGGGACGCCAGCGGCGTCCCCACCAGGAAGACGCTGGCGCGGCTCAAGGTGCGCACATGAGCATCACCGTCGAGCTGACCTACGACCTGTCGAAGACCCTGGGCGCCCGGCACTTCCAGCTGGACGGGGCGGCCACCGTGGCCGAGGCGGTGCGCCTGACCCGCGAGCGCTTCGCCGGCCAGGTCGAGACCTTCGACAGGCTGACCCGGGTGGCCAACCTGGCCGTCAACGGCGTCCTCATCAACCACGCCCGCCACCAGCAGACCCCGCTCGAGGACGGCGACCGGCTCACCTTCCTGATGGCGGCGGCCGGGGGCTGAACAGCCCCAGCTGCCCCTCCTCGCCGAGCCACCCGTCGGCCGACATGCCGGCGGCCGAGGCGATCGACAGGGCGATGGGCAGCAGCTGCCGCTCCCGGTAGTGGGCGTGGTCGAGCGGAGCGCCGCTGCGCGCCTCGATCGGCTCGGCGCCGGCGCGGGTCATGACGTAGTCGATCCGCCCGCGGCGATCGGTCCAGCCGAGCAGCCGCGCCGCCCGGACCTGCGGCGTGGCCGAGTCGTAGTCCTCGGCCGCCCGGCGGAGCGCCTTGCGGTAGGTCAGCTCGGCGTCGAGCTCGCCGCGGGCCAGCTGGCCGGCCACCTCCAGGCAGTAGCCCCGCAGCGCCTCCTCCCCCTCCCCGGCGAAGAGCCGCCGCAGCAGCTCCACCTGGAAGCGGCGGGCCAGTGGGGTGAAGTCGCTGCGGACCGCCTCCATGCCGCGCACCTCCACCTCGGTGGCGCCGTCGGCCGCCAGCAGCAGCCCGGCGTATCCCTTGCCGCGCCCCCGGCCGTCCAGGCTCTGGTCCCCCTTGAGCCGCGGGATGAAGAAGCGCCGGTAGGCCTTCTCGCAGCGCATCAGCAGGTGCGACTCCACGTCGAACTCCCGCCGGATCCGCTCGGCCAGGTGCCGGTTGAGGTCGGCGGCCAGGCCGCCGCCGAGCCGGGAGAGCGCGTCGTGGCCGGCCGCGTCGTCGAGGTTCGACAGGACGAAGACCGAGTCGGTGTCGCCGTAGAGGACGTGGTGCCCGCGCGCCTCGAACCAGTCGCGCGCCGACCGCAGGAAGTGCTGGCCGAAGGAGGTGATGGCGCCGGCCAGCTCGGTGCGGGCGTACCGGCAGCCGGTGGCGCCGAGCACGCCGTAGAAGGAGTTCTGCAGGATCTTGTAGACGTAGGCCGCGGTCTCGTCACCGGCCGCGAGCGCCGCCTCCCGCTCCACCGCGTACCTCGCCAGGATGGCCGGGAGGATCCCCTCCCCGCGCTCGAAGCGGGCGCCGTTGGGCGCGATGAGGTCGCGGGGCGAGGGGCTCGCCTCGGCGCGGGCGTGGGCCAGCGGATCGATCTGGAAGGTCCGCATCAGCGTGGGGTAGAGGCTGCGGAAGTCGAAGACCAGCACGTTCGGGAAGAGCCCGGCCTCGGCCTCGAGCACCACGCCGCCGGCCGCCCCGGAGACCTCGGCGTCGCCCGGCTCGGGGGGCACGACGCGCCGCGCCCGCAGCGCGGTGCCGTAGATCCGCTCGAAGGCCGGGATGCTGGTCCAGGCGAGCTCGAGCGAGACGCCGGTCAAGGCGGCGCGCCGCGCCGTCAGCGCGTCGAGGCCGGTCCTGGCCAGGATCTCCAGCACCAGCTCCGAGTCGCGCAGGCAGTAGGCGCAGAAGCGCTCCGGTTCGTCGCGCCGCAGCCGCTCCAGCTCAGCCACCTTGGCCTCGCCGCGCAGCGAGACGGTCTTGCCCTCCCCCAGCACGGCGTGCGCCACGCCGTCGAGCGAGTAGTCGTCCAGCTTCCGCCCCGAGGCGCGCACGAGCCTCATGGCGTCGAGCGCCGCCCGCCCGGAGATCTCGGCGGCGTGCCGCCCCCCGGGCCGCGCCCGCACCGTCATGTCACCCTGGGTGCGACCGGCGTCGAAGCGGATCCGGTGCGCCTTGCAGCGCTCGGCCAGGACCCGGAGGTCGAAGTCGATGACGTTCCAGCCGGTGACCACGTCCGGGTCGCGGGCCCGGAGCCGCTCCGCCAGCGCGGCGAGGAGCGCCGCCTCGGTCGGGTGGCTGGTGACCGCATCCGACAAGCGCGGCCCGACGAAGTGCACCTCGCCTGGACCCTTCTGGCCGGCCAGCGAGGCGGCGGTGAGGGCGCCGGCCCGGTCGGTCTCGATGTCGAGGGCGAGCCAGGTGAGCGGGGGCGCGGTGGCCGACGGCTTCAGCTCCGGATCGCTGAAGACCAGGTCGACGCGGCGGCCGGGCGTCGGCTCGCCGCGGATGACGACCGGGCCGGTCAGGCCGAGGGCGAGCAGGGCGTCCGAGGCCCGGGCGCGGTCGAGGCCTCGGACCGCGACCCCGCCGGCCGCCAGGCGCCGCTGCGCCTCCTCCAGCGTTCCCCTCCGGAGTTCGAGTCGCGCCAGCGCACCGCCTGCGAGGTCGGCCCACGGGACCTCGTCGAGGACGGCGCCCAGGGGTGAGAGCGCCTCCAGCGCGCGCGGCCCGTCCGCCGCCGCCACGTGGACCGCTGGCGCCGGCGCCGGCATCACCAGCGCGAAGCTGCGCCCGTCCTCGAGCCGCCCGGTGGCCAGGATGCGCCGCGCCGTGCCGCGCCCGCGCTCCTCCCAGGCCGCCACGATGAACCCGCGCGCTTCGGTCACCGTGGCAACTTACACGAGGGGGCCGTCGGCGCGGGCTCGCCAGGGCCCTCTCTTGACGGGGAGCGCGGCCCGATACCGCGCGGCCTCGACCGCCCCTGGCGTCAGGGATCCTCGAAGAGCACGGTGACCTGGTGCGTGGCCGACTTCTCGAGCTGGCCCGCGAGCTTCGCCGTCACGAGTTGGAGCTCGAACTTCAGTCCGGCCGAGATGCCGGCCCTCACGACGAAGGTGAGGACGACCTTCAGCGCGGTGGCGACCAGCGGCACGTTCGTGTTCGAGCCCGCCTTCTGGACACCGCGTCCCGCGGCGACGATCGCGTTCGCAAGCTGGTCTGCCACACCCGGCCGGGGCCTTGGACGCTTCCGCAGGAGCTTCGGCGGCTTGGGCGGCTTCAAGGTCACCTCGATCTCCTGGGAGCTGGCTCGCTCCCAGTACCCGCCGAGGGTGACGACGATGAACTCGAATCCACCGTCGATCCGCATCCGCGCCTCGGCCACGAGATCGAGCGTCACCGACTTGAGGAGCGGGATCTGCTCGGCGCTCAGCTGCTCCTGCGCCTTGGCGATCCCGGTCTGGATCTCGCCGATGAGCTCCTCGATCTCGACGCGCGGCTCCTTGTTGGCGGTCATGGCTTTCTCCGCTGCATACGAACGCCTCGACTCCAGCACGTTGGCGCCGGGATGCCAATGGTCTTCGCCAGGTGGTCGAGCGCGCGCCATGTCCGTCGCCCCCGGATGCTGGCTTCACCATGACCATCCAGTCCGAGGTCGTCTATCCGAGCAGCCTGGCCAGCCTCACGCGGGGCGATCGCCGCATCTGCCTGACCGACCTGTCGTTCCAGCAGACCTACTCCGGCGTCATCGAGGGCGCGCCCCGGCCGGAGCGGGACGCCAGGCTCTGCGCCAGCTTCATCAAGGGGCTGGAGGCGCGCTGGGGAGAACGCGCCACCTACGTGGTGGTGCCGGAGACGGTGGTCGTCCACCGCCCGTCAAAGCCCATCCACCGCCTCCCCGCCGTCGCCTGCGCCGCCTGGCTGGTCTCGGAGCCGGTGGCCGCCGCCGGCGCCGCCTCTGAGCTGGTCCTGGTCTGGTGGACCGAGTCGCTCGACCTTCCCATCGGCCAGCTCGTCGAGCGGGCGCTCGGTACGGTCCGGTGGGAGCAGGTAGCGAAGGACTTCGACTACTGAGGCCTGACCCGAGCCCGTTCGGGGCCATGGCCTGCTTCCCCAAGCGCTTCCTGCTGCTGGTACGGTCCCTCCATGCCCCTGAACGAATCAGTCCTCACCATCTTCAAGAACCTCGAGAAGTGGGCGGGCTTCCCGAAGTATGCGCTGGAGCGCCGGCTCGACATCTTCCTGACGCCGTTCCTGGCGCCCTACCTCTCGTGGCGGCTCCAGGGCACGGCCTCCCTGGTCGCACCCGAGTTCCCGATCCTGGCGAGCCTGCGGCCAAAGCCAAAGAAGGCGACCAAGCCACCGAAGCGGGAGCCTCCGCCCGGCTTGACCGTGAACGCGGACTACCTGTTCCACATCGATCGGACCGGAAAGGGAGCCTGGATCCTCCTCGAGCTCAAGACCGATCGCGGATCCTTCGACTCCGACCAGCACGCCATCTACCAGGCCGCTCGCAGCGGCGTTCGCCCCGCTGAACGCACAGTCCCCGGGAGGCCGCCTTCGCCCATGGCCCGCCTGCTCAACGAACTCGAGCTGGTGGAGCGTGCGACCAAGAGCCCAGGCAAGTACGAGGAGCTCCGCAAGGACCTTCGCAAGTTCGATCATTCGGGTGATCCCATAGAGATCGTCTACCTGGCCCCGTCTGGCATGAAGGGCTTCGCCAAGGCCACGGCCGGCACCTCGACGGTCTTGCTGACGCTCGAGGACTTCGCCGTGCTCGACCGGGAACATGTCCCGGCTGAACACGCCGCGCTCTGGACCTTCGTGTCGGGCCTGCTCACCCGACGCCTGGCTCTCTCGAGTCCCGCTCCGGCCACGGCCTCCAGAGCCTGAAGCGGTTCTGGTGGCGCGTGCACGATGGCATCGAGTCACTCGGCGGCGTGGCGCTGGCGCTTCGTCCGCGGTGAAGGGTCCCGGGCCTCCCCGGCGGGCCACCGGCCGGACTTGAGTTGCGCCGCCGCTTGCCGCTAGCGTCCAGCCGGTGACCAGGAAGACCCGCAGCACCGTCGACGACCTCCGGGGCGCGAGCCGGCTCGCCGTCGAGGCAACCCGGAGCGTGACCGACCTGGTCGAGGCGATGCAGCAGGGCATCGGCGCCGGGCCCGACCTCCTCGGCCGCCCGCTCCTCGGCCCCATCCGCCTCCTGACCGGCCCGATCTACGGGAGCATCCGCCTGGTGACGCGGCTGGTGGGCGCCAGCGTCGACGGCGCCCTGGCCCGGCTCGCGCCCCTGCTCGGCGAGAGCGCCCCCGGGCCCGACCGGCAGGCGGTGCTGGCCGCGCTCAACGGCGTCCTCGGCGACTACCTGGCCGCCAGCGGCAACCCGCTCGCCATCGAGATGCGGCTGCGCAGCGGCGGCCACCCCCTGGCGCTGGAGGCGCCGGCGCTGCGCGCGGCCTTCCCCAGGGTCGGCGGCCGGCTCCTCATCCTGGTGCACGGCTCCTGCCTCGATGACCTGCAGTGGAATCGGCTCGGGCACGACCACGGCGTGGCGCTGGCCCGGGCGCTCGGGTTCACGCCCGTCCACCTGCACTACAACACCGGCCTGCACGTCTCCACCAACGGGCGCGCCTTCGCCGGGCTGCTCGAGCGGCTGGTCGCCGCCTGGCCCGCGCCGGTCGAGGAGCTCACCATCCTCGCCCACAGCATGGGCGGGCTGGTGGCACGGAGCGCCTGCCACGCCGGGGAGGCCGCCGGCCACGCCTGGCGCCGCAGGCTGCGTCGCCTGGTCTGCCTCGGCTCGCCCCACCACGGCGCACCGCTGGAGCGCGGCGGCCACTGGGTCGACCTGCTCCTCGGCAGCAACCGGTACAGCGCCCCGCTGGCGCGGCTCGGGAAGATCCGCAGCGCCGGGGTCACCGACCTGCGCTTCGGCAACGTGCTCGATGAGCACTGGGAGGGTCGGGACCGCTTCGCGCACGCGGGCGACCGCCCCGGCCGCCTGGAGCTGCCGGCCGGCGTGGCCTGCTACGCCATGGCCGCCACCAGGACGCTCCGCGAGGCTGGCGGCCCGCTGGCCAGCGATGGCCTGGTCCCGGTCGACAGCGCGCTCGGCCGTCACCAGGATCCCGCGCTCACGCTCGAGTTCCCCGCCGATCACCAGTCGATCGGCTTCGGGATGGACCACCTCGACCTGCTCAGCCGGCCGGAGGTCTACGCGACGATCGAGGCGTGGCTCTCGGCGTGAGCCATGGAGCGAGGGGCGGTGCGCTCCCCGGCCGACGACGCGGTGCTCCGGCCGGGGGGTTTCAATTCGCGTAGGGCCGCTGGCTGGTGAAGGTCAGGTAGGCGCCGACCATGGCGCCACCGTACGTCGCGGTCTTCGAGCCGGTCCCACAGTAGTAGATGGCGACGCAGTCGGTGGTCTGGTAGCTGACCGTGACCGACTCGACCCGGCGGGCCATGACGCCGAGCGTGATCCCGTAGCGGCCGTTCGACTGGAGGAACGTCACGCCGGAACGCAGGCCGAAGTCCGACTCCCGGCCCATGACGCCCATCGAGCCCCGCAGCCCCAGGGCGAAGTTCGCCCAGCCGAGCCCCACCCCGAGCTCGAGCGCCACGGCGTCGCCGCGCGGCACCGGCCCCCGGTACCCACCGCCCATGAGCGTGGCCGTCCACTCGAACGTGGTAGGGCGAGGGCCCCGGGCCGACGCCCGATCCCTGGCGGGCGCCACCACCTCTTCCGCTGCAGCCCAGCCCTGGGCCGGCGCCGGCTGGTCCAGGGTGAGCGCCTCTGCGGGCTCGGCGGCGAAGGTGGCAGCGAGCGTGGCGCAGGCGAGACGGGCGAATCGGGTCATGGCGGAGCCTCCTGGGTGGAGGAGTCACGCAGGGCCTGCTCGTGTGACATCAGGTCGGCCCACCTGCGCCCGGGCCGGGGCCGCGCCGGTCAGCTCCGGACAACGACGACGTGCGCCTGCATCCGTCCGTCGACCGGGCCGTCACCGAAGCGCGCGGCGAGGGCGGTGGCGCACGCCCCGGTCGCTTCGGCCAGGCCGGCGGCGGCCCGGGCCTCGATCTCGCTCCGCATGGGCGTCCCCTGGCAGAAGGCGATGGCCGCCACCTGCGCCGACGGCGCCCGGCTCCGCGCCGTCTCCTTCTCGAAGTGCGGGGCCGCGCTGAACCCTGCGCTCGCCAGGTCGCCCGAGATGGCCTCCCGGGCGAAGTAGCCGTGCGGGGTGCGAGCCATGAACTGTGGAGGGTCCAAGGGGAAGTGGCCAGCGAGCGCTGTGGTGACGACCAGGGCAAACTCGTTCTCCTCGAGCCGATCCCAGGTGTTGAACACCAGCGCGCCACCCCTGCGGAGGACGCGCCTCGCCTCGGAGAAGGCGCGGGCCTTG
>JANYBC010000138.1 GCA_025360965.1 Anaeromyxobacter sp. | reverse complement strand
GTCCACTCGGGTGAACCATACTCGCGCAGCTTCATCTTTGATCCGCCACGAATCTTGACGGCATCACTCATCTGGCTCTTCTCGCGCAGCGCCTCATCAAAGCGACGAAGGAACGCTTGGCCAGTTAGCTACATCCTTGACATGGTGATTCCCCCTTCGGGCTTTCATCTTTCAATGAAAGCGCAGCGTTAGCCGCTAGCCCTTACAGTAAATTCTAAGTAGCTCCCTCGTCTGCTTCTCCAGTAGTTCCATCGCCTCCTTGGGGCCGTCGATGGTCGCCTCGCCGCCATAGCCGAGCACCTGGCCGACCAGGAAGTTCCCGGGCGTCACCCGGGTCTTCACCACCACCGCGCCGTCCGCCTCGACCCGCCCGGCCTGGCGCGCCTTGGCCAGCGCCGCCGAGAGCCCGGTGAAGCGCAGCGCCACGTCGACCTCGGCGCCCGACTCGAAGTAGAGCCCCTTCTTCAGGTAGCGGGCCACCGGCGGGCCGCGATGGGCCCCGAAGACGCGGGCGCCGAGCTCCACCGAGACCACCCGGTCGAGCCGGTAGAGGTGCTCGGCCTGCTTCTCCACGTTCCAGGCGGCCAGGTACCAGGCCCCGCCGCGCTGGAAGAGGAGCCGCGGCTCGACCACCCGCTTGCCGATCTCGGCGTCGGCCACCGCGCGGTACTCGAGCGTGGTCTCGCGCCGCTGGGCGATCGCCTGTTCCAGCGAGGGTGCCCAGGGCTCGGGCGGCCTCTCGCCGAGGTCGAGCCCCTTGGCCAGCCGGTCGGTCTCCTCCCGGAGGAAGTCGGGCACCGCCTTGCGCAGCTTGCGGATCGCCTCCTTGACCGGCCGGCCGCCGCCCTGCTCGAACGGCCCGAGCGCGGAGAGCAGCACCGCCCCCTCGGCGACGGAGAAGGAGGGGGGCGTGCCGAAGTGGTGGGCGTAGGTGACCTGCACCTCGTCGTCCTCGACGTAGAGGTCGATGGCCTCCTCGGCGCCGCTCGGATCGACCCAGACGCTCTGCACCGCGGCGATGTCCTCGCGAACCTGGGCCTCGCTGCGGGCCCCGCAGGCCTCCACCGCCCTGGCGAGCGACAGGCCGCGGCCGTTGCGCGCCGCGCGGGCGGCCACCGGGATGAGCAGGAGCAGCCGGCGGAGCCGCTGCAGGGAGAGGTCGCTCACGGCGCCACCCCCGGCGCAGTGCCGACCACCCGCTCGAGGATCTCCCGCGCCATGGCGCGTCCCTCGGCCGGCTCGACCAGCTCGGCCTCGAGCCCCCAGGCGAGCGCCTGCCGGACCAGGCCGCGCAGGTTGCGGACCTCGAGCCGGGCGATTCGGGCGCCGCTCGGCTCGGTGCTGAGCTTCGCGTCGGGCAGGAGCTGCTTGGCGACGCGCGCCAGCGAGCCACGGAAGCGGACTGAGGCCGGCAATGGCGCGTGGACGTCGTAGTCCCAGACCTGCTGCCGCGACCAGCGCCGGATGTCGAAGTCGGCCGGGATCTGGTAGTCGGGGTCTTGAGCGCGGACGCCGTTCTTCTTCAGCTTGCGGCAGCGCGAGAGGTAGAAGATGCGGACCGCCTGGCGCAGGTGGCAGTGGCCGACCAGGATCCACTCGCCGCGGCGCAGGGCCCAGCCGTAGACGTCGACCTGGCGCTGCACCACCTCGCCGGTTGCGGCCCGCCAGTAGCCGATGGTGAGCGTCTTGCGCGTCTTCCACCCCTTGATGAGCAGCTCGAAGTGCCTGCGCTGCTCCGTCTCGTCGACGTCGGTGACGGCCGAGAGCTCCTCGGTGGCGGCGGCGCGCGGGGGCATGCCCTTGACGCCGACGGCCAGCTTGCGGAGCGCGTTCTCCAGCTCGTCGCGGAGCGGGTGGTCCGAGAGCCTCAGCGCGCCCGTGCCGGCGAGCCAGAGCAGCGCGGCCTCGTCGGGCGTGAACTCGACCGCCGGGAGGATGGTGGAGCGGGGCTCGAGCACGTAGCCGGTGGCGTCCTCGCGGCCGCCGAGCTCGACCGTCTCGAGCGCGAAGCCGAGGTCGCGCAAGAGCGCCTTGTCGCGGCCGAACTTCTTCTCCTTGGCGGCGGCGTTGCCGCGGTACTCGTCGGGGAAGGCGGCGTAGATGCGCGCGCGGCTGGCCGGCTCGTCCTGGGTGAGGAGCCACTGGGCCAGGCGGAGGCAGCGGACCGAGGCGGGGTCGTCCTTGGGCGTGGCGCGGGGGGCGGGCATGGGCGGATCTGAGTCTACCGCGACCGGCGTACCGAGCGATAAGGCGAGCGAGAGGACCAGCTCTTCATGGGCGGCGGAGAGCTTGACGAGGGCATTGCCGCGTAAGTCTTCGCCGGGTTGACCGTCCGGAAGCAGGGCCTGCAGCCAGGCCTGGTCGCCAGGCTCGGCGCGGAGCGAGAAGACGCGGTGCTCGGCGGCACCCCAGCCCAGGTAGGCGCCACCACTAAAGGCGGCTGCGTCGAAGGCGGGCGGGGAGGGACGGGTACGGGAACTGGTGGGGGAAGCGGCGGATATGAGGGCCAGGTCGAGCACGCGCACCGAGCCGAGGTCGTGGAGGAGTGCCGCAACCAGCCAGCGGCCGGCGTCTGGCTTGAAGCCGAGCACCGAGGCGGTGAACGGACCGCGGGCGAGGCCGGGCTGGCGCGTGGAGATGGTGACCGCGCGCCGGCGACCGGTGGCGTCGGCGAGGGTCTTCAGGGTTTCGAGGCGTCGTTGGGTGAGGCGAGACATCCAAGTGCTCCCGGTGATGCGGCGGGAGTCATTGTCAGGAGGGGAGGGACATGGGGGCAGAG
>JANYBC010000134.1 GCA_025360965.1 Anaeromyxobacter sp. | reverse complement strand
GGCAGGCGCGCCACCTCCACGCCGCAGCGGACCACCGTGATCTTGCCGGCGCCCGCACCCGCGCCGAGGCGGAGCAGCTCGCCCCGCCCCCAGGCGGTGGCGGTGGCGACGAAGGCGGCCGCGGCCAGCTTGCCGGGGAGCAGCGGCGCGTCGGGGCCACCGAAGTCGCTGAGCCCGTGCAGGGTGAGGCTGCAGGGGATGCCGAGATAGCGCGCCGCCGCCAGGCCGGCCACCGAGGCCGGGTTGGCGAAGTGGACGTGGAGATGCGTCGTGCCCCGCCGCTCCAGCTCGCGGGCCAGCCGCATCGCCTCGGCCAGGTAGGCAAGGGCGCGGAGCTTCGCCAGCAGGCCAGGGCGGGTGTGGCACAGCGCGGCCCCGAGGGCGGCGAGCCAGCGCCCCGGGCGCCGCAGCAGCATCACGAGGAGCGGCCAGAGCAGCGCCGCCGGCGAGCCGGCCAGCACCGTGAAGGTGCGCGCCTGCTCCTCATGATCCTCGGGCGAGAGCGGCGCGCCGGGCCGGATGGAGAAGGTCTCCACCTCCAGCCCGAGCGCGCGCAGGGCCGTCACCTCGCGCCGGATGAAGGTGTGCGAGGGGGCCGGGTACTGGCTCACCAGGGTGGCGACCTTCACAGCAGCCTCGCGAAGGTCGGGTGGAGGCGGAGCGCCAGCCGCGCCGCCGAGAGCCGGCCGGCCCGGTCGCGCGTGGTCGGGCCCTGCAGGTCGCAGCGGGTGAGCCGGAGCGGGTGGGCGCCGGTCCGGTTGGGCCCCCAGGCGGTGAGCACGGCCAGCCGGTAGCCGGCCCGCGCCACCGCGGCCACCACCCGGTCGTCGCAGTCGCCGTTGGGATAGCAGAAGGCCAGGCAGGGGCGCCCCACCTCGGCCTCCAGCCGGGTCCGGGAGCCGGCCAGCTCGGCGTCGAGCCGCTGGTCGGAGAGGCCGGGCAGCAGCGGGTGGGAGAGCGAGTGCGAGCCGATCTCGTGCCCGGCGGCGGCCAGCGCCCGCACCTGATCCCAGCGCATCATCCCGTCCCAGGCCGGCCGGGCGTCGCCGCCGGCGGCCCGCTCGACCCGTTCGACCAGGGAGGAGCGCTCGGGGTCGGAGAGCGCCTTGCTGCGCGCCACCAGACCCGTCACCTGGGCCCGATGGTCGCTGCCGGGCAAGGGGCCGAGCAGCGCGGCGGCCCGCGCGCCGTCCAGCTCCAGCAGCCGGAGGGCGGCATAGGCCAGCCGGTCGTGCCAGAGCAGCCGGTCCGAGTCGACCGCCTCGACCGGGAGGAAGAAGGTGGCGCGCAGCCCGGCCTGCTCCAGCACCGGCCTGGCCTGCTCGACGTTGTCCAGCTGCCCGTCGTCGAAGGTGATGGCCGCCAGGGGCCGCGGCGGCCGCTCCCCGCCGGCCCAGCGGCCGTGCGCCTCGGAGAGCGGAGCGCAGGTGTAGTGCTCGCGCATGAAGGCGACCAGGAAGGCGAGCTCTTTGGTGCTCACCGCGATGGCGCGCAAGGGGTAGGCGGCCAGCCGCTCCTCGGGGAGGACCCGGTGGAGCGTGACCACGGTGAGCAGGTCGCGCGCCGATCGCTCCGGACGCGTCAGGCCCGCGCCGAGGAGCAGCGCGCCGGCCAGGTCGCGCACCGCCGGCCGCAGACCGCTCCAGGTGCGAGGGATCACGGGGCGCTTCCTCTCAGTGGGGCGAGCCGGAGGTGGGCGAGCCGGTGGGGGGCGGCCCGGGCTGGCGGGCCGGATCCCAGGCCGAGGCCTGGCGAGCGTTGAGCCAGGCGGTGGCGCGGCGCTTCCCGGTGAAGAGGCAGCGGAGCTGGTAGCGGCGCAGGAAGCGGCGGAAGGCGTCGTCGCCGTAGCGCGGGGCGCCGGCCAGCATGGCGCCGAGGTAGCCCTGCAGCATGGCCAGCCCGCCGACCAGGCGCGGCGGCCGGGTCATGCGGAAGAGGGCGCTGGCCAGCATCCAGATCGGGCTGGTGCCCATGAACCACTGCCCCCGGCCGTGCCGGGCGCGCCCGCTCCACCAGTTCTTGTGGCTGGTCCCCATGGGGCGCAGGTGGAGGAAGCGGAGGCCGGGGTCGTCCCAGGAGACGGCGATCCAGCCGAGCTGGCGGCAGCGGTGACCGTCGATCCCGTCCCACATCACCTCGCGGACGAAGCCGCCGATCTGGAGGAAGCAGGCCAGGCGGTAGAACTTGCTGGCGCCGATGGAGTTCTCGTCGCCGATCTTCTCGGAGACCTGGCGCCCCTGGCCGGTGAGCGGGAACGGCACCGGCTCCTCCGGGCCGCCGCCGCCCAGGTAGTAGGGCTTGCCGGAGCAGGTCCCGATGCGCGGATCGGCCTCCATCCGATCCATCAGCCCGGCGAAGTAGCCGGGCGGCAGGTCGAGGTCGAGGTCGAGCTTGCAGAGGTAGTCGAAGCCGCCGGGGTCGATCGCGGCGTAGCCTTCGTAGAAGGCCTCGATGACGCCGCCGCCCACCTTCCGGTCGCCGCGGTCGCCGCGACGGACCAGGCGAATCCAGGGGACGCGGGCCGCGTACTCGGCCAGGATGGCCGGGGTCCCGTCGGTGGAACCGTCGTCGACGATGACCCAGAGGGCCGGCGGCTCGGACTGGCGGAGCACCGCCTCCAGGGTCCGGCGGGCGAAGCGGGCCTCGTCCCGGCAAGGCGTGATGACGCAGTAGCGCCGGCGGCGGACCGGCTCCGGCGGCGACCGATCGTCTCGCTGAGGCGTTGCTGAAACGATCAAGGATGGTTTTCCGGGCTGGAACTGGAACGGATATATACCATCGGGACCCGCCATGAGCCGCCTCCAGCTGCAGACGCTCTACCCCGTCTACTGCTCCGGCCGGGCCATCACACACATTTGCCTCTCGGTGCTCGATCGGATGCAGGCCGAGGAGCTGGGCGTCGAGTACTGGGCGCCCGCCGTGGCGCCGGGCGTGGAGCGGCCCTACCTGCGCACGCCGCTCCCGGCGCTGGCGGCGCGGGCGCTCTACCGCCTGCAGCCCTCGGGCGGCGCGCTCCAGTCGATCCTGGAGCGCCGCTTCGTCTCGGCCCTCTCCCCGGGCGACGTGGTCTACCTCTGGCCGGCTGTCCGGCTCGAGACCTACCGGCGGGTGAAGGAGAAGGGGCACCGCATCGTGGTCGAGCGGATCAACTGCCACCGCCAGACCTCGAAGCCCATCCTGGACGCCGAGTACGCCCGGCTCGGCCTGCCGCCGACCCACGGCATCACCGAGGCCGACGTGGCCGAGGAGCGGGAGAAGCTGGCCCTGGCGGACCACGTCTTCAGCCCCGGCGCCCCGGTGACGCGCTCGCTGCTCGAGGCCGGGATCCCCTCCGAGCGGATCCTGCGCTCGAGCTACGGCTACGATCCGGCCAGGCTGGGGGCCCCGTCGCCACGCCCCACCCGCCAGGAGCCGGTCTTCCTCTTCGTGGGGCGCGGCATCGTTCGCAAGGGGCTCCCCTTCCTGCTCGACGCCTGGAGCCGGGCCGGGGTGCGCGGCCGGCTGCACCTCTCCGGCGCCATCGACGACGAGGTGAGGCGGCGCTGCGCCGCCGAGCTGGCGCGGCCGGACGTGGTCCAGCTCGGCTTCAACCCCGACGTGGCCTCGGTCTACCAGGCGGCCGACGTCTTCATCTTCCCGAGCCTGGAGGAGGGGAGCCCGCTGGTGAGCTACGAGGCGGCCGCCAGCGGCCTGCCCGGGCTGCTCAGTCCGATGGGAGCCGGCGACTTCGTGCGGGACCAGCGCGAGGGGCTGGTGCTCGAGCCCGGCGACACCGACGGCTGGATCGCCGCCATCCGCCGCCTGGCCGCCGACGCCGACCTGCGCCGGACGCTCGGCGAGGCGGCGCGGGTCCGGGCGCAGGACTTCACCTGGGAGCTGGTGGGCGGGCGGCGGCGCGCGCTGCTGCGCGAGGCGGTCGCCCGGGGTTGACCGGCTCAGCGCCCGACCAGCAGGTTGAGGGCGCTGTGGCGCAGGAACTGCCCCAGCGATCCCGCGGGGAGCTGGACGGGGCGGCGCTGCAGCCGCATGCGGAGGCGCCAGAGCAGGTGGCCGGAGAGCCAGGCGAGGTCGGCCAGCATCGCGTAGGCCCGGCCGTGGCTCTTCAGGAAGTAGCGCCGCCGCGACTCGAGGATGTAGCCCGGCACCGGGCGGGCCAGGTCGGAGAACTCGACCCCGGTCGACCTGCCGACCAGGTGGACCACCCGGGCCGCCGGCTCGTACCAGACCTCCCACCCGGCGCGGCCGGCGCGGCGGCAGAGATCGACCTCCTCGAAGTAGAGGAAGAAGGCCTCGTCCATGAGGCCGATCTGCTCCAGGACGGCGCGCCGGACCAGCAGGCTGGCGCCGGAGACCCAGCCGGCGCGGACCGGGAGCTCGGAGCGCGGCAGGACCAGGGCCCAGCGGGAGAGGAGCCTCGAGACCAGCCCCAGCCGGAGCCCGCGGTCGAGCTCGCTCAAGATCGACGGGAAGCGGAACCTCGACTCCTGGACCGCGCCGTCGGGATCCTCGAGGCGGCTCCCGACGATGCCGGCGCGCGCCTCGGCGTCGAGCCGGCCCCGCAGCGCGGCCAGGGCGCCGGGGCGGACCACGGTGTCGGGGTTGAGCAGGAGGAAGGCGTCGGGAGGGGCCGGCGCGGCCATGAGCGCGCGGAGCCCCACGTTGTTGCCGGCCGAGAAGCCGCGGGTCCCCCCGGCGGGGAGGAGCCTGGCCCAGCCGCTCCAGCCCTCGGCGGCGATGGCGGCGGTGAGCCGCTCCGCCGAGCCGTCGCCCGAGTCGTTCTCCACGACCACCACGCGAGCGCCGGGGAGCGCCGCCACCTCGGGGGCGAGCGAGCGCAGGCAGTCCACCGCCAGGTCGGCGGTCCGGTAGTTGACGATGACGACGGCGAGCGTCCCGGCCACGGCGGCTGGACCCTAGCACCGGCGCCGGCGCGCGGGTGCGCCGCCGAGCGCAGCCGGCCGCGCCCACCGCCCCGAAGTACCCTGACGCCCGGCCCCCGTTGGGATAACCTCAAGAGACTGTCATGGGCGCCCACGACGATGAGCTCGACTTGCCGGGTGAGGAGAATGGCTCGGATGAGGAGGGCGGCGGCGGTCCCACGCCCCTCGACTGGGCGCGCTTCGTGCTGGCGGCGGTCGGCCGGCGCAGGCTGCTGGTGACCCTGCTGGTGCTGGCCGGCGCGGCGACCCTGGTCGTCTACTACCGGTCGCGGACGCCCATGTACCGGGTCGAGGCCCGCATCCTGGCGCAGCGGCTGCAGGCGCTCCCGTCGATCGTCCGCCCCACCGGGCTCGACGAGTCTCCGACGCGCTCGGCGCAGGACTTCATCCGCAGGCGGGAGAGCCTGGTGGCGATGGTGTCGCAGGCCAAGCTCGACTTCTCGCGACCGCCCGGCGGCGAGTCCGGGCCGGACGGCCTGCTGGCGCGGATCCAGAAGGCGCTGCACCTGGAGGTGGCCGGGCCCGAGAACACCGACCCCATGGAGGCGATGGTGCGCCGCGTGGAGCAGGCCCTCAAGGTGCAGATCGAGGAGGGGTCGATCGTGGTCCAGGTCGACTGGCCGGAGCCGAACCAGGCCTTCCTGCTCGCCCAGGCCGCGCTGCAGAACTTCCTGGAGGGCCGGCACCTCCAGGAGGTGACCACCATCGACGAGAGCGTCTCGATGCTGGAGGCCCGCGTGGAGACCTTGCGGGCTGAGCTGCGGGCCGCCATCGCCGAGACCAGCCGCAACCCACCCAGGCCGCCGCCCGGCGAGGGGACCGGGCCGACCCGGCAGGTGCCGGGGCTGCCGGCGCAGGCCAGCGAGGAGCTGGTCACCTTGAAGTCGCAGCTCGACGCCAAGGAGCGGGCCATCCGCGACGTGGACGAGTTCCGCCGCCGCCGCCTCATGGAGCTGCAGTCGCAGCTCGACGCCCAGCTCGGCGTCTACTCGGAGGCCCACCCGATCGTCATCGGCCTGCGCCACGATCTCGAGTCCCTCTCGCAGGAGTCGCCGCAGATCGCCATCCTCCGGGAGGACGAGAAGCGGCTCCGCAAGGACTACACCGAGCGGCTGGCCGCGGAGGCCAGGCTGCGGGGCCAGCCCGCGCCGCCGCCCTACGTCCCGCGAGCCGCCGTCACCTCGAGCACCGATGAGCCGGAGCGGGTCAAGGACGCCCGCCTGCGCTACCAGCGGATGGTCGACCGGATGGGGGCTGCCCAGCTCGAGCTCGACGCGGCGCGCGCCTCGTTCAAGTACCGCTACGACGTGAGCTGGCCGGCCCGGGTGCCCAAGGATCCGTTCGGCCCCAACCCACGCAAGATCTTCGGGCTGGGCGGATTCCTGGTGATCCTCGGCTCCTTCCTGGCCGCCGCCCTGCTCGAGCTTCGTGGCGGGCGGGTCACGCAGCGCTGGCAGGTCGAGCGCGGCCTCAAGCTCCGCATCCTCGGAGAGCTCGGCCCGCGATGACCGCGCCGAGCCGCCAGCCCCGGGTGCGCTTCGGCCACCTCTGGATCGACGCGCTCAGCTTCGAGGAGGCGATCGACCGCGTGGCGGCGCTGGTGGCCGCCGGCAAGGGCGGCTCGGTCTTCACGCCCAACGTCGATCACGTGGTCACGGCCGAGGACGACCCGGCCTTCCGCGCCGCCTACGCCGAGGCCGACCTCTCGCTCGCCGACGGCCAGCCGCTGGTCTGGTGCTCGCGCCTGCTCGGCGCCCGGGTCCCGGAGAAGATCTCCGGCTCGGACCTGGTCTGGCCGCTCCTGGAGCGAGCCGCGCGGGAGGGCTGGGGCGTCTACCTGCTGGGCGGCGCGCCCGGTTCGGCGGAGATCGCGGCCCGCCGGGCCGAGGCGGAGCTGGGGCTGCGGGTGGTCGGGCTCGACGCGCCGATGGTCCCGCTCGATGGGCCGGCCGGCGAGGACCCGGTGGCCGAGCGGGTGCGGGCCTCGGGGGCGCAGCTGGTGCTGGTGGCCCTCGGCGCGCCCAAGCAGGAGCGCTGGATCCACCGCTCCCTCCCTCGCCTCCGGCCGGCGGTGGCCATCGGCGTCGGCGCCACGCTCGACTTCATCGCCGGGCGCGTGCAGCGGGCGCCCCGCTGGATGTCACGCTCCGGGCTGGAGTGGCTCTACCGGCTGCTCCAGGAGCCGCGGCGGCTGGCGGGGCGCTATCTCTGGAAGGATCCGCGCTTCCTCGGCATCCTGCTGCGGACCATGCTCTCGCCGCGAAGCGGCCGCGTCCAGGGGCGCTGAGGGGACTGCTGGGAGGATCGCTGAAGGGGGGTCGTTCATGCGCAGCGCGACAGGTCGTGCCTGGCCGGTGGCGGCGTGGCTGGTGGCAGCGTGGCTGGCGGTCCCGGGCGTCGCGCTCGCTGCGCCCCGGCTCACGGTTGGGCCGGTGAGCGGAGAGACCAGGTCGGTCCTCCCCACGCAGCTCGCGGGCGCGCTCTGTGCGAGCTTCGAGTGCGTGCTCTGGGGAGAGGTCTCGACCCGGCGCGCCCCCGACCTGCAGAAGGCCCGCGCGCACAAGGTCGGCGGCATCCTGATCGGCGCGATCCAGGCGCCTCCGGCGAAGCGCAGCGGACGCTCTCCTACGGCGGCGTCTCCAGCATGACCGGGACCTTCCTCGCCTTCGGCCCCAGCGCCTTCCCCGGCCTGCGCCTGCACCTCGAGGGCTTCCCGGCCGCGCGCGCCGCAGCGTCGGCCTGGCACGGCGCTGGCGTCGTGGCGGACTACGCCAGCTCGGTCGGGCTCGAGACGGCCGCCCCCTCCGGCGAGAAGCGCGCCACCAGG
>JANYBC010000124.1 GCA_025360965.1 Anaeromyxobacter sp. | reverse complement strand
CCCGGGCGGCTTCTGCGAGGCGCCGGCCGACGAGCTCCCCTCGACCCGGGAGAAGCGTTACCTGCAGACCGGGCAGCGGGTCTGGCGGCTGCGGCTGCGCCGGCCGGTTGGGTAGACTGGCCACGGCGGGCCCCGGGCCAGCGCTCAGGGGACGGCCGGGGCGCGGTGCTGGGCGTCGACCAGCTCGAAGGTCAGCCGCGAGACCTGGCCGATGACCTCGGCGAGCTGGTCGAGCCGCCGGCCCCGGGACATGACGCAGAGCAGGTAGGGGTGGCCTGGGTAGTAGACGATGCCGCAGTCGTGGAGCTGCACCATGCCGCCGCCCTCGGACTTCTCCCCGAACTTGTGGGCCACCGCGACGCCGCGCGGCACCCCGGCGGCCAGCCCGCTGGTGAACTCGGACCTGGCCAGGAGCTCGAGCGCCCACTCCGACCGTCCCCGGTCGAGGTAGGAGGCGTTGTACAGGACCCTGAAGAAGGAGGCGTAGGTCTCCACGGTGAGGAAGTCGTCCGGCCCGATCGCCCGCGGGTCGAGCATGCTGAGCTTGGCGTAGACGGCGTCCAGCGCCGCCGGATCCACCACCCCGGTCAGGGCCACGAAGGCGTTGTTGTCGGAGGAGACGATCATGCGGACCATCAGCTCACGGATCGTGTACCTCTGGCCGGCCACGGCGGGCCTGGAGGGCCTGATGCTCTGGCTGGCGTTGTAGTCCTGGGAGAGCGCCAGCGTCACCTCGTGGTCCAGCAGCGCCGGGTCCGGTCCCTGCTCGGACTGCTTGAGGAGCGCCATCAGGAGGGGCAGCTTGCGGAGGCTGGCGGGGACGAACTTCTCCGACTCCCCGATGCTGAACCAGAGCCCGTCGTTGAGCTCGCGGAAGTAGACGCTGGCGCTGGCCCCGCCCGCCAGGTCGGGGCGGGAGGCGAGGGCCCGCTCGATGGCCCGGCTGAAAGGCCGCAGCTCCTCGTCGCCCACCACGCCCGGGCCGATGTCGCAGTCGAGGAGCGGCTTGGTGAAGCGCAGGCCGCCCTCGCGGCGCTCCACGAAGGCCGGCCTCTGGACGGCGGGCGGCAGGGCGCTCCGGGCCAGGACCCCGACGGCGATGCCAGCCAGGAGCGAGAGGCCCGAGGCCATGACCACCTGGCGGCTCAGCACGCCTGCTCCGGTCGGCCGGGCCGCTGAATGACTGGGGGCAGGGTGGTCACGTCACGGCTCCGATCCCTCGACGGCCAGGCTTCGGCGCGAGTCTACCGGACCTGCCGATCCTGCGCCGGCCGCTCCAGGAGAGGACGGTGGCGTCCCTCCCGCCCCTCTGTTATCTCAGGAGACCCCCGCCGTAGTCCCCGCCGGGCCCCCAAACGCCATGAAGACCCTCTCCGCCGCCCAGATCCGCGAAGCCTTCCTCCGCTTCTTCGAGGAGCGCGGCCACCGCCGCGTCACCTCTTCGGCCCTCGTCCCGCAGAACGACCCGACCCTGCTCTTCACCAACTCCGGCATGGTCCAGTTCAAGGACGTCTTCACCGGCCGTGAGAGGCGCGACTACACGCGGGCCACCTCGGCGCAGAAGTGCGTTCGCGCCGGCGGCAAGCACAACGACCTGGAGAACGTCGGCTTCACGGCCCGCCACCACACCTTCTTCGAGATGCTCGGCAACTTCTCCTTCGGCGACTACTTCAAGAAGGACGCGGTGGCCTGGGGCTGGGAGTTCGTCACCAGCCAGCAGTGGCTCGGGCTCGACCCGGCCCGCCTGGCCGCCACCGTCTTCAACGGCGAGGGGGGGCTGCCCTGGGACGAGGAGGCCCATCAGCTCTGGCGGGCGCAAGGGGTGCCGGTCGAGCGCATCTACAAGCTCGGCGCCAAGGACAACTTCTGGGCCATGGGCGACACCGGCCCCTGCGGCCCCTGCTCGGAGCTCCACTACTTCCAGGGGAACGACATCGCCTGCGCCGAGGAGAAGGTCGGCAAGGCCTGCCAGGGCGTGGCCTGCGACTGCGACCGCTGGCTGGAGATCTGGAACCTGGTCTTCATGCAGTTCGAGCGGGGCGCCGACGGCAAGCTGACGCCGCTCCCCAAGCCCTCCATCGACACCGGCGCCGGCCTCGAGCGCATGGCCTCGGTCTCGCAGGGAAAGCGCTCCAACTACGACACCGACCTGTTCCGCAACCTGATCGGCGCCATCGAGGCGGTCGCCGCCAAGAAGTACGCCGCCAGCGACGCCCCCGACGACGTCTCGATGCGAGTCATCGCCGACCACGCCCGCGCCACCACCTTCCTGGTGGGCGACGGCGTGCTGCCCAGCAACGAGGGGCGCGGCCACGTGCTCCGCCGCATCATGCGGCGCGCCATCCGGCACGGGAAGCGGCTCGGGCTGGAGAAGCCGTTCCTGGCCGGCATCTGCGGCGCGGTCCTGAAGGAGATGGGGGCCGCCTACCCGGAGACCGCCGGCAACGAGCCCTTCATCCGCAAGGTGACGCAGCAGGAGGAGGAGGGCTTCCGCCGCACGCTCGACAAGGGGCTGACGCTCCTGGAGACGCATATCGATAGCACCCGTATCAACATCGCGCATGGAAGCCAGCCGATGCCGCAGCCCCGCGCCCAGGTGATCGGCGGCGACCTGGCCTTCATGCTCTCCGACACCTACGGCTTCCCGCTCGACCTGACCCGCGTGATCGCCGAGGAGCAGGGCTTCACCGTGGATGAAGCCGGCTTCGAGCGGCTGCTCGAGCAGCAGCGATCTCGCGGCGAGTGGAAGGGCTCGGGCGAGCAGGCGGTGGGCGACCTGCACAAGGCCATCGCCGCCGAGCTGGGGGCCACCCGCTTCGTCGGCTACGAGGACGAGGCGACCACCAGCGAGGTGATCGCGCTGGTCTCCGGGGGCGTGCGGGTGACCACGGCGGCGCGCGGCCAGCGCGTCGAGGTGATCACCGCGGTGACCCCCTTCTACGGGGAGTCGGGCGGCCAGCTCGGCGACGCCGGCATGATCGGAGGGCCACGCGGCATCGTGAAGGTGAGCGACGCCCACCGCCCGGTCCCCGGGCTGGTGACCCACCACGGCGAGGTGGCGGAGGGCGAGATCCACGTCGGGGACCGGGTCGAGCTGACCGTCGACAGGACCCGGCGGGATCTCATCCGCGCCAACCACTCGGCCACCCACCTGCTCCATCTGGCGTTGCGCGAGACGCTCGGCGAGCACGTCAAGCAGGCCGGCTCGGTGGTCGGACCCGACGCGCTGCGCTTCGACTTCGCACACTTCGGCGCCCTCACCGGCGAGGAGCTCCACCAGGTGGAGCGGCGGGTCAACGAGCTGGTCCGGCAGAACACCGGCGGCGAGACCGCCGAGCTGTCCATCGAGGAGGCCCGCACAACCGGCGCTATGATGATCTTCGGCGAGAAGTACGGCGAGACGGTGCGGGTGGTGACGCTCGGCCCGTCCAAGGAGTTCTGCGGCGGCACCCACGTGCGCCGCACCGGCGACATCGCCTACTTCAAGATCGCCAGCGAGGAGTCGATCGCGGCCGGGGTGCGCCGCATCGTGGCGCAGACCGGGCCCCGCGCAGTCGAGCTGTCGCAGAAGATCGAGGACGAGCTGAAGCACGCCGCCGCGCTCTTCAAGGCCGGCACCTTCGAGGTGGCGGCCAAGGTCGAGGCGGCCCAGCGCCGCGGGAAGGAGCTGGAGAAGGCGCTGGAGGAGGCCGGCGGAAAGCTGGCGGCGGCGCAGTCGGGCGATCTCGCGGCGCAGGCCGAGCAGGTCGGCTCGGCCAGGGTCCTGGCGGTCAAGGTGCAAGGCGACGCCAAGGCGCTGCGCGAGCTGGCCGACAAGCTGCGCGACAAGCTCGGTAGCGGCGTGGTGGCGCTCGGCGCCGAGGTGGACGGCAAGGCGGTGCTGCTGGTGGCCGTCACCAGGGATCTGACCGGCAAGGTGAAGGCCGGTGACCTCGTCAAGGAGGGCGCCAGGCTGGTGGGTGGGGCCGGCGGCGGCAAGCCGGATCTGGCGCAGGCCGGCGGGGCCGATCCGGCCGGCCTCGAGGCGGCGCTGGCGAAGATCAAGGCGCTGGCCACCGCCGCGCTGTCGTAGTTCAACGCGTCGTCCGCTGGAGCGGCGGCGGGGTGGCGGGAGCCCGTTGACCGCCGCGGCGGCCGGTGCCTACATTTCCGCGCGTCGATGCCCGCCGCCCACACCGCACCCAGGCAGAGCACCCGCGATCTCCCGGTCGTCGATCTGGGCGCGGCCCGCGAGGCGCGGCGGCTGCGAGAATTTCAGGCCCGCACTCGCGCCATCGACGAGCTCAACCGCAAGGCGCTGGCCCGGCTCTACCAGACCGGCCTGGTCTACACGCGCCAGGGGGCGCGGCTGGGGCGCGATCTGCTGCTGGCCCACCAGCACCTGCTGCGCGTCGGCGACCTGCTGATCCGGATCGGCGAGCTGGCAGGCCCGGCGGCCGCCGGTGACGCCGAGGCCTTCTACGACGAGGCCCGTGACCTGCTGGCCCGCACCAGCAAGCTGACCAGCCGCACCGGACTGGTCTTCGCGCGCGGGCGCTAGCGCATCTGGGAGCGGAAGTTGATGGTCCCGGAGGCGTGGGCGAAGTCCACCTGGATGGTCCAGGCTCCGCTCGTGCCGGTCGAGGTGGCGACCGATCCGGTCACGCCGTTGAGCGCGCCCGAGTAGACGATCGCGCCCCCCCGTCCTTCATCGTCAATGAGACGGCGCCGGCGCTGCTGGCGCAGGAGCGATCGACGCTGGCGGCGGTGCCGCTGTTCTGCCAGAGGTAGATCAGCTGCCCCGTGCCGTCCTGGACGTTGGTCAGCTGGAACGAGAAGTCGTTCGGGTTGTTGGCGATCTGCGGCTGGTACTGGGGCTGGACCGGCGACGTGCTGGAGCCGCCGCAGGCCGCCAGGAAGGCGAGCAGGGCGACGGTGGCGAGGCGAGACCGCGGGTGGTCGACTCCAGGCATGCGAAGGTCTCCGGGCGGGGTGGGGGGCGCACCCGGTAGACCCTCGCGGGGCTCCGGTGGCCACGCCGACGATGCTCGCCAGATGGCATGGACCCGGCGCCTGGGGTGGGCGCAAGATGAGGAGTCGGCGCGAAGCTGCGTCATCCACACGTGGGCCGTTCGCGCCGAGGAGGTGTGGCCATGTCCAGTCCGAACAGGCTTCCCAGGCACATCATCTGGCTCTCGCTGGGGGCGCTGGCTTCACTCGCTGGGAGCGGGGCGATCCTCGCCGGGATCAGCGCGGTCACCACCACGGGCGCCGGCCAGCCCGATGCCGGGGTCAATGCGCTCGGGGTCTACTTCCTGGTGATCGCCCTCGGCCTCGGCGGGCTGGTCCTCGCCGCCATGGCCGGAAAGGAGCTGCTCGACTTCCGGCGCCAGCTCCAGCTGCGCTGACGCACCGCGACGTGGAGTGGAGCCCTGGCGAAGATCGATCCCAGCTGTGTCGTTACGAGCTGACCTTCGGTCGCCCGCCAGCGGATTTCGCTGCGGATGACGCTGGCGCCTGACTACATCATGGTGACCAACGCTTCAAAAGGGGACTCAATGAACCGATTCGAGTTGAGGGGCGTACTCGCTGTGGCGGCCCTGGTGACCATCCTCACTGGCTGCGCGGGGAAGGTGGGCGAGCCCGGCCCGGCCGGACCTGCAGGAGCGGCGGGGCCTGCTGGTACAGCTGGACCGGCCGGAGCGACCGGGCCGGCTGGAGTGGCTGGTCCGCAGGGCATCTCCGGCGTCGTCAACACGCTCTACGTCAACAGCTCCGGCTCCGCTGCCTTCGTGGGATTCGCGTTCCAGTATGTCTGCAAGACCCCCGCCTACGTCGCCGGCGTCGGTGAGCGAGCCGTGATCAACGTCCAGGCTTCGATTGACCTCTTGCCGGCCAACTCGGGCGTGGGCGTGCGCCCCGGCTACAACGTGAACGCCGGCACCGACGACAACTTCGGCTCCTGGCACTACCAGAAGAACAACGGCACCGGCGCGGCCGGCGTCACCAACGGCATGACCGGCGTGCTCAACCTGACGGCCGGCTCGACCTACATCTTCTCGACGGCCGTGAACGACTCGGAAGGCGTAGGATTCGCGTCCACGACCTACCTCTGCAACACCATGGTGATGATCGTCAAGGTCTAGCGGCGAAGGCTGCCGGAGTCGGCGCCTGGCGCGGGGCCGAAGGGCCCTGGCCCGGCGCCCGCCCGTCATGGTCAACCGTGAATCTCATCCTGCCGCGCCGGGATCGACCCGGTGGCGCCTCGCGCTCGGGGCGCTGCTGGTCGCCGGCCTCTCCTTCCTGGCCGGTCGCGCCTCGGTCGAAGACCCGCCACGCCGGACCCCTGACTCCGTCTCGGCAGCGCCG
>JANYBC010000103.1 GCA_025360965.1 Anaeromyxobacter sp. | reverse complement strand
CTCCCGGGTGACCGCCCGAAGGCCGGCTACCGGGTCATGCGTTCAGCGATCGGCTTGCTCCGGAATCGGTGATCGGCTTCCGCCGGAATGGGTGATCGGCTTGCTCCGGAATCAGTGATCGGCTTGGGCCGGTACCCGCACGTGGCTTCCGCGCCTGTCGCATGGCCTTGCGGAGGCTACCCATGAGGAAGCTGCGAGAGGTCGTCCGGTTGAAGCGCCGCCGAGGGCGGTTTGACGGCGGGCCCGTGCCTCGTTATACATGTACACGACGTATGACACCGAGGTCCGCCATGCTCGCGCTCCGTCTCCCACCTGAAATCGAAGAACGCCTGGACGCCCTGGCCAAGGCCACCGGCCGCAGCAAGAGCTTCTACGTGCGCGAGGCGCTCCTCGAACACCTCGAGGACATGGAGGACGCCTACCTGGCGGCCGCCACCCTCGAGCGGGTCCGCCGCGGCAAGGAGCGGGTCTTCACGACGGACCAGGTGAGGACCGACCTTGGCCTGGACGATTGAGTGGTCCGACTCGGCCCGGAAGCAGCTCCGCAAGCTCGACCGCCAGGTGGCGCGACAACTGGTTGACTACGTGGAGACGCGGGCCGCTCCCAACCCGCGCTCCGTGGGGAAGGCGCTCACCGCGCAGTTCGTGTCGCTCTGGCGCTACCGCGTGGGAGACCACCGGATCATCGTCTCGATCGAGGACGCCGTCCTTCGCATTCTCGTGGTGCGGGTTGGCCACCGGCGAGAGGTCTACCGGTAGCCAGCGCCCCCCGCACCCCGCCCAGGCCGGCCGCCGGCGCTCCGCACCCTAATCGATCAGCCGCATGCCGCAGTGCTTCGCGGCGTCACGGTCGAAGGTCGCGGTCTGGTCGCATCCGGCCGCGGCGGCGCAGCGTTCGATCAGACAGTCGGCGAAGTCGGCCTTGCCCTGCTTGAACAGCCGCAGCGATTTCCACACGGCCTCGGCGTCGGCGATGACCAGTTCCTTGGCGCGCAGCAGTGTCTCCAGCACGGCGGCGACATCGTCCCGGCTTGCCGCATAGCAGCCGCTCAACACCCACACCAGTTCGACCACGGCGACCAGACTTACGTAACCGGGCGAAGCGGCGGTGAGCGATTCGACCAGGCGCGTCGCCTGGGGAGACTGCCTAGCGTCGTCCTGTGCGACATATCGGACAAGGACGTTGGTATCCAGTCCGATCATCGCGCCGTCGCCCCTCGGCGCGCGACGGCCGCATTCATGTCCGCGATGCTCACTGGCTTCGCCGGTTTTCCCACCAAGCCCTTCAGGGTGGAGACCGATTGGGTTGCCGCCACCAGTTCGAAATGGCCCGCCTCCAATTGCACGAACTCAACCCGGTCGCCGGCCTCAAGACCGAGCGCAAGCCGAACGGCGGCGGGAATCGTGATCTGACCTTTGCTGGTCAGGGTAGCGGTTGCCATCATCGCACCTCCTCGTCAAGATTCCTTACTTTAAGGTAAGGCCAAAGCTGTAGTCAACCCCGCGAACCAGATCGCCACCCGAGAACCGGCCACCCTTTACTTTCTGGCCAGATCAGCCCCCTGGAGTCACGCACTGAACCGTCGTCTCAGGGGATCCTTCAGCGGCGCCCAGACCCTGATCCGATCCCACCCAGGTCGGCGATCTTCACCGGCTCGCCCATGGGGAGCCGCCAGGAGACCTCTCCCCCCGCGCACGTCTGCTGCTCCTCCTCGGCCTCGGCGCCTTCACCGAGCTCGGCCCGGACCTCGGCGGCCAGCGCCCGGACCGTCCGGGAAGGGGCGGCCTCGCCGATGGACTGGAGCGCATTGAGCACCGCGTACAGAGACTTCTTGTCCGCCCCGAGCTGCTCCATGCAAGCCGCCCAGGTCGAGGAGGGAGGCCCCGGGAAGCGCATCGACCAAAATGTCGAGATCGCTGCCCTCCGCGTCGGTGCCGTGGAGAACAGAACCGAACACTCGCGGGTTCGCTGGTCGTTCCCTGCCTCGATCACCATCCTACAGAGTTCACCATGCGCGCATCAACGCACCCCTCCGCCCCCGGCGCTATACTGACCCCGTGGGCCGCCTCTTCGCGCTCGTGGTCGCCGGCATCCTCCTGCTCACGGTGGGGGCGATCCTGCTGGTCAACCGGCTCACCGAGTACCAGCCGCCGCCGCGCAGCGCCGCCAGCTCTCCTGACCGCCTGGCGGCCGTCGCCGAAGGGGTGGAGCGTCTCGAACTGGGCGTGGGCCACGGCGGCCTGGATGGTCGCTGGAAGGTCGTCACGTGACGAGAACTTCACCAGGTCTTCCATGAGCGGCTTCACGAACTCGGGCGGCGGCGGGATGTAGGTAGCGCGCCTGCCCGCGAGACCGGGCCGGTCGGTTGCCTCCATGAGCACCCTGTGGACGTGCTCGAGGTCGGATGAGCATGGACCGCCATCGCCGATCGGGTCTGTGATGAACACGGGCCGCCGTCCCGGCGCTCAACCGCCGCGTGGCTTCCGCGCCTGTCGCATGGCCTTGCGGAGGCTACCCATGAGGAAGCTGCGAGAGGTCGTCCGGTTGAAGCGCCGCCGAGGGCGGTTTGACGGCGGGCCCGTGCCTCGTTATACATG
>JANYBC010000093.1 GCA_025360965.1 Anaeromyxobacter sp. | reverse complement strand
GGAGGCGACGTGGTTCCCAGCCCCGCACGCGGCGGCCTGCTTCACGCCCCCAAGGGTCGTCGAGGCGGTGGGGATCTGCGCCGCCGTCGCGGTCCCGCTGATGTTGGGGAACGCGGGCTGCGTGCAGGTCGGGGCCGCCGCTCCGTTGAGCGTCGAGGCCCAGGTGTTGGCCCCGCACACGCCCGTTCCCGAGCGGCTGGCGAGGGCTGGGACGGTAGGGGAGACGGCGGTGCCGCCAAGATCGCCGGTGAGCCGCACGCCGCCCGTGACGAGGCTGGTGGCGTCGGGGAGGGTGTAGGGCGCGGCCACGGAAAGCACCCCGGCCACGTCGATCGCAACGTTGGAACCCTGCTTCACGCCACCGAGTACGCTGCCCGTCGCGACTGGGAGCGTGTAGGTGCCTCCCACTGAGATCACCGCCCACGTCCCGGCGTTGCAGTAGTACGTCCCGCTGCCGTCGGCCGCGATCCAGATCCTCGTTCCCCAGCAGGACCCCGACGGCGCCGTGCCCGTGAAGACGTAGACGGGCGGTCCCTGTACGGCGCCACGGACCAGCGCAGGGATGAGCGCCGCGACTGCGATGAAGAAGATTAGAGCGATGCCTGCGCGACGACGGTCCATTCGTAGCCTCCACTGGAAGTTTTTTGGCAGAAAAGGAGCTGCCCGGAGCTACTCGCCGGGCGGTAGTAGTAGAAGAGGCCCAGATACACGGCCGAGGCCGCTGGCGGCGCCGAGGCGTTCTCGGCAATCGCTCCAGGCGAGCCCGCGTCGGCGTTGTGCGCGGCCGCCACGGGCGAGGCGATGCTGCTGGCCAGGCTCGAGCGGGCGGCTGCCTGCCCGCCAGTGACGGCACCGAGCGCCGCGTCGAGCGCTGAGAGGATGCTGGTGGCGAGGGTGGTTGCGTTGATGGACATGGGCTAGCTCTTCACCTTCACGGTCGAGCTGCCGAAGTTGGGCACCAGCGGCGATGGGACCGCCGGCGGGCCGGCCGGGCCGACCGCGGTGGGCAGCACCAGGGCGTCGAGCCAGACCTTCAGCAGGTCGACGTAGTTCTTGAGGGTGGTGGCCATGGCGGCCGGCTCGTCGGTGCCGCCCAACTCGATGGTGGCCTGCTTCACCTTCACCTGGAGCCCACCGTCCTTGCCGAGGGTGATGCCGTCGGACGCGGCGCCGCTCCAGGGGCTCTTGAAGTCGCGCAGTCCCGGGATCGCGATGGCGTCGGAGAGGGCATGGTGTCGGGGATCGGCCGGGTCGACCTCTCCGCCCTTGGCCAGCCAGACGTCCAGGCTCCGGTCTGCGAAGACCAGCAGCACCGTGTCGCCCTTGTCGATCGGGAACGTCAGGCGGAAGCCGCCAGCGCCAGGCCAGACCACCGGGACGTTGGTGATGACCGGCATGGAGAGCGCCGTCAGGGCGTCGGATCGGTCGCCCACGAGGTCCTTCACGAGGGGCCGGGCATCGATAAGGCCCTTGGCCAGGTCGACCCGCTCCACGCTGGCCGGGATGGAGACGCGCAGGTCAGAGGCGCCGGCAGCGATGGCCGAGCGGATCACCTCGGCGAGCGTGGGCGTCGGGCCGTTCACAGCGCGCTCGCTTCGATCGAGGAGGTCCACTCGGGGCCGTGGGTGTCGCCGGCGTGCTCCACCGTCTCCACCCGGTAGAAGCCCTGGCGGGAGATCGCCTCAAGCCTGATGGTCCGCGCCGGCGTGATGGCCCCGTTGAGCAGGCACTTCGCCTTGAGGATGGGCGGCTCTCCGTCCTTCCCCGGCGCGCCGTGGTCCGGCGAGCCGATGAGCCCCGAGTCGGCCGAGAGGACGAAGGCCCGCTCCTGGGTCGCCTTGCCAGGCGGGACGAGCTGCAGCGCACCGTCCTGGATGGACCACTCGATGCCGGCCGACTTGAGCGCCTTGTCGAGGTCGCGCACCGACCGGCCGGCCGAGGTGAACCCCTGGAGGAAGGTCTTGCTGCCGCCGGCGATGTCCCCGCGCCGCAGCTGCGCCACGGCGTCGACCGCGCTGATGCGCATTTGCTTCGTCAGCTCGTCGACGACGTCGGCCAGGGCGGCCCCGGGCGCGAAGGAGGAGGCCCCGAACCTGCCGAAGGCCTGCTCTCCATCGCCGCTCTGGATGTGCGTTACCCAGTCGGCGCCCTCGCGCACGTGATCGATGGTGCGGACCTCGCCGGAGTAGATCACCTGGCTGTTGCCGGCGTGGCCCGCCACCAGGATCACCGGCGCCTTGCCCGTCGACAGCCCCAATGCGGTCTTGGTCCGCGGGCCCGCCACGCCGTCTGCGGCGAGCCCGGCGCTCTGCTGGAAGGCGAGCAGCGCCGACCTGGTCGCAGGCCCGAAGGCGCCATCGATCGGCCCCGGGTCGAAGCCGTGGGCAGCCAGGGCCCGCTGCAGCGACCGCACCTCGTCGCTCGAGGCACCCGCCGCCAGGTTATCCCCGGTGGCGACCGAGGCCGCGGTCATCTTCGAGCGCGTCGCCGCGGCCAGGTTGTAGATCTTCAGGTCGAGGTTGTTGGGGTCCTTATTCGCCGTCTTCTTCGCCTTGAAGACGAGGCGCAACCCACGCACCCCGACGTCGTTGGCGATGACGTAGGCTTCTCGGCCCCAGAGCGTCATGGGCTACCTGGAGGCGTAGATCGCCATGTGCGCCCGGGCGGAACGGATCTGCAGGAGCGCCGGCGTGACCAGGTCACTGTCGCCGGTCTTGGCCAGCTCGCTGCCCAGCCAGATGGTCTGAATGCCCGGCCCGTCCCGCCCGGCAGCCGCGCGACGCCGCATCTCCAGCTCGCGCCACTCGTTCAGGAGCGCCCTCAGGCCGCGCACGCGGGTGACAAGCCCCTCCTCGGCCGCCTGCGCCTCCGCCATGATTCTCTCGTCCTCGGCCCGGATCTTGGCGGCCAGGTCAGCGAGCTGCTCCTCCTGCGCCGCCAGCCCCGCCTGCATCACGGCGCCCCTGGCGCGCCCCTCGGCGGCCATCGCCCGGGCCTGGCGGGTCACCATGGCCTCGCGGCGCGCCGCCAGCGTCTCGCGCTCGGTGACCAGCTTGGCGAATGCGGCCGCGTCGTCTGGGTCGGTGTTGGCGATCTGCTCCGCGAGGTCTTGCAGCTCCTCGCTGGCGCGCTTCACGCGCTGGGTCTCCTTCGCGGCGGCCTCCTGGGCTGCGGCGAGGAGTTGCTCTGCGG
>JANYBC010000084.1 GCA_025360965.1 Anaeromyxobacter sp. | reverse complement strand
GGAACATGGCGTTGGCCGGGCCGGAGGGGAGCTTGAAGAAGGCCTCGTCGCCCACCACCGGGCCCACCGCCGTCGCGGTGAAGGAGGCGGTGCCGTTGCAGCACTCCGGCTGACCGCCGTCGGTGCGCAGCGGCAGGATGGCGACCGCCAGCAGGGAGCCGATCGCGAGCGTGATGGTGCGGGTCTTCATGTGGTTCCCTTCCTACAGTCCGAACCGGATGCCGAACTCGATCTCGAGCTGCCGACCGCCGGTGACGGTACCGTCGGCGCCGTCTTGGCAGTGAACGACCACCTTCATGGGCTTGCCCCCCTGCCCGACCAGCCGGACCACGTTCGACATGTCGCTGGCCGGGGCCGGTCCGAAGACGCTGGGGGGCAGGTAGGTCACCTGTCCGATGGTCACGTTCATGGTGTCGATGTGGCCGCCCAGCGCCAGGGTCGAGCCGCCCGGACCCTGGAGCGGCACGTTGAGCGCGGTGATGTCGGCGGGCTGCACGCCGAGCGCGTGGAACTTGCTGACGAGGAGCTGGCGGGCCGCCTCGGCGCACTGGACCAGCGCGCCCTGCCGTGCGCCGCTGGTGGCCCCGGCCGTCTCGCTGGCCGCGAAGCGGACCATGCCGACCGCCATCACCGTGACGATCAGCACCACGATGACGGCGAGGACGAGGGTGCTGCCGCGCTGGTGTCGCATGGACATGATCTGGCCTAGCCGCCGCCGAGGTTGAGGTTGTCGGCGCCGCCGTTGGAGGAGTAGGTGGGGAAGAACGGGGCCCGGGCGTCCAGGTTGGGGAGCACCACGGTGGTCGAGACCACCAGCCTGCGGTAGCCGGGCAGCCCCGGCATGGCGGGCCGGTTGGCCGCGGTGGGCACGATGGCGTCTGCCACCTTGAGGTCGGCGGTGGGAGGGCGGACCACCACGAAGACCCGCACCGCGCGGATGTTTGCCGGGTGGTGAGTTGTCCGGGAAGCGTCGGCCAGGTCGGTGCTGTAGCCGGGCCCCTGCGCGCCGAGGTCGATCCCGGCAGCCCCGGCGGCGATGACCGCCCCCACCGTCTCGCCGACCTGGGTCACTGCGGAGAGGGGGAAGAGGTAAGAGAACTGCACGTCCTCGACGTCGGCCGCGACCGGGGTGAAGAGGGCCGCGCCGTTCTGGTCGGTGAGCCCCTGCTCCAGCATCAGAAAGGGCCGGCTGCCCGCCGTCTGCGCGGGCACCACGTTTCCGGCCGGGTTGCGGGTCTCGACGTAGTAGCGGTAGCGATCGAGCTTGGCCACCAGCGCCGTGCCGTCTCCGAAGCAAGGGTCAGCCATCGAGGTGTTCTGGTTCGGGAAGTCGAGGGCGCCCGCACCTCCCGGCGCGATCGCGACGGCGACGTTGCCGGGACCGGCCGAGGGAGCCACGTACCCCCCGACCGTGACATAGGCCCACTGCATGGTGCCGCTGGTGCACATGAGCTGCAGCACCTGGCCAAGGTAGAGCGGGACGTTGAGCGGGCCGGAGATGCTGATGGCCGTGGCGCTCCCCACGCCGGTGACACGGTGGCCAAAGTATGGATCGCGCGAGTAGAAGACGATCTCGTCCGAGCCGTTGGCGCGATCCCGGCAGGCCACGTCGGCGGGGCACCTGTAGCCGAGCGTGCGCACCGTGGCCCCCCCCACCAGCGGCGCCTGGGGTGCCACGATGTTCGAGAGCTGGCCGAAGTCGAAGGCCAGCCCCGGATCGACGCCATAGCCGGCCATGCGGATGGAGTTGTTCAGCTCGCCCAGGGCGACGCGGGCCGAGTCCTGCAGGGCCCGGTCCGCGGAGCTGGACTGGAAGAGCCGCTGCTGGCCGATCAGCAGCGCCACGGCCGCTGCGACCACCAGGGCGCTGACCAGGACCGAGATCATCAGCTCGATGAGAGTGAAGCCGGCGGGGCGACGGGGCGAGGGGGCGATCATAGCGAGTTCGGGTTGGGCTTGGTGATGAAGACGACGATCCGCCTCCAGCCCGTGCCCTGGGGCCAGCGGACGATGACGGCGATCCGCTTGCCGTCCGCGATCAGATCTGAATTGGCGTCGAGGAGGGTGCCGAGGACGGCCGGGTCGTTGAGCGAGACGTTCCAGTAGCGCTCGAAGCCGGCCGCCGCGAGGTCGGCGGCCCGGACCCCCTGCCAGGCGGCGCCCAGGTCGGCCTCGCCGTGGTCCACCAGGCCGGCCACGTTGGCCGTGTACTCCATGGCGAACCCGGAGTCCCCCGGGTCGTCGTCGTTGGCCGGGTTGGCGTTGGAGAGCCGCGGGTCGGCGTAGCCCCACAGCGAGATCTGGTTGGCCAGATCCTCGGCGATGGCTGTGGCCCGGGTCATGCGGCGTCCGTCCCCGATGTAGCGCAGCCCCGCCGTGTTCAGCCCGGCCAACCCCATGGCCCCGACCATGGTCAGGGCCATGGCGATCATGACCTCGACGAGCGTGGTGCCGCGGCGGCGGCGGGTGGAGCGTCTCGTGGCGTTCTCAGCTGCCATCGTAGATCCTCGAGCCCCCGGAGGGCCGGACGGTGACCACCTTGGCGCTGCCAACCTCCGCACCCACGATCGACAGCGAACCACCCAGGTTGGGGGCGGCGGCCACGCCACAGGTGGAGAAGAAGCTGGCCTGGCCGCGGGCGTCGAAGCGGATGGCACCGGCTCCGGTGCCAGCATCACAGAACGAGCACCCGCCCGCCGGCACGGGCACGGCGGTGTCGGGGAACTCCAGCGCCGTGACCGCGGCGGGGGGGGCAAAGGCCAGGCCGATGGGCACGTCGAAGAATTCGAGGACCTCGTTGGGGGCCGAGGTGGTGAGTGTTACCGGGTTGAAGGTGCAGAGGGTCGGGTTCGGAGCGATCGCTGCGCCACTCGCAAAGCCTCCGGCACCGTCGAAGTAGACCACCATGCGGCCGGTCCCCTGGCTGGTGACTGTCCTGGTGTAGAAGGCGACTACCACGTCCCGCCCACTGCCGAGGGCGCGCTGCCTGGCCGTCCCCAGCGCCGCCTGCAACCCCTTGGCCGCCACGTCGAGCCGGGCCCGGGGGCGGCCCCGGGCGACCGAGGCGATGGTCATCGCCGTCAGGATCCCGATGATGGCGATGACTACCATCAGCTCGATGAGCGTGATGCCACGTTCCGCGGCGCTCCGAGCGCCTCGGTGGATCGGGTCTGTTGGGCGACGGGTCATCATGCCGACGTATCGGGAGTGCAAGTTTCGTGGCGGCGTCAGGGGCGCCGCGGACAGCGGGATCGGCCGGCGCGCCGGCGCGTCGGTCCGGCCGAGCATGCCCGCGAATACCAGGATTCTCGGTCGGTTACGGACTGGCCTGGGCAGGGTGCTGATGTCGCCCCGGCTCGATGGCGTGGCGGAGGGAGTTCATGACTTCCGCCGAAGGCTGCAACAAGTACGCAGCTGTTCAAACTTTGCAGGTGGGCGCCTGTACGCAACGACCTCACGGAGACTCCGGCCCACCGGAGCCATCGATGCCGAACTTGGCGAGCCGGTAGCGGAAGGAGCGGAAGGTCATCCGCAGCAGCCGTGCCGCCTCGGTCTTGGCGCCGCCGGTCCTGGCCAGCGCCTGCTCCAGCACGCGCCGCTCGAAGGCGTCGAGGTTGGCCTGCAGGTCGGTCCCTTCGGGTGGCAACTCGGCCGAGGGGACTCCGAGCTCGATCGCCTCCCCTCCGCCGCGCAGCGCCGGCGGCAGCAGCTCAGGCCCGATGGTGTCACCGTCGCAGAGCGTCGCCGCACGCTCCAGCACGTTGGCCAGCTCGCGCAGGTTGCCGGGCCAGCGCCAGGCGGCCAGCAGCCGGGCCGTCTCTGGCGCCAGCACGGGCGGGGCCCGGCCGAGGTCGGCGGCGAAGCGGGCCAGGAAGTGGCGGCAGAACTCCGGCAGGTCGTCGCGCCGCTCGCGCAGCGGCGGCAGCCTGAGCTGGATGACGTTGAGCCGGTAGTAGAGATCCTCTCGGAAGCGCCCGGCCTTCACCTCCTCGCCGAGGTCGCGGTTGGTGGCGGCGAGGATGCGGGCCGAGATGACGATGTCGCCGGTCCCGCCGACGCGTCGGATGCGCCGCTCCTGGACCGCCCGCAGCAGCTTCACCTGCACCTGCGGCGGCAGCTCGCCAACCTCGTCGAGGAAGAGCGTCCCGCTGCCGGCCACCTCGAAGAGCCCGGGGCGGGCCTCGGCGGCCCCGGTGAAGGCCCCGCGCACGTGGCCGAAGAACTCGCTCTCGATCAGCCCCTCCGGCACCGCCCCGCAGTTGACGGCCACGAAGGGCAGGTCGGCCCGGTCGCCGGCGGCGTGGATGGCCCGCGCCACCACCTCCTTGCCGGTGCCGCTCTCGCCGGTGATCAGCACGGTGGTGCGGGTGGCGGCCACCTTGCCGACCAGGACGCGGATCTCCTCGATGGCTGGGGTGTGGCCGAGCAGGCCGGGCGCGACCAGCGACCGGTCACCGACCCGGTGGCGCAGCACCCGGTTCTCCTGGAGCAGCGCCCGGTGCTCCAGCGCCTTCTCGACCACCAGCGTGAGCTCGTCGACCTTGAAGGGCTTGAGGACGTAGTCGTAGGCCCCCAGCTTCATGGCCTGGATGGCGTTCTCGGCGGTGGCGAAGGCGGTGATCATCACCACCTCGGTGGCCGGCGACCGCTCCTTGACCCGCCGCAGCACCTCGAGGCCGTCGTCGGCGCCGAGCCGCAGGTCGCAGAG
>JANYBC010000061.1 GCA_025360965.1 Anaeromyxobacter sp. | reverse complement strand
GGTGGCCGCGCAGCGCCGCCGCCAGCGCCAGCGCCAGCGACCCGGCCTGCGACGGCGGGAGCGTGGCGGCCGGCCCCGCCAGCGCCAGCGGAACGACCGGACCATCCACGACCGGGGCCAGCCGCTCCGCCAGCCCCGCCCGTCGCCCCAGCCCACCGGCCAGCCAGAGCCGGTTCACCGGCGTGGCCCCGACCCGAGCGCGCCAGGCGCGCAGCGAGGAGCGCACCTCGCGGAGGAGCGGGACCAGGGCCCGCGAGAGCGCCTCCTCGAAGCGGGGCTCGAGGGCCAGCGCGGCCAGCGGCCCAGGCAGCGAGTCGCCGTCCGGCTCGGCCGCCAGCAGCAGCGCCGCCTCGGCCTCGCCGATCTCCAGGTCGAGGGCCAGCGCCCGCGCCACCGTGGCCGAACCCGAGGGCACGGTCCGGGCGGCGGCCAGCGCACCACCCACGGTCACGCAGAGCTGGGTCCGGCTCTCGCCCAGGTCGAGGATCGCCTCGCAGGCCGGTGGCGCGCCCGGGACCGCCGGCTCCCTCTCCAGGATACCCGGCGCGAACAGGGAGGAGAGCGCCGCGGCCGGTGGCGCCACCACCCGCGGATCGATGCCGGCACCGGCCAGCAGGGCCAGCAGCTCCGCCAGCTCCGGCTTCGGCCCCACGCCGACCCAGAGGTCGGTGGCCGTCCCGCGCACGCCGAGCGGCTCCCAGTCCCAGGCCGCCGCGTCGAGGTCCCAGGGGATCTGGGCCTCGACCTCGAAGGCCAGGGTCTGGGCGATGCGCCGCTGATCGGTGAAGGGGAGGGTGATGACATGGGAGGCCAGCGTGGCGCCGGGGACGGTGGCGACGCAGCCGTCCGGCCGCCAGCCCTGCTCGGCGAGCAGCCGCGAGAGCGCCGCGGCCTGCCGGGCCCGGAGCGGCTCGCCCTCGGCGGCGGGAGCCAGCGGGACGGTGGCCTGGCCGAGCACGGTGAAGCCCCGGTAGCTGCTCTCCAGCAGCACCGCTTTCACGGCGCGGGCCCCCAGGTCGAGCCCCAGCATGGTCTGAGACATGGTCGTTACTCCTCGCGCCAATGGAGGAGCCGCCCCAGGTCGGTCGCGTCTTCACGCGCCTGGCTCGGCTCGAAGGTCACCACCGCCTCGACGTTCTTCACGACCGCGCCGGCGCTCCCCTGGCCGCGGATGCGAAAGACATAGGAGCGGTCGGTGAAGGCCCCGCGCCGGTCGGTGTTCTTGGTGGTGCCGTAGTCGCTGTGCACGCCGACGCCGAGCGCCCCCAGCACCCCGGCGAACTGCTGCGGCGTCATGGTGAGCAGGCCGCCGACGCGCACCAGCTTCACGGCAGCCAGGAGACGATCCGGGAAGGTCGGGTCGGAGAAGATCGGCTGGATGGGCGGATCGGCCATGATGCGGGCGTTGCGGACCAGCTCGGCCGGGTCGTCGGCGTTGACGTTCATCTGCGAGCCGCGCGCCGGGTAGACGGTGAGCCGCTCGCCGAAGGCCGCCATGTGCAGGTCCGAGAAGCCGGCCACCATGAAGAGCTCCTCGAGCGAGTCGAAGCGGGCGTTCTTGGCCTTGTAGCGGTCCGGGCCGCGGTCGTAGAGGTAGTTCTCGTCGCCGAAGCTCCTCTCGAACGGACGGTCGGCCAGGCCGGTGAGCGCCGACTGCTGCGTGTCGTCGTCGACCCAGTCCTTGAGGGCGGCGGCCAGCTCGTTCCGGTTCAGCTTGACGCCGTTGGCGTCCTCGCGCTCGAAGAGCGGGTCCCAGTGCCGATCGGCCACCAGCGTCATGAAGCTGGCCAGCTGCCCGGCCAGCAGGCCGCCCTGGGCGAGCGCGTCGAGCTGGACGTTCACCTTGCGGTCCTCGTCGTCGATGGTGGCCGAGAAGCCTCCCAGGGCCGGCCCGCGGCGATCCGGCGGCACCTCGGGTCCCGCCTCCCGGTCCCTGCCGCCCTCCGCCGTCCGCCCGCTGCGACCGCTCCCGCCACCCGGGAAGAGGCTGGAGGCCAGGTGCGAGTCGACCGGCACCAGCTTCCAGACCTGGATGCGCGGGACGCCGGGCATGGCCGCGGCCGCGGCGCCGCCGAGCTGGCCCATGGCGCCGGACACCGCCGAGGCCTGGGCGTCGAGCTGTGACTGGAAGTGGAGGACCAGCCGCGACAGGTTGACGGCGCCGCGCGCCTGCGACAGGGCCAGCAGCTCATCCCGGCCGTTGGCGGCGATCTGCAGCCCGACCCGGGCCTGGTAGGCGAGGTCCATGGCCAGCGCCGTCACCAGGGCGACGGCCACGATCACCACCAGCAGGGCCGCCCCCCGCTCCCTGGAGCGCCCGCCCCGGCCGAGATGGAAGGTGGTCACGGTCAGAACTCCAGCGGCGTGGTGATGGCGACGCGGGCCTGCGTCGTGAACTTCTCGATGCGCCCATCGGCCAGCTTCACCTCGAGCTCGACGCGAACCCGCGTCGGCAGCTCGTTGAGCTTCTCGGGCGTCCGGGTCGACCAGTTGCGCACCCACTCCTTGCGCTTCTGGTCCCAGTAGCGGAGCGAGAGGCTCTTGACGTGACTGGCCACCAGGTCCTTGCGCCCGCCGCGATCCGGCTCGTCGTCGATGCGCGCCTTCTCCCGGCGGAAGAGCGCGTCCTCGCCGCCGACCGGGTCGCGCTCCACCAGGTACTCGACCACGGCCTGGTCCGACTCCTTGGCGTCCTGCACCAGCCGGACGTGGGCCATGGTCGTGAAGAGCACCTGGTCCCCCTCGCCCTTGAAGAGGGTGGGGCGGTCGCGGAAGCGGGCCCGATCGTAGTGCTCGGAGACGAAGGCCATCGAGAGCTCCCGGGCCATCCGCGTCATCGCCAGCCGCGCCCCCGCGTAGCGCTCGCCCTGCTCGCGGGCTCCCGAGGCGGCGTGGTCGATCTGCTGGTAGGCCCCGGCCACCATGGCGCCGATGACGGCGGTGATGGCGATGGCGATCATCACCTCGAGCAGGGAGAAGCCGCGCGGCGCGCGTGCCATGGCTACTGCCCCCCGGGGCGTGGCGGGGTGAAGGCCGGTCCGTTCGGGAAGGCCGTGAACCCCGCCTTGCCGAACGGCCCAGGCTGGCCGGGCAGGCCCGGCGCGCCGGCCGGGACGCTCATCCGCTTCTGCGACCCCGACGTCAGCACCACCAGGTGGGTCACCACCGTGAAGGACTCGGGCACGCGCCCGTTCTTCCAGCCCACGGTGAGCCGGACCTCGCGGACCCCGGCCTTGAGCTTCTCCCCCAGCCCGGTGAGCTGCTGCTGGATCATCGTCACCGCCGAAGCCGCCAGGGGCGATCCCGCCAGCGAGCTGGTCGGACCGCTGGGCGCGGCGGAGGTGCCGGCGCCGCCGCCCTGGCCGGGGGCCTTGCCGTCGAGCCCCAGCAGCCCGGCCACGCCGCCGTCGATCCCGGTGAGCGCCTTCAGGACGGCGTCCGGTCCCAGCTCGACCTGCGGCTTGATGCACTCGACCTTCCAGGTGAACTCAGGGTGGCCGTCGTCGTCGAAGGTGCCGGACTCGGTCTGGTCGGTGTCGCGGAAGCCGTCCTCCTCGTAGGTGGCCTCGGTCTCGGCCAGCTTGGAGCGCGCCAGCATGGTGGCCACCTCGAGCTGGCGGGCCCGCAGGTGGTTCTGCAGGGCGCCGCCCACCACGTCGGAGGCTCCGGCCATGGCCAGCGCCAGCACCGCCAGCGCCACCATCACCTCGAGCAGGGTGAAGCCGCGGCGCAGCCGCGGTCCGCCTTCGCCGCGGCGCAGTGCGCTCACGCCGCTCATCGGTCGGCCTCCACCTTGCCGGAGACCACCCGCGCACGCCCGGTGAACGGCTCGAGCACCACCGTGAAGATCAGGTCGCCGTCCACCACCGGGATGAAGGCCCGCTGGGCCTGCCCACCGGCGAAGAAGTGGACGTAGGCCACGCCCTCCTCGATGGCGTGGCTCCGCCCTTCGATGCGGATGGCGCCGAAGGTGGTCGACCCGGGCAGGGTGCGGCGCGGGGCGAGCTTGTCCTCGAAGGCGCCGAAGGTGGTCTGCGCCATGAGCCGTCGCCGGTCGGGATCCCTCTCGTCGGGGAAGCGCTCCTCCAGCTCGCGGGCCACCCGCGACGGCGCCTCTTGACGGGCCAGCGTCACCCCCCGCGGGGCGCACTCCGGCCAGAAGGCGTGGGCCTCCATGTCGAGGGCCAGCCGGCAGGTGGTGTGGCGGAGGGCGGCGGTGTCGAAGAGGTAGCGCAGCGTGCCGGCCAGCTCACCGGCCGCCTGCTTGGCGTTGGCGCCGCTGACCCCGCGGAGCGCCGGCAAGGCGGCCGCCGAGATGACCGCCACCACGGCGATCACCACCATCAGCTCGATGAGGGTGAACCCTCGCGCTGTGCCGCGGCCGGTCACTGGCTCCTAGGGATTCACGATGTCGGCGTTCTCGCCGTCGCCGCCGGGCTGGCCGTCGGCGCCGTAGCTCTTCACGTCGAAGCCGTCGGGGTGGGCCTGGCCGGGGTAGAGGTAGATGTACTCGCGCTTCCAGGGGTCGACGAGCTTCCCGCCCTGGTTGGGCTTGATGAACTTCTCGTTGATGAGCACGCCCAGCCCCTCCTCGGTGGTCGGGTAGTGGCCGCGCATCACCTTGAAGGCGTCGACGCCCTGGCTGGCGATGTTGCGGACGTCGGTCTCGGCCTGCTTGACCTTGGCCTCGCCGAGCCGCCCCACCACGTTGACCGCCACCGCCGAGGCGATCAGGCCGATGATCACCAGCACCACCATGATCTCGATGAGGGTCATGCCGCGCTCGGCGCGGCGCTTGCGGGCTTCCATGGGTGCGACCTCCGGTGAGGTGAGGGTGGACGGGGACATGCTCGGGTCACCCGGCCAGCGTGTTGATCTGCAGGATGGGCATGAGCACCGAGAAGACGATGAAGGTCACCACCGCGCCCATCACCACGATCATGATCGGCTCCATCAGCGAGGTGAGGGCGGCCACGGTGGTCTCGACCTGGTCCTCGTAGGCGTCGGCCACGTTGCCGAGCATCTCCTCGAGCGAGCCGGAGCGCTCCCCGATGGCCACCATGTGGTGGACCAGCGGGGGGAACTCGCCGGAGCGCTTGAGCGGCGCGGCAATCGACTCGCCCTCCTGGATGGCCTGGCGCGACTGCTCGATGACCTCGGCGAGCCGCACGTTGCCGACGATGTTCTTGACGATGTCCATGGCCGCCAGCAGCGGCACGCCGCTCTTGAGCAGCGTGGCCAGGGTGCGGGCGAAGCGGCCGATGGCGATGGTGCGGATGAGCCGGCCGAAGATGGGCAGGGTCAGCTTGGTCCGGTCCCAGCGGGCCCGCCCGGCCGTGGAGTCCTTCCAGCGCATGAAGCCCCAGGCGGCGGCCCCGGCCAGCAGCAGCAGCGCCCACCAGTAGTCGGAGACGAAGCTGGAGAAGCCGATGAGGAGCTTGGTGGTCAGCGGCAGCACCACTTGGGTGTCCTCGAAGATCTTGGTGATCTTGGGGATGACCACCGCGAAGAGGATCAGCATGATGCCGCCGCCCACCACGCCCATGGCGGCCGGGTAGGTCATGGCCCCCATCACCTTGGAGCGGAGCCGGGCCTGGCTCTCGGTGAAGTCGGCGAGGCGCACCAGCACCACGTCGAGCGCGCCCGACGACTCCCCGGCCCGGATCATGTTGACGTAGAGCGTGGAGAAGACCTTGGCGTGGACGGCCAGGGCATCGGCCAGCGAGGCGCCCTCGTTGACCCGCTGCTTGACGTCGGAGATGACCCGCTTGAGCCGCTCGTGCTCGACCTGCTCCACCAGCGCGTTGAGGGCGTCGATGAGGGGGATGCCGGCGTGGACCAGCACCGCCAGCTGCCGGGTGGTGATGGCCAGATCGTCGGCGCTGACCCGACCCACCACCCAGCGGCGGACGTTGACCTCGCGGGCCTGCTGCGCCTGCTGCTGCTTCTCGCCGAGCACGTCGGTGAGGAAGACGCCGTCGCGCTTGAGCGCGGCGCGCAAGGCCTTGGGTGACTCGGCCTCCTTGAGCCCCTGCACCGGCTTGCCGGTGTTGGACAGCGCCTTGTATTCGAAGACCGGCATGGGGTCAGTGCAGGTCCTCGGCGGTGACCGAGAGGATCTCGGCGGCGGTGGTGATCCCGAGCGCCACCTTGTAGGCGCCGTGCTGCATGAGCGTGAGCATGCCGTGGTCGACGGCGGCCCGCTTGATGGTGGAGGAGTCGGTGTTCTTGAGCACCAGGGCGCGGATGTCGTCGTCCACCAGCATCAGCTCGTAGATGCCGGTGCGTCCCATGTAGCCGGTCTGCTGGCAGGCGGCGCACCCGGCCGCCTTGTAGACCACCGAGGGGTTGCCGGCCTGCGCCAGGATCTCGTCGGAGAGCCCGACCTGGTCGCGCTCCTCCCGGGTGGGCAGGTAGGGCGTGCGGCACTCGGGGCAGAGCACCCGCACCAGCCGCTGCGCCAGCACGCCCACCAGCGAGGAGGCCACCAGGAACGGCTGCACGCCCATGTCGACGAGGCGGGTGATGGCGCCGGCGGCGTCGTTGGTGTGCACGGTGGAGAGCACCAGGTGGCCGGTCAGCGAGGCCTGGATGGCGATCTCGGCCGTCTCCAGGTCGCGGATCTCGCCGACCATGATGACGTCGGGGTCCTGCCGCAGGAAGGCGCGCAGCCCGTTGGCGAAGCTCAGCTCGATCTTGGGGTTGATCTGCACCTGCCCCACGCCCTTGAGCGGGATCTCGACCGGATCCTCGATGGTGAGGATGTTCAGGTCGGGCGAGTTGATCTTGGAGAGGGCGGCGTAGAGCGTGGTGGTCTTGCCGCTGCCGGTGGGGCCGGTCACCAGCACGATGCCGTGGGCGCGGGTCACCAGGCCGTCCATGATCTTGAGCTGCCAGGGCTCGAAGCCGATCTCGGCGAGGTCGAGGATGACGTTCGACTTGTCGAGGAGCCGCATCACGATCCGCTCGCCGTTGGCGGTGGGCACGGTGGAGAGCCGGATGTCGACGTCCTTGCCGGCGATCTTGATGCGGATGCGGCCGTCCTGCGGGAGCCGCTTCTCGGCGATGTTGAGCCCGCCCATGATCTTGATGCGGCTGGAGATGGAGGCCTGGAACCGCTTGGGGGCGCGGATCACCTCGCGCAGCACGCCGTCGATCCGGTAGCGGACCGAGATGTCCCGCTCCTCGGGGTTGATGTGGATGTCGCTGGCCCGCTCCTTGACGGCGCGGAAGAGGAGCGAGTTGACGAGCCGGATGATGGGGGCCTCGTCGTCGGCGTCGAGGAGGTCGGTCGGCTCCTCCAGCTCGTGAGCGACGCTCTCGAGGTCCTCGGTCTCCAGCCCCTCCATGATCTTGTCGTGCTCGTCGGCGGCCCGGTCGTAGGCGGCGTTGATGGCGTCGAGCACCACCTGAGCGGGGGCCACCTCGATCGAGACCGGCTGGCCGAGCAGCGCCGCCACCGAGTCCTGCGCCGCGGTGTCGAGCGGATCGACCACCGCCACCCGCGCCACCTCGCCGCTGGAGCGCAGCGGCAGCAGCCGGGCCTGCTTGGCGAAGTTGATGGGGACCTTCTTCACCTGGGACGGGTCGATGGCCTCGACGTCGATCCGCTCCAGGAAGGGCAGGTCGAGCTGGATGGCCAGCGCCCGCAGCACGTCGGCCTCGGTGCAGCTGCGGAGCCGGATCAGGATCTCGCCCAGCCGCTGGCCAGCGTGCTCTCCCTGCTGCGCAGCCAGCGCCTCGGCCAGCTTGATCGGCGAGAGGCCCGCCACCTCGGCGAGGACCTCGCCGAGCGGCCGCCCGCAGAGCCAGGCCGGGGCGTTGGCCACCCGGGTGGTCGCCTCACCGGCGCCGAGGAGCAGGACCTCGGTGGGCCCGTCTCCGATCATGGGGCCGTGGCTCCCGGAGGAGGCTGGCCGGGCTGGGGGGCGGCGCTGCCTGGCCCGGCCGAGCCGCCGGGGAGGGGGAGCGCCTGGGGGGAAAGGGCCGGGGCATGTGGTGCGGCGGCCTCCGGCAGGTCGGGCTGGAGCTCCAGGGGATCGACGCCGGCCCCGGTATCGGGCGCGGCGCGGCGCGGCTCGGGCGGCGCGGCCCGGAGGACGTCAACGGCGGCGGGTGGCGCGGCGCCCTCCACCGGGGTGACGATCCGCTCGCCGGGGCGTCCGCCGCCGCCGTTCTCGACCCTGCTGGTCTCGTCGAGCACCTCGCGACGCAGGCGGCCGTAGGGTCCGGCCTTGCGCGAGAAGTCGATGGCGACGTCGTAGCCGGGCTGGCGGCCGTAGAAGGCCTCGATGAAGTCCTGCTGCTCCTTGCGCTTCTTCTCGTAGATGCGCCGGTAGTCGCCCTCGTCGCGGATGATGTAGGGGGTGAGGAAGAGCAGCAGGTTGGTCTTCTGCTTGTTGGTGGTGGTGTCGCGGAAGAGCCAGCCGATGATGGGGATGCTGCCGAGGAACGGCACCTTCCTCACCGAGCGGACGTTGCGCTCCTGCATCAGGCCGCCGATGACGATGGTGGACTGGTCCCGGGCGACGATCTCGGTCTTGATGGTGCGCTTGGCGGTGGTGGGCCCGAGCTGGGGGTCCTTGTCGACGATCTCCTCGGTCTGCTCATCGATGACCAGCTTGACGTTGTCCCCCTCGCCGATCTGCGGCTTGATCTTGAGGCGCAGCTCGACCGGCTGGCGCTGGATGGGGGCGTAGAGGCTGCTGAGCCCGCCCTGCCCGAGCAGCGAGCCGATGGCGGCGCCGTTGGCGCCGGTGCCGCTGGTGGCCAGGCCGGCGAGGCCGGTGGGGGCGAAGGCGGCCTGGAATGGCACGGTCTGGCCGACGGAGATCTCGGCCTCGCTGTTGTCGGACGCCAGCAGCGTCGGCGTCGAGAGCACGTTGACGTCGGCCGAGGACTGCAGGGCCTGGATCATCACCCCCATGTTCGGGATGTTGATGCCGAGGTCCTTGAGGGCGGCCGAGGTGGGTCCGGCGAAGCCGGTGAGGAAGCCGCCCAGCGAGATCAGGCTCTGCACGTTGCCGAGCACGCCCAGCGTGTTGATGCGCCCCGGGGCGGAGGAGATGGGGATGAAGCCGGTGCCGTCCTTGGTCGAGACCGGGACGGCCCCGTGGAGGCCGACACCGAAGGTGGTGTCGTTGCGGAGCTGGACCTCCATGATCACCGCCTCGACGAAGACCTGGCGGCGCGGACGGTCGAGCTTCTCGATGAGCCGTCGGACCGTGACGATGTCGGCGCCGCTGGCCTGCACCACCAGGGCGTTGGTGGTCTTGTCGGCGGTGATCTTCACCTCCCCGGTGAAGAGCTCGGCGGAGGGGGCGCCCGCCCCGCCGACGGGCCGCGGCGGGACCGGCTGACCGGGGACGGCCATGGGGGCCGCCGACTTGCCCGACTTGCCCGAGGAGAGGTTGGCCAGCGTGGTGGCCAGCTCCTCGGCGCTGGAGTTCCTGAGGAAGATGACGTGGATCCCGCCGCCCTCGGCGGTCGGCACGTCGAGCTGCTGCACCAACTCCATGATCCGCTCGAAGCTCTTCTCGTCCGAGATGATGATGAGCTTGTTGGTCCGTTCGTCGGCGATCACCTTGGTGACCTGCACCTCGACGCTGCCGCCCTGGGCCGGAGGCGCGGGCTGGCCGGCGATGGATCCGGGCATGGGGGCCGGGGCGCGGGCCGGCGCGGAGAGCATGGTGCGCCGGCCGGGCTTGCCCGGGGTTCCCGAGGCCTGGCCGAAGATCTGGTTCACCTTGTCGGCGATGTCCTTGACCGGCGCGTAGCGGATCTGCACCAGCTTCACCAGCTCGCCGCCGCCGGCCCTGTCGATCGACTCGATGAGCTTCTCGATGCGACGGATGTTGACGCCGGCGTCGGTGATGAGCAGCAGGTCGGGCGGGATGGACTGGAGGTCGGCGCCCTGCGGGGAGATGAAGTTCCCCATGATGCCGCGCATCTGGTCGGCGTCGGCGTACTTCAGCCGGATCAGCTTGGTGATGGGCTGCTCGGTGGCAGGGGTCTCGGCGCCATCGGTGGTGTAGGTCGGGATGGGCGTCTTCTTGGCGTCCCCGGTCCGGATCAGCTTCCAGTACCGCCCGGTCTGGTAGAGGGCGATGCCGTTGGAGGAGAGGGCGGCGAGGAAGGCGGCGTAGGCCTCCTCGGCGGTGACCGGGGACTTGGAGAGGAGGGTGATCTTCCCCTTGGCCACGTCCTCGCCGTAGATGAAGTTCCGGCAGGTCCACCGGCTGGCCTGCTCGAGGACGTCGACGATGTCGGCCTTCGCGAAGGCGAGCATGAAGCGGCCCTGGATGGGAGTGCACTTGGTGTCGGCCCTGGCGCCTGCGGCCTGCGCTCCGGCGGCCGTCGCGGTCCCTGGAGGCGGGGGCTGCGGGTCGGCCGGGCGCGGCGGGGGGCGAGGTGCCTGGGTTGACCCGGGCGGCGGCGGGCGGGTCGGCGCCTGGGCCAGCGCGAGGACCGGGCCGAGGAGGATCATGGCGAGCAAGGTTCGCATGGAGTGGTCCACCGTCTACGGGGTGATGCTGTAGTCCTTCTTGATGTTCTGGCCACCGCGGTCGAGTTCGAGCGTGACGTGGCTCGATTCGCGCAGCTTCGAGTAGATCTCGAGGGCCTTGTCGGGAGAGTTGATCTCGTAGCCGTTGATGCGGGTGATGACGTCGCCGTTCTCGATGCCGATCGACGAATAGAGGGAGCCGGGCTGGATCTGGAAGAGCTTGAAGCCGTTGGCCACCCCGTTCTTGAAGCTGGGGACGAGGCGGGCCTGGGTGGCCAGTGAGTTGAGGTTGGAGAGCGATGAGTCGATGACGGCCTTGTCGATTTCGTAGCGGTTGTCGGTGACCTTGCGGACGCCGTCGAGCTGGCCGCCGGGCGGACGCGCCGCGCCCACCCGTCCGGGCAGCTGCGCCACGCCCACGTTGAGGCTCCCGTCGGACGGCGCGCCGGCGCCGGCGTCCGCGTCGAGGAACTCCTTGGTGCCGCCGTTGCAAATCACCGCTATCATCCTGAAGGCGTTGCCGGTGGCGTCGCCGCTGTCGCGCAGCCGCTCCACCCCGAGCAGCTTGGCGCCCCCGAACTCCTCGCCCACCCCCAGCACGCTCGACTCCCGGGTGGTAGCGTCGACCAGCGTCACCAGGGACTGCGAGGCCTCCTCGGCCTGGACCGCCACCACCAGCTGCAGCCGAAGGTCGCTCTTCACCGGCCGGGCCGCCCGGTCTTCGCAGGTCTGGGGCCTGACCGGGACGGCGGCGGCCGCCGACCCCTCGACGACCCTGGGTGGCTCCACCCCGATGAGCCGGTAGAGCTTGTCGGCGTCGAGGTTGGTCGGGAGCACCTGGCGAGCGGGCGGGGCCGAGAGGGCGCCCGCGTCGGCCTGGGGCCGCGGCCGGATCGCGGCGCCGACCACCGTGTTGACGGTGCGTGCCACCAGCCAGGCCCCGGCGAAGAGCAGGGCGAGGGTGGCGGTCCAGGCGTACTTGCGGAAGAAGAGGTCGAGCATGAGGGCTCGTCCCTCTGGTGAGCAACCGACGTGCCACTCCGGAGCGGCTGAGGCCTGGCCCAACTACCTGATGTGACAAATGAAATCGAGGCGACCGGAGGGCCCTCGAATTGGATGCCGCCGCCGAGGGACAAATTGGCAAGGCGGCGAGGGGTTGCTGCCAGCCCCCGCCAAATTGTCAGGGCGTCTCGGGCTCTTCGGGGGCGCCGACCGGCCGCTCCAGCAGCCGCCCGGTCTCATCCCGGTCGAGCTTCCGGTAGATGGTCCGCGGCGCGATGCCGAGGATCTGCGCGGCCAGGGTCTTGTCGCCGCGGGTCTGGCGCAGGGTCTCGCGGATCACCAGCCGCTCGATCTCCTCCATGGGCGTGCCGAGCGGAATGGTGAGCGCCCCCGGCGTACCGCTCGCGACCGCGCCGCCGGCCAGGGGGCGCCGCAGCCCCTCGGGCAGGTCCCCGACGTCGACCAGGTCCCCGCGGGCCAGGATCACGGCCCGCTCCACGGCGTGGAGCAGCTCGCGGACGTTGCCGGGCCAGGGCGCCGCCTCCAGCGCCGCCAGCGCCGCCGGGGTGAAGCCCGCCACGCGCCGGCCGTTGGCCTCCGCCAGCCGGCGCAGGAAGGCGGCCGCCAGCAAGGGGATGTCGTCGCGGCGCTCGCGCAGCGGCGGGAGCCGAACGTTCACCACGTCCAGCCGGTAGTAAAGGTCCTCGCGGAAACGCCCCGCCTTCACCTCGGCGGTCAGGTCGCGGTGGGTGGCGGTGACGACGCGGGCGTCGACGCGCACCGGCTCGGTGCCGCCCAGCCGATCGATGACGCCGTCCTGCAGGACCCGCAGCAGCTTGACCTGCACCGCCGGCGTGAGCTCGCCGATCTCGTCGAGGAAGAGCGTCCCGCCGTGGGCCCGCTCGAAGCGTCCCTCCTTGCGGCCGACCGCGCCGGTGAAGGCCCCCTTCTCGTGGCCGAACAGCTCCGACTCGAGCAGGCTCTCGGGGATGGCGCCGCAGTTGACGGCGATGAACGGACCGCGGGCCCGCGGGGAGCGGTCGTGGATGAGCCGCGCCGCCAGCTCCTTGCCGGTGCCGCTCTCACCGACCAGCAGGACGCTGGCGCTGCTGGGCGCCACCTGCCGCAGCGTCTCCAGCACGGCGCGGAAGGACGGGGCCGAGCCGAGCAGGCCGCCCTGGCCGCCCGGCTCGAGCGCCGCCAGGCGCGCGCGCAGCGCCCGGTTCTCCGCCACCAGCGAGGCCTTCTCCAGCGCCTGCCGGACGCTCTTCACGACCGCCTGCCGCTTGAGCGGCTTGGTGATGAAGTCGTAGGCCCCCTCCTTCATGGCGGCCACCGCCGTCTCGACGGTGCCGAAGGCGGTCATCAAGACCACCTCGATCTCCGGGGAGACGGCCTTGAGGGCGCGCAGCAGGGACTCGCCGCTCATCCCGGGCATCATCAAGTCGGTGACCACCACCGAGGGGTGCTCCCGGCGGGCCAGCTCGAGCGCCTCGGCGCCGCTGGTGGCCTGCGCGACCCGCCAGCCCTCGCGCTCGAAGATCTTCCCGAGCGACTCCAGGTTGGGGCGCTCGTCGTCGACGATGAGTACCAGTGGCGTCACGGGTGTCCCAGCATACACCGCGGCCGCCCGCGGCCGTCAGCGCCGCTCAGGGCGCGCGGGCCGGACCAGCGCCGGCCGTCGCGGAGCCGTTCGAGGTGCCGAAGGCCTGGCGCAGCTCGACGCCGAAGATGGTCACGGCGCCGATGGCGGCCAGGGCCAGGAACCCGGCCAGCAGCAGCAGCTCAGCCAGACCGCGACGGGAGGGCGAGGCCAAGTCGGTGGGTGGCGCCTCGGGCATGCGGTGACGATGCGATGGCGGACCGGCCTCGTCAAGGAGCGCGGCGACCGGAACGCGAAACGGCGCCCCGGGGGGCGCCGCTCGTGTCTTGCCTCGGCTTCCGCCGGGTCCTACTCGGCGGCCGGGGCGTCGGCGGCCGGCGTCTCGGCGGTCGCCGGGGCGGCCTCCACGACCTTCTTCGGCTTGCCGGCGTTGGTCTTGGCGCGCTTGGCGGCGCGGTTCCCGCTGGCGTTGGCCTTCTTGGCCGGGGCTGCGGCCGGCTCGGCCTTCACGGCCGGGGCGGCGCTGATGGTCGCCGAGGAGGCGTTGCCGTAGCGGTTCTTGAACTTCTCGATGCGGCCGGCGGTGTCCATGATCTTCTGCTTGCCGGTGAAGAACGGATGGCAGCTGGAGCAGATCTCGACGTGGAAGTCGCCGCGCACCGAGCGGGTCTTGATCTCGGCTCCACAGGCGCAGAGCACCGTGGTGGCCTTGTATTCCGGGTGAATGCCTTCCTTCATGACGTCCTTCTCCTCGGGCCGCTTGCACCGCGCCTGGAGCGGCGGCGGTGGTCCGGGACCGGCTAAGTGAACCGGGGGATCTAGACGGATCGAGAGGTTGCGTCAACCCCCGTACCCCCGGGCGGGTGAGACGCCCTACTTGCTGCTCCCTCCCGCCACCATCATCTTGAAGAACTCGTCGTGGCTCTTCACCTGGCGGAACTTGTCGAGCATGAACTTCATGGCCTCGACGTTGTCGAGCCCGTTCAGGATGGTCTGGCGCAGGATGTAGATCTTGGAGAGCCAGTCGGGCGGCAGCAGCAGCTCCTCCTTGCGGGTGCCGCTCTTGCCGATGTCCATGCAGGGGAAGATCCGCTTCTCCATGAGCTTGCGATCGAGCACGATCTCCGAGTTGCCGGTCCCCTTGAACTCCTCGAAGATCACCTCGTCCATGCGGCTGCCGGTGTCGACCAGCGCCGTGCCGATGATGGTGAGCGAGCCGCCCTCCTCGATGTTGCGGGCCGCGCCGAAGAAGCGCTTGGGCTTGTGGAGCGCGTTGGAGTCGACGCCGCCCGAGAGGATCTTCCCCGAGGGGGGGACGGTGGCGTTGTAGGCGCGCGCCAGCCGGGTGATGGAGTCGAGCAGGATCACCACGTCGCGCTTGTGCTCCACCAGGCGCCGCGCCTTCTCGATGACCATCTCGGCGACCTGCACGTGGCGGGTGGCTGGCTCGTCGAAGGTGGAGGCCACCACCTCGCCCTTCACGGTCCGCTCCATGTCGGTCACCTCCTCGGGCCGCTCGTCGATGAGCAGCACGATGAGGGTGACCTCGGGGTGGTTGGCGGTGATGGCGTGGGCCATGTGCTGCAGCAGCACGGTCTTGCCGGCGCGCGGTGGCGAGACGATCAGGCAGCGCTGCCCCTTGCCGATGGGCGAGAAGAGGTCGACCACGCGGGTGGTCATCTCGTTGGGGTCATGCTCCAGCCGGAGCCGCTCGGTCGGGTAGAGCGGGGTCAGGTTGTCGAAGATCACCTTGGCCGAGTTCTCCTCGGGCGGGGCGCCGTTGATCGAGTCGACGCGCAGCAGCGCGAAGTAGCGCTCACCCTCCTTGGGCTGGCGCACCGTGCCGCGCAGGGTGTCGCCGGTGTGCAGGTTGAAGCGCCGGATCTGCGACGGCGAGACGTAGATGTCGTCGGGGCCGGGCAGGTAGCTGAAGTCCGGGCTGCGCAGGAAGCCGAAGCCGTCCGGCAGCACCTCCAGGGTGCCCTCGCCGCCGACCTCCATCTCCTCCTTCCTGGCCTCGGCCACCTTGGAGCGGGCCGTGAGGATGGCGAAGATCAGGTCCTGCTTCTTGAGCGAGCTGGCGCCCTCGACGTCGAGCTCGCGCGCCAGCGCGGCCAGCTCGGCCACCTTGAGGTGCTTGAGATCGGGGATCGAGGCTGAGGGAGGTGCGGCGTCGGGAGACATGTCACCATCCGATGGTGAGGCCAGGCGCTGGTGCGGCGCGGCGCTGGCGGTGTTCGTCGCTCGGGAAGCGAGGAGGAGAGGCGGCGAAGGTACGGCGGTCCACCGAGCGTGTCAACGCGCGACCAGGAGCTGCAGCGACCGAGGGTCTGCGTCGGGCGGCCCGCCCGGGGCGTCGGGTGAACGCGGGACGCGAGGT
>JANYBC010000247.1 GCA_025360965.1 Anaeromyxobacter sp. | reverse complement strand
TTCGCCGCGGGCGGCGCCCCGTCCTCCCCGAAGTCGCCGAGGTCGACGTCCTCGGCCTGCGAATGGCGCAGGATGTCCTTCTTGCCCTTCACGCCGGCCGGGCCGGCGGCCCGCTGCTTGGCGTGGAGCCGCGCCTTGAAGAGGTCGCGGTGGTAGGTCCCCTCCTCCTTCTCGCGCGCGCTCCGCAGCCAGAGCCGCTCGTAGGAGATGAACCGCGCGTGGAGCGACTGCACCCTGAAGCGGATCCCGGCGTTGCGCGTGAAGCGCTCCTTGAGCCGCAGCACCTTCTTCTTCAACTCGTCGCGGACCCGGTTCGGCTCGCTCCGCTCCACGCCGAGGAAGTACATCTCGTACTTGACCTTGAGCTCTTCGACCTCGGTCTCGAGCGCGGCGCAGTCGTCGGCCAGCTGGTCGGTGGCGTGGCGGCCGGCCAGCTCGACCTGCTCGGGTGGCGGCGGGGCGCCGGGCTTCTGCGGCGGCTTGGGGGGCGTGGCCACCGCTAGACCTTAGCGCGCCGGCCCGCCGTCGCGAAGAGCGCCGCCCCGGCCGCGAAGATCAGCAGCGAGGTCCAGATCCCCACCCCCAGCCCCAGCACCACCCCGCGCTCCACGTCGCCGCGGAAGCTCTCCACCAGGCTCCGCAGCAGCGCGTAGAGCAGGAGCCAGGTCGCCAGCACCTGCCCGTGGAACCGCTTGCGCGGCCGGACCAGCACCACCAGCGCCAGGAAGAGCCCCAGCTCGCCGAACGACTCGTAGAGCTGGGTCGGGTGGAGCGGCAGCGTGGCGCTCCGGTCGGGAGCCAGGAAGGCGGCCGGCGTGGCCCGGGCCGCGAAGGTCTGGTAGGCCAGCGACTCGGGCGGGAAATGCACCCCCCAGGGCAGGTGGCTGGTGGCCACGTCGCCCCAGCAGCAGCCGGCGCCGAAGCAGCCGAGCCGGCCGAAGAAGTGGCCGAGCGCCACCGAGGGGATGAGCGTGTCGGCGTGGGCCAGGAACGCCATGCGGTGGCGGCGCATGAAGAGCCAGGCCACCCCCACGGCGCCGATGAACCCACCGTAGAAGACCAGCCCTCCCTCCCAGATGGCCAGCACCCGCGGGATGCGGCCGAAGGAGGTGGTGACGAAGAAGGTGCCGGCCTCGAAGTAGTCGCGCCAGTTGACGAGGATGTAGTAGACGCGGCTCCCCACCAGCCCGGCCACCAGGATCCAGAAGGTCAGGTCGGCGATCTGCTCCGGGTCCTGGCCGCGCCGCTTCCCCTCGCGCTGCGCCAGCCAGATGCCGAGGATGAAGCCGGTGGCGATCAGCAGGCCGTAGCTGTGGAGCGGCAGCCGCAGCTCGCCGTCGAGAAGCCCCACCTTCCAGAGCAGGCCGGCGCCGGCCAGCAGCAGCGCCGAGACCGTCCAGTCGTCGCCGAGCGCGGTGAGCCAGGATAGCGGGTGACCGGCCCGCGCCGAGCGGCGACGCCAGGTGAGCGCCCGGACCAGGACCACCAGCAGCACCGCGAGGAGCACCGCCGGCTTGACCAGCCCGGCCGGGATGACGAGTGCGTAGAGGATCGGCAGCATCTAGCCTCTCGAAGCTTTGGCCTTGGCGGCGGCCGGCTCGGCCGGCAGCAGCACCAGCAGCAGCACGCCCACGGTGATCATCGAGTCGGCGACGTTGAAGGTCGGGAAGTAGAGGTCCGGCCGGTTCCACCAGTGCCAGTCGATGAAGTCGACCACGTAGCCGCGCGCCAGCCGGTCGATGAAGTTGCCGATGGCGCCGGAGAAGACCAGCGAGAGCGCCACCTGCGCCAGCCGCTGCTCCCGCCTGAGCCGGCGGAAGTAGAAGAGGATGAAGCCCACCGCGCCCAGCAGGGTGAGCGAGAAGATGGCGTTGCGCGCCGTCAGCGAGAGGTCGCGGAACAGCCCCCATGCGGCGCCCGGGTTCTCGGCGTAGCGCATGCGCCACATCGGCTTCCAGACCACGTGGGGCTCGGTCGACCAGGGCTCGAGGTGGCGGAAGCTGTAGAAGCCCTCCACCCGGGCCCTGAGCGAGCCGTCGGTGCGCGAGAGCGCGGTGGTGAGCCGGTCGACCGCCAGGAACTTGCTGGCCTGGTCGGCCACCAGGCCGGTGAGCACGATCAGCAGGAAGAGCCGCCACGTGGTCATGAAGTCCTCAGGTGAGCGCCTCGACGCACTTGCCGCAGAGCTCCGGGTGGGCCGCGCTCTTTCCGGTGTCCTCGGCGAAGATCCAGCAGCGCGGGCACTTCTGCCCGGCCGCCAGCGCCACCTCGGCGGCCAGCGGGCCGTCGGCCAGCGTCACCCGCGAGACGATGAAGAGGCTGGCCAGCTCGGCGCGGGCCGACTCGAGCAGCGCGCGCTGCGCCCCTGAAGCGCGGAGCAGCACCGCCGCCTCGGTGCCCTTGCCGATCAGCTTGGCGGCCCGGGCGTTCTCCAGCGCCTTCTGCACCACCTCGCGCACCTCGAAGAGCGCGGCGTAGCGGGCCTCGAGCGCCGCGGCGTCGGAGGTCGGCGACCGCCTCGGCAGCCCGGCCAGGAAGACCGAGCTGGCCGGCGCGCCCGGCAGGTAGCCCCAGGCCTCGCTGGTGCTGAAGGAGAGGATGGGCGCCAGCCAGGTGCAGAGGTCGTGGGCCACGTACCAGAGCACCGTCTGGGCGCTGCGGCGGGGCCGTCCGTCCTTCTTCGCGGTGTAGAGCCGGTCCTTGACGATGTCGTAGTAGAGGCTGGAGAGCTCCACGGCGCAGAGCTGGATGGTGGCGTGGTAGGCGGTGTGGAACTCGTACCCCTCGTAGCCGGCCCGCACCTTCTCCTGCCAGGCGATGAGCCGGTTGAGGGCCCAGCGGTCGATCGGCTCCAGCTCCTCGAAGGGCACCGCGTGGCGGGCGACATCGAACTCGTGCAGCGCGCCGAGCGCGTAGCGCAGGGTGTTGCGGATTTTGCGGTAGCCCTCGGCGAGGCCGTTGGTGATCTCCTTGCCGATGCGGACGTCGTCGCGGTAGTCGGAGGCGCTCACCCAGAGCCGCAGCACGTCGGCGCCGTACTGCTTGATGATCTCCTCGGGCGCCACCACGTTGCCGACGCTCTTCGACATGGCCTTGCCGTGCTCGTCGAGCACGAAGCCGTGGGTCAGCACCGCCCGGTACGGGGCGTGGCCGCGGATGGCGACGCTGGTGAGCAGCGCCGAGTGGAACCAGCCCCGGTGCTGGTCGGAGCCCTCCAGGTAGAGGTCGACCGGGGCGCCCAGCGCCGGGTCGCGCTCGGCCACCGCCGCCCAGGAGATGCCCGAGTCCCACCAGACGTCGAGGATGTCCTGCTCGCGCCGGAACTCGGTCCCGCCGCAGGCGGCGCAGCCGACACCCTGGGTGAACTCCTTCGGCTCGTGGCGGTACCAGGCCTCGATCCCCTCCTGCTCGAAGGCGTCGGCCACCCGGTTCATCAGGGCCGGCGAGACCAGCGGCTGGTCGCAGGCCTGGCAGTAGAAGACCGGGATGGGCACGCCCCAGGTCCGCTGCCGCGACAGGCACCAGTCGGGCCGCTTCTCGATCATGTTGTAGATCCGATCGCGTCCCCAGTGCGGGATCCAGGTGACGCGGTCGATCTCGTCGAGGGTGCGCTGGCGCATCCCGGCGTGGTCGAGGCTGAGGAACCACTGGTCGGTGGCGCGGAAGACCACCGGCTTGTGGCAGCGCCAGCAGTGCGGGTAGCTGTGGGTGAGCGAGGCGGCCGGGTCCGAGAGCAGGTGGCCCGAGGCGGCCAGGTCGGCCACGATGCGGGCGTTGGCCTCGAAGATCTTCTGCCCGGCGTAGGGGCCGGCCTCCTCGGTGAAGACGCCGGCGCCGTCGACCGGGTTGAGGACCGCCAGCTTGTAGCGCTGCCCGACCACGTAGTCCTCGGCGCCGTGGCCCGGGGCGGTGTGGACGAGACCGGTGCCGGCCTCGAGCGTGACGTGCTCGCCGAGGATGACCGGCGAGGTGCGCCCCATGAACGGGTGGCGGTAGCTCAGCCCCTCCAGCGCCTTGCCCGGCAGCTCGGCCAGCAGCCGCTCCGGGTGGGCCAGCGCGGCGCCGGCCAGCTCCCCGGGGGCGCAGGCGGCCAGGAAGGCGCCCAGCAGGTCGCGCGCCACCACCACCACCGTGCCGCCGAGGTCGTAGGCGGCGTAGCTGAACTCCGGGTTGACGCAGATGGCCAGGTTGGCCGGCAGCGTCCACGGGGTGGTGGTCCAGATGACCAGGCGCGCCGGCCGGCCGCGCAGCTGCTCATGCGGCAGCGGCGACTCGAGGTCGAAGGCCACGTGGATCGACGGCGAGGTGTGGTCCTCGTACTCGACCTCGGCCTCGGCCAGCGCGGTCCGGTCGGTGATGCACCAGTAGACCGGCTTCTTGCCCCGGGTGAGGAAGCCGCGCTCGGCGGCGCTGGCCAGCGCCCGGACCGTGTCGGCCTCGTAGCGCCGGTCCATGGTGGCGTAGGGGGCGTCCCAACGGCCGAAGACGCCGAGCCGCTTGAAGGAGGTCCGCTGCTTGTCGATCCACTTCGCGGCGGAGGCGCGGTAGGCGCCGATCAGGGCGGCGCGGTCCATCTCGCGCTTCTTCGGCCCCAGCTCCTTGTCGACCTTCAGCTCGATGGGCAGGCCGTGGCAATCCCAGCCCGGGACGTAGTCGGCCACCTCGCCGTTCTGGTTCCGGTACTTGACGATGATGTCCTTCAGGATCTTGTTGAGCGCGTGGCCGATGTGGATGTCGCCGTTGGCGTAGGGCGGGCCGTCGTGAAGCACGAACTTCTTCGCCCCCGGGCGCGCCGCGTTCTGTGCCAGCACCTGCTGGTAGATCCCCGAGGCCTCCCAGGCGCGCTGGATCTCCGGCTCCCGCTGGGCCAGGTTGGCCTTCATGGGGAAGTCGGTCCTGGGGAGCTGGATGGTGTCCTTGTAGTCCACTGGAGCCCTCGGAAAGAGAGCGGTTCTAGCAGGGAGGGGGGCTGAACGGCTACCCTCCCCCCCGGTCATGGCCCTCGTCATCCTCTCCCGCAACCCGAAGCTCTACTCGACGCGCCGGCTGGTGGCGGCCGCCCGGGCCCGCCGGCTCGCCCCGCGGGTGCTCGACACGCTCCGCTGCGACCTGCTGCTGGAGCGCGGCGGGCCACGGCTCTTCCACCGCGGCGTCGAGCTTCGGCCGGCCGGCGTGCTGGTGGTGATCCCTCGCATCGGCGCCTCGATCACCGGCTACGGGCTCTCGGTCCTGAACCAGCTCGACCTGATGGGTGTCCCGGTGCTGGGTGGGGCCGCCGCCATCGGCCGCTCTCGCGACAAGCTCCGCGCCCTGCAGCTCATGGCCGCCGCCGGGCTCGCCATCCCGCGCACCGCGCTCTGCCGCTACCGCGACGAGGTGCCCGCGGCCGTCGAGCTGGTGGGCGGCCTGCCCTGCATCATCAAGCTGGTGCGCGGCACGCAGGGGGTCGGCGTCATGATCGCCAGCACCATGGCCGAGGTGACCGGGCTGCTCGACACGCTCTGGACGCTCGGCCAGGAGATCCTGATCCAGGAGCTGGTGAAGGAGTCGCGGGGGCGCGACGTGCGGGCGCTGGTGATCGGCGACGAGGTGGTGGCCGCCATGCGCCGCACCGCCCGGGCCGGGGAGTTCCGCTCCAACATCCACCGCGGCGGGGCCGCCACCCGGCTCGAGCTGCCGGCCGACTACGCCCGGGCGGCGGTCAAGGCGGCCCGGGTGGTGGGGCTGCAGGTGGCCGGGGTCGACCTGCTGGAGGCCAGCGGCGGCCCCATGATCATGGAGGTCAACAGCTCCCCGGGCTTCGAGGGGCTGGAACGGGCCACCGGGCTCGATATCGCCGGCCGCTACGTCGACGAGGCGGTGGCCTTCGCCGCGGCGACCCGGGCGGGCACCCGCAAGGCTTCCAGTTGAATGCCCCGGGGTCGTGCTACGTCTGCAGGACGAGGCGGTCCCGCCCAGGCCTCGAGGAGTGACCCGATGAAGCGTGCCCTGTTG
>JANYBC010000041.1 GCA_025360965.1 Anaeromyxobacter sp. | reverse complement strand
GTTGAGGATGTCGGCCTCGGTGGCGCCGGGCGGGAACGTGAGGCGCTTGGGCGTCATGGCGCCCGCTGCCCGGGCACCGGGTCGGCGCCGACCGATCGGTCCCGCGGGGAGCCGCCCAGCACCAGGACGTCGAGGCGGCCGGCGGCCTCCAGTCGGGCGCGTTGGTCCTGATCGACGTCGAGCACGACGGCGACTGTCCCAAGCTCACCGGCGGTGCCTGCCGGTGCGTGCCGGCGGTGACCGCGTCCGTGCGCCCGCCGGTCGAGCGCGGGGGTGACGCATGACTGCCCCCGGCAGGCTGGCCCGCGCCGCGCTGGAGGAGCGCATCCTCGGCGCCTACCTCGCCAGCCCCCACGCCGTTCTACGGGCGGCCGGCCCGGCCTGGGGACCGGAGCTGTTCCGCGAGCGCCGAAGCGTTGCCAGCGCCGTCTTTCAGTTCGCCCCCGACCTCGACGCCATCACCGAAGCCCTCCGACTTGCCGGCTCCAGCGACGCGGCCCCCGGCATCGTGCTGGAGGTCCCTGACGCCGACGTGGCGGCCCTCATCGACCTGCACACCATAGAACGTGACCAAGTCAGCGAGCAGCAGGCGGCCGAGCGCGGCCTCCCGCCGGCGCTGCTCCCCGCGTCCCGGCTCCTCGACACCGGCTATCCGCCAGTGGTCTTCGCCGTCGAGCCCTACTTTCCCCAGGGCGAGGTGACAGAGCTGGTGGGCGCCCACGGCATTTTCAAGAGCACTGCCGCGCTGGCGGCCTGCTGTGCCGTCGCCACCGGCCGGCGCTGGGGTGGAGCTCCAACCACCAAGGGCCGGGCCGTCTTCGTCACCATGGAAGACGCGGAGCGGACCGTCGCCCATCGGGTCCGGTCCTGGCTCGAGGGCATCCCCGAGGGTCAGGAGCGCGCCGACGCCGAGGCCGACATTCGCGAGAACCTATGCTTCCTCGCCAGGGAGCACGCCCGCGAGCTGGCGCTCACCTCCACCGACCGTAACTCGACCATTCAGCGCGACTCGGTCGTCAAGCACCTCTCGGAGCTGGTGAAGGGCGCCGTCTTGGTGGTGTTGGAGACCGCCTCCCGCCTCCATGACGGCCCGGAGATGAACGAGGGACTCGCAGTCTTCGCTCAGGCCGTCGAGCGGATCGCCATCGCCACAGGCGCCGCGGTCTGCGTCGTCCGCCACGTCTCAAAGCAGGGCGCCCGGGATGGCACCACCGACTCCTACGCCGGCCGTGGGGGCGGGTCCTTCTCCGACGCGGCCCGAAGCGTCCTGGTCATGACGCCGGACCGAAAGCGGGTCGAGGGCGACGACGAAGCCTCTGATCCGCTGGCGCCCATCCGGCTGACTCATGCAAAGGCCACCCTTTCGGCCAAGGGACCGCGGATCGTCTGGAAGCCCGTCGTCTCGAAGCACGGCGTCTACCTGCACCCGCTCAGCCAGCGGGAAGAGGCCCGGGAGGACGGCCGGCGCCTGGTGGCCTACCTGGAGGCGGTCGGCTCCGAGGGCGTCACCGCGACCGAGCTGCACAAGAAGCCGCCCGCCGGCCTGTCCAGGGGCGCGGCCAAGCGGGCGCTCGATCACCTCGCCGCCGAAGGCCGGGTGGTCTCCAGCGTCGAGGACCGCGCACGGAACAAGGGCGTGATGGTCTACCGCTTGGCGAGGGGTGACGCATGACCAATAAGGCCCACGGGTGCCACGGGTGCCAACATTCGACACGGGTTCGGCACCCGTCCCGGAACGTCAGAGCGGGGGGTAGGCACTCCACGGGTGCCACCCTCCGTTCTCCTGAGCCGGCACCCGTCGAATTGGGCGGTTTTTCGGTCTCCACCCCTCACGAAAAGGCTCGCTCGGGTGCCACGGGTGCGGGCGAGGCGCCAGGGGCTTGGCGCCCGTCAGACGCCACGCTCCTCCCCGTCCTCTCGACCCTCGCCGCCCACCCCGAGGGCGCCATCGTCGCCCACCTCGCCGCTGACCTGGGCGTGTCCGTCGGTCTGGTAGAGCGCCGCCTCTACTCCCTGAAGCGGCAGGGCCTGGTCACCGCCGAGCAGAAGGCCAACGGGGGGCGGAACAAGGGTGGCGAGCAGCGTCGGCATGAGTCGCATCCTGCGTCTCATGCTCCGCCGCCCACCCTCGCGGACCTCGGTATCCAAAAGTCGCAGGCCGCGCGCTGGCAGGGTGGGTGGGTAGGTTTGGGTCCTTCCCGGGGCGGGGGCTATGCGGGTCTGGAAACGCGCTGTGGAGGCCTTGAGAAGCGCCAGTGAATACCCCGGTCGGTCGGTCGGAGGGAGCACCATGAAGCGGAAGAAGGAAGTCAGCCCGCGAGAGTTCGCCGCCCTGGTGGAGGCCACA
>JANYBC010000004.1 GCA_025360965.1 Anaeromyxobacter sp. | reverse complement strand
ACGATGCCGCCCAGCACCACCATCATGAGCGGCTCGAGCATGCTGGTGAGCGCGCCGACCGCCACGTCCACCTCGTCGTCGTAGAAGTCGGCCACCTTGGAGAGCATCTGGTCCATGGCGCCGGTCGCCTCGCCGACGCCGATCATCTGCACCACCATGGGAGGGAAGACCTTGGTCTCGCCGAGCGGTCCGGCGATGTTCTTGCCCTCCGAGATCTTGGCGCGGACGTAGAGGATGGCGTTCTCGATGACCCGGTTGCCGGCGGTCCTGGCCACGATCTCCAGGGCGTCGAGGATGGGCACGCCCGAGGAGATCATGGTGCCGAGGGTGCGGGTGAACCGCGCCACCGCCACCTTGCGGACGAGGGGCCCGAAGACGGGGAGCTGCAAGACGATCCCGTGCCAGCGCAGCTGCCCCGGCCCGGCCCGGGTGGCCATCTTGAAGGCCGCGTAGAGCCCGCCCGGGATGATCAGATACCAGTACCAGGTGCTCGTGAAGCTGTGCGAGAGGTCGACCAGGAACTGGGTGGGGCCGGGGAGCGTGCCGCCCATGTCCTTGAACATCTTCTCGAAGGTCGGGACCACGAAGCCGATCAGCGCGCCGACCACGCCGACTGCCACGGTGAGCACGATGGCCGGATAGACCATGGCGCCCTTGACCCGCCGGGCCAGCTTCTCGTTCTTCTCGATGTAGGCGCCGAGCCGCTGCAGGATGGTGTCGAGGATGCCGCCGATCTCGCCGGCCCGGACCAGCTGCACGAAGAGGACATCGAAGACCTTGGGGTGGTCGGAGAGCGCGTCGGCGAAGGTCGAGCCCGACTCGACCTTGGTCTTCACCTGCATCAGCACCACCCGGAAGGCCGCGTTGTCGTTCTGGGTCCCGATGATCTCGAGGGCCTGGACCAGCGGCAGGCCGGCGTCGATCATCACCGAGAACTGCCGCGTGAAGACCAGCAGGTCCTTGGTGCCGACCGAGGCGCCGAAGCTGGGGAGGTGGAGCTCTTTCGCCTTCTTCTTGACCTTGACCGGGTCGATCCCCATCTGGCGCAGGCGGGCCTCGACGGCGGCCGAGTCGGGGGCCTCGATCTCGCCGGAGCGGAGCTCGCCCTGCTTGCTCTTGCCGGTCCACTTCCAGACCGGGGTCTTCTGGACCGCGGGGGCGACCTTGGACTTCTGTGTGACGGCTGCGGCCTGGGCCATGTACGCCTCGTGAGTTGACGGCAGCGGATCCTAGCGCGGCGCCGCCTCCCGGTCGAATCCCCGGCGCCGCAAGCTAGCGCGTCGCCTGCGACTGGGGCCCCCCGGGCCGAGGCGTCCCGAAGCCGCTGTTGACGAGGTTCTTCAGCTCGTCGGCGTCGGAGGAGCGGTTGATGGCCTCTTCCATGGTGATGAGCCGCTTGCCCACCGCGACGGCCAGGCTCTGGTTGAAGGTCTGCATGCCGAACTTGGACTGTCCGACCTGCATCTGCGAGTAGACCTGGTGGACCTTGTCCTCGCGGATCAGGTTGCGGATGGCCGCGTTGGGGACCATCACCTCGACGATCAGGACGCGGCCGGCCGCTCCGGCCTTGGGGAGCAGGTTCTGGGTCAGCACCCCCTCCAGCACGAAGGAGAGCTGGGCGCGCACCTGGGGCTGCTGGTAGGGCGGGAAGACGTCGAGGATGCGGTTGATGGTCTGCACCGCGCTGTTGGTGTGGAGCGTGGCGAAGGCCAGGTGGCCGGTCTCGGAGATCACCAGCGCCGCCTCGACCGTCTCCAGGTCGCGCATCTCGCCGATCAGCACCACGTCCGGGTCCTGCCGGAGGATGTACTTGAGGGCCTTCTTGAAGCTCTGGGTGTCGGCCCCGACCTCGCGCTGGTTCACGACGCAGTTCTTGTGCGGGTGCAGGTACTCGATGGGATCCTCGACGGTGAGGATGTGCTCGTGCCGGTCGGTGTTGATCTTGTCGATGATCGAGGCCAGCGTCGTCGACTTGCCCGAGCCGGTCGGGCCGGTCACCAGCACCAGGCCGCGCGGCTTCCTCGCCAGCTCGGCGACGATGGGCGGCAGCCCCAGCTCGTTGAAGGTCAGGATCTTGAAGGGGATGGTGCGGAAGGCCCCGGCCACCGCGCCGCGCTGCATGAAGATGTTGGCGCGGAAGCGCGACAGCCCCTTGACCCCGAAGGAGAGGTCGAGCTCGTTCTCCTCCTCGAACTTGTGCTTCTGGGCGTCGGTCAGGATCGAGTAGCAGATCTGCTTGGTGTCGACCGGGTTGAGCGGCGGGGTCTTGAGCGGGACCAGCTGGCCGTCGATGCGCAGCTGGGGCGGGGAGCCGGTCGTGATGTGGAGGTCGCTGGCCCCCTTCTCGACCATCGCCTTGAGGAGCTGGTGCAGGTTGGCCATGTGGTCTCCGGGAGAGCCTAGAACTTGTCCGGGGCGGTGTTGCCGAGCGCCTCGGCGAGGGTGGTGACCCCGAGCTTGACCTTGGAGAGCGCGCTCATCCGCAGGGTGCGGAAGCCGAGGCGGATCGCCTCCTGCTTCAGCTCGGCGGTGGAGCAGCCCTGGATGATCAGCTCCTTCAGGCCGTCCCAGATCGGCATCACCTCGTAGACGGCGACGCGGCCCTTGAAGCCGCGGTCGTTGCAGTTCTTGCAGCCGGCCTTGTCGAAGACCTGGAAGGTGCCGATCTCGTCCGGCGCGAACCCGGCGTCGAGCAGGGCCGAGTCCTCCACCTGGAGCGGCTTCTTGCAGTCGGGGCAGAGGCGGCGGCAGAGCCGCTGGGCCACGATGGCGTTGAGCGAGGCGGTCACCAGGAAGGGCTCGATGCCCATGTTGAGGAGGCGCGACACCGTGCCCGGAGCGTCGTTGGTGTGCAGCGTGGAGAGCACCAGGTGGCCGGTGAGGGCCGCCTTGACGCCGATCTCGGCGGTCTCGAAGTCGCGGATCTCGCCGACCATGATGATGTCGGGATCCTGCCGCAGGAAGCTGCGCAGGGCGGCCGCGAAGTTGAGGCCGATGTCCTCGTGCATCTGGACCTGGTTGATGCCGAAGAAGTTGAACTCGACCGGATCCTCGGCGGTGGAGATGTTCCAGGCCACCTCGTTGAGCTTGGAGAGCGCCGAGTAGAGCGTGGTGGTCTTGCCCGAGCCGGTCGGTCCGGTCACCAGCACCATGCCGTAGGGCCGGTCGATGGCGTCGAGGAACTCCTTGAGCTGGGCCTCCTCGAACCCCAGCTTGGTCATGTCGAGCTGGAGGTTCGACTTGTCGAGGAGGCGCATCACCACCTTCTCGCCGAACAGGGTCGGGCAGACCGAGACCCGGAAGTCCATCTCCTTGCCCTTGCCGAGCTTGAGCTTGATGCGGCCGTCCTGGGGCAGGCGCCGCTCGGAGATGTCGAGCTCGGCCATGATCTTGAGGCGCGAGATGATGGCGCTCCGCAGCTTCATGGGCGGCTTCATCACCTCGTAGAGCACGCCGTCGATGCGGAAGCGGACGCGGAAGTCCTTCTCGTAGGGCTCGACGTGGATGTCCGAGGCCCCCTTCTTGATGGCGTCGAGCAGGATCAGGTTCACCAGCTTGACGACCGGCGCCTCGGCGGCGCTGTTCTGCAGGTCGACGGCGTTGACGTCGTCGTCGCCGCCCTCGACCAGGGCCACCTCCGAGTCGTCGAAGCCCATCATGACCTCGTCGAGGTCGGGCCCCTTCTCGGCGTAGAGCCGGTCGATTGCCTCGCGGATGGCCTGCTCCGAGGCCACCACCACGTCGATGTTGTAGCCGGTGAGGAACTTGACGTCGTCGATGGCGAAGATGTTGGAGGGGTCGCTCATGGCGACCACCAGCGAGGCGCCGGTGCGGTTGACCGGCACCACCATGTGCTTCTCGGCGGTCGCCTTGGGCACCAGCTTGAGCACCTCGGGATCGATCTCGAACTCCTTGAGGTCGATGGAGGGGACGCCGTACTGCTTGGAGAGGAAGCCGGTCAGGTCCAACTCGGCGATCGACCCCTGCTTCACCAGCAGCGAGCCGATGCGGCCGCCGCCCTTGCGGGACTCCTCCTGTGCCTTCTGGAGCTGCTGGAGGGAGATGAGGTTCTCTCGAACCAGCAGTTCGCCGAGCCGTCCGGACATGTGTCGTGTTCCCCGCGGTCGTAGGTGAGATCCGGCGCGGACGTTAGCAGCGCCGGCCCGGCCACGCCAGCGGCCTGCCGCCCCTCAGGGACCGGCGTCGAGCAGCGCCCGGGCCCGTTCGGCGTCGGCGGCGATCTGGGCCCGCAGCGCCTCGACCGAGGGGAAGCGCCGCTCCTCGCGGAGCCGGGCCACGAAGGCCAGCCGAACCGCCTCGCCGTAGAGGTCGCGACCGTCGAAGTCGAAGAGGTGGACCTCCGCGCTGACGTGCCCGGAGGCGTCCACCGTCGGCTTGACCCCGACGTTGCAGACGCCGGCGTGGGCCGCCGCACCGGCCCCGCCCGCCACCGCGCCGCCGACCAGGGCCCGCACCGCGTAGACGCCGAGCGCCGGCAACAGGCCGGTGGTGGCGAGGTTGGCGGTGGCGAAGCCGAAGCCGCGCCCCCGCCCGGCGCCGCGCCTCACCAGGCCGTCGAGGTCGTGGGGGCGGAGCAGCAGCAGCGCCGCCCCCTCGACGTTCCCCTCCAGCAGGAACTCGCGGATCTTGGTGGAGGATACGGTCAGCCCCCCCTCGGTCACCGGCTCGACCACCCGCAAGGCGAGGCCGTGGTCCGCCAGCAGCGACCGGAGCGCCTCGACCCTGGCCCGCTCGTGACCGGCCGTGAAGTCCCAGCCGACCACCACGTCCCCGACGCCGAGGGCGCGCAGGTCGCGCTCGACGAACCGGGCGGCCGTGGTGGCCGCGTAGCCGAGGTCGAAGGGCTGCACCACCGCCACCTCGAGGCCGGCGGCGGCCAGCAGCTCCAGCTTGCGCGGCAGCGAGGTGAGGAGCGGCGGGGCCAGCTGGGGGCGCAGCACCTGGACCGGGTGCGGCTCGAAGGTGAGCACCCCGGCCGCCGCGCCCCGGCCCTGCGCCAGCGCCATGGCCCGGGCCAGCAGCTCCCGATGGCCGAGGTGGACACCGTCGAAGTTGCCGATGGCCACGGCGCCGCCGCGCAGCGCGCCGCTGCTGGCGGCCTCCCCGATCGAGCTGAACAGGCGCATGGCCTCGAACTGATAGGCCCGGCGGCGGGGTGGCGTCAAACCGCCCAGGCTCATCCGGAATCTTGCGCCCCGGTCAGGGCGGCCCTACACCCCGGGGTCATGGCCCTCCACACCGCGCTCGCTTTCTCCACCGTCCTCGCCGCCTCCTACCTCTTCTTCGTCGCCGGCTCCCGCCTGCTGGCCGGCCTGGCGCTGCTGGCCGGCGCAGTCGAGCTCAGCCTCGCGCTCGGCTGGCTGCGCCTGGCGGTCCACGGACCGACCCTCTCGCTCGGCCTCGGCGTGGCCATCGCCCTGCCGGCGCTCGGGCTCTGGTGGCGGGCCGGCGGCAAGGGGCCGCTCTCGGCCGCCTCGGTGCTCGCCTTCATCGGCCTGCTGCAGACGGCGATGGCGGTGCTGGCCAGGGTGTAGGGACCGCGGAACCTGCCAGGACCCTGCACCATCAAGGGAGGAGCTTCTCGAGGCTTGCGTCGGGGCCGCCAGAGACCGGCCCCGACACAATTGACCGCAGCACGTACGGCAGGATCCCGCCGTGGCGGAAGTACTCGACCTCCACCGGCGTGTCGATCCGCAGCGTCAGCGCCACCTCGTCGACGGCGCCCGCGGCGCGGCGGATGCGGAGCGTCATCGGCTGGCGCGGTTGCAGCGCCCCCTCCACCCCGGGCAGGTCGAGCAACTCGCTGCCGTCGAGCTTGAGCGCCGCCGCGTCGAGGCCGTCGGCGAGCTGGAACGGCAGCACCCCCATGCCGACCAGGTTGGCGCGGTGGATCCGCTCGAAGCTCCGGGCCACCACCGCGCGCACCCCGAGCAGCCTGGTCCCCTTGGCGGCCCAGTCGCGGGAGGAGCCGGTGCCGTACTCCTGCCCGGCGAAGACCAGCAGCGGCACCCGCTCGGCGGCGTAGCGCTCGGCCGCGTCGAAGATGGGGAGCTGCTCGCCGCTCGGCCGGTGGACGGTGACGCCGCCCTCGCTGCCCGGCGCCAGCAGGTTGCGCAGCCGCACGTTGGCGAAGGTGCCGCGCACCATCACCTCGTGGTGGCCGCGCCGCGCCCCGTAGGAGTTGAAGTCGGCCTCGGCCACGCCGTGCTCGAGGAGCCAGCGCCCGGCCGGTGAGTTCCTCGTGATGTTGCCGGCCGGCGAGATGTGGTCGGTGGTGACCGAGTCGCCCAGCACCGCCAGCGCCCGGGCCCCGGCGATGGGCGCGGCGGCGGGGAGCGAGAGGTCGAAGGGGAGGAACCAGGGGGCCTCGGCGATGTAGGTCGAGGCGGCGTCCCAGGCGATGACCGCACCGCGCGGGGCCTGGAGCGCCCACCAGCTGTCGCTCCCATGGGCCACGCCTGCGTAGTTCCTGGCGTAGCCCTCCGGGTGGCTCGCCTCGCCGAGCAGCGCCTCCACCTCGGCCACGCTGGGCCAGAGATCGCGCAGGTAGACCGGCCGGCCGTCGGCGCCCTCGCCGAGCGGCTCCGTCGCCAGGTCCCGCGTCACCGTGCCGGCCAGCGCGAAGGCGACCACCAGCGGCGGGCTCATGAGGAAGTTGGCCCTGACCGCGCCGTGGACGCGGGCCTCGAAGTTCCGGTTTCCGGAGAGGACGCTGGCCACCACCAGCTCCTCGCCGGTGATGAGCGCCTCGAGCCGCGGATCGAGTGGGCCCGAGTTGCCGATGCAGGTGGTGCAGCCGTAGCCGACCACCTGGAAGCCGAGCGCGTCGAGGTCGGCCTGCAGCCCGGTGCGCGTCAGGTAGTCGGAGACGACGCGGGAGCCGGGGGCCAGCGAGGTCTTGACCCAGGGCTTCGGGCGCAGCCCCAGGGCCCGCGCCTTGCGCGCCAGCAGGCCGGCCGCCAGCATCACCGCCGGGTTGGAGGTGTTGGTGCAGGAGGTGATGGCGGCGATCACCACGTCCCCGTGGGCGAGCGAGAGGTCGGCGGTGGCCACCGGCCTGACGCCATCGGCCGCGGATCCGGGTGCCCCGTCGGCGGCGTGAGCGGCGGCGTGGCGCACCCCGAGCGCCTCCTTCCGCAGCGAGAAGCCGTCGGCGTCTTGCTGCACCAGCAGGGTCCCGAGCCGGGCCTTCAGGTCGCCCAGCGCGATCCGATCCTGAGGCCGCTTCGGTCCGGCCACCGACGGCTCGACCGACGAGAGGTCGAGGCTGACCACCTGCGAGTAGTCGACCTGCCCGGGGAGCGGGACGCCGAAGAGCCCCTGCGCCTCGTGGTAGGCGCGGATGGCCTGCACCTGGGCGGCGGGCCGCCCGGTGACGGCGTAGTACTCGAGCGTCCGCTCGTCGACCGGGAAGTAGCCCATGGTGGCGCCGTACTCGGGCGCCATGTTGGCGATGGTGGCCCGCGTCGCGGCCGGGAGCGCGCGCGTCCCCTCGCCGAAGAACTCGACGAACTTCCCCACCACGCGCGTCCTGCGGAGCAGCTCGGTGACGGTGAGGACGAGATCGGTGGCGGTCACGCCCTCGCGCAGGGCGCCGGTGAGCAGGACCCCGACCACGTCCGGCTCGAGGAAGGCGGCCGGCTGGCCGAGCATGGCCGCCTCGGCCTCGATGCCGCCCACGCCCCAGCCGACCACGCCAAGGCCGTTGACCATGGTGGTGTGCGAGTCGGTGCCGACCAGCGTGTCGGGGAACCAGAGCCCGTCGCGCTCGAAGACGCCGCGGGCCAGGTACTCGAGGTTGACCTGGTGGCAGATGCCGAAGCCGGGCGGGACGATGCGGAAGGTGGAGAAGGCCTGCGCCCCCCACTTGAGGAACTGGTAGCGCTGCCGGTTGCGCGTCGCCTCCAGCGCCATGTTGACACCGAGCGCCTCGGGCGTGCCCCAGCCGTCGACCTGCACCGAGTGGTCGACCACTAGCTCGACCGGCACGATGGGCTCGATGCGGCTCGCGTCCCGCCCCAGCCGAACGGCCGCGGCGCGCATGGCGGCGAGGTCGACCAGCAGCGGCACGCCGGTGAAGTCCTGCAGCAGCACCCGCGCCACCACGAAGGGGAGCTCCCGGGTGCGCGGCCCGGTCGGCTCCCAGCGGGCCAGCGACCGGACGTCGGCCTCGGTGACGCGCCGGCCATCGGCGGTGCGGGCCAGGGCCTCGAGCACCACCCTGAGCGAGACCGGCAGCCGGGAGATGGGGCCGAGGCCGCGCCGCTCCAGCTCCGGCAGCGAGACCAGCCGGCCGCGCCGGCCACCCCCGGGATCGAACTCGGTCGTCGCAGCACGCAGGTCGGCCATGCCCCGAACATAATGGCGCCGCGAGCCTGGCGCGACGCCCCGGCCCTAGAAATTGAAGCGGTCGACGACGCCCCGCGACCACTCCAGGATGGTCGGCCAGCCGACCACGGCATCGAGCGCCGCCTCGGCTTCGCCGAGGGCCACCCGCTGCTCCACCACGCTGGCCGAGCAGGCGATGAGCCGGGCCCCCGCGGCCCGCGCCTGCTGCAGCAGCGCCGCCGGCTCGTCACCCTCCCCGTCGTGGCCGGCCACCACCGCGCCGACGGCCGGCCCGGTCAGGAAGACGTCCACCCGCCGCTCCATGGCGACCGCGGCCAGCGCGCAGGAACCGGCCGAGCGCAGGGCGTGCGGGGCGTCGCTGGAGACGAAGATCACGGTGCGCTCGGCCATGCCGGGGTTGTACCCTTTGCCCCCCGACGGCGTCACCCCTCCCGCCCGCGGGGCGGCGATCCGGTTTTCCCCGCTCATTCGCGTGTGTTATGCGTCCCCCGCCCTATGACTGACGAGAAGAAGCCGACCGGCCCCGTGGTGATTCGCAAGGGACACTTGAAGCCGCCCCCGGTGGGGACGCCACTCGAGACCCCCGTGGTCGAGCAGATCGAGCCGGCCGCGGCCTCCCTGCCGCCGACGCGCGACGGCCGTCCTCTCTGGCAGCGCCTGGCCGATGAGAAGCGCGCCGCCGACGCCGGCGCCGCCGCCACCAGCCGTCCGCCCTCGGCCCGCCCACCCGGCGGACGTCCTTCCGGCGACCGCCCGCGCGGCGACCGCCCACGCGGCGACCGCGACCGTCCTCGCCAGCACGACTCGCTGTCCGCCGACGCCTCCTCCTCTCAGCTCCCGGCCGGCGAGCCGCCCCCCGTCCCGGAGTCCCAGGCCGAGGATGAGGGCTCCTTCGCCGACCTGCTCGCCTCCACCGGCGGCAACTCCCCGGCGCGGCGCCGCTTCAACGCCGGCGAGAAGGTGGCCGGCAAGATCATCCAGATCGGCGACGAGGTGACCTTCCTCGATCTCGGCAGCGGCCTGGCCGACGGGCTCATCGAGACCGTCGAGCTGCACGACGCCGAGGGAAACGTCACCGCCCGCGTCGGCGACATCCTCGACGCCGTGGTCGTGAAGGGCGGCGACCGGGGCGTGCAGGTCTCGATCGGCCGCGCCAAGTCGGTCACCCGCGACCACGCCCGCGAGGCGCTCATCGCCGCCGTCGAGACCGGCCTGCCGGTCGAGGGGCTGGTCAAGGCGGTCAACAAGGGCGGCATCGAGGTCGAGGTCAGCGGGGTGCGGGCCTTCTGCCCCATGTCGCAGATCGACGTCCGCTTCGTGGGCGACGCCACCACGCTGATCGGCCAGAAGCTCAGCTTCCGCGTGCAGAAGGCCGACGACCGCGACGTGGTGCTGTCGCGCCGCGTGCTGCTCGAGGCCGAGCGGGCCGAGAAGGCCCAGGCCACGCGCCAGCGGCTGGCCGCCGGCGCCGTCTTCGAAGGGATCGTCACCAGCGTCCAGGACTACGGCGCCTTCGTCGATCTCGGCGGCATCGAAGGGCTGGTCCACGTCTCCGAACTGGCCTGGGACCGGGTCTCCAAGCCGCAGGACCTGCTCAAGAGCGGCGACCAGGTCACGGTCACGGTGCTGCGCATCGACGAGGACCAGAAGAAGGGCGAGCGCATCTCCCTCTCCGTCAAGGCGTTGATCCCGCGCCCCGAGCCGAAGACGGCCGAGCCGCGCCCGGACCGGCCGGCCCGCCAGGCGCCGCCGCCCCCGCCGCGGGCCGGAGACGTGGTCGAGGCGGCCGTCGACAAGATCGAGTCCTTCGGCCTCTTCGTGAAGGTCGCCGGCGGCCGTGGGCTGGTCCCGGCCTCGGAGACCGGCACGCCGCACGGCACCGACCTGCGCCGCGCCTTCAAGGCGGGCGACGCCTTCCCGGCGCTGGTCCTCCAGATCG
>JANYBC010000001.1 GCA_025360965.1 Anaeromyxobacter sp. | reverse complement strand
TCCTGGCTGCGGGCGAGCAGGGCCTCGGCCGGTGCCACGGCCGCAGCGATGTCCTCCACGAAGTGCGTCCGGGCGGCCTCGATGGCCCGCCGGATCGCGTTCTCGATGGCGAGGGCGTCGGAGCGGCCGTGGCTGATGAAGCCCACCCCGTTCACTCCGAGGAGCGGCGCGCCCCCCACCTCGCGCCAGTCCATCTTCTTCTTCATGCCTTCCAGGGCCTGCTTGGCCAGCAGGCCACCAAATGACGAGACCAGCGTGCTGCGGATGGCCCGCTTGAGGTGCTCGCCGACCACCTTGGCGGTCCCCTCCATGGTCTTGAGCGCCACGTTGCCGGTGAAGCCGTCGGTGACGATGACGTCGAACTCACCGGTGAGCAGGTCGCGCCCCTCGCAGTAGCCACGGAAGTCGATCCCCGAGCCCCTCAGCGCCGCCGAGGCCGCCCGGGTCAGGTCGGTCCCCTTGGCCTCCTCCTCCCCGTTGGAGAGGACGGCCACCGTGGGCCGGGCCACGCCGAGCACCTTGCGCGAGTAGACCTCGCCCATGAGCGCGAACTGCACCAGGTGGATCGGCTTGCAGTCGACGTTGGCCCCCATGTCGAGCATGAGCGGCTGGCCCTTGAGGCCGGGCAGCACGGTGACGATGGCGGGCCGCTCGACGCCCGTGGGGCGGCCGAGCACGAAGATGGCGCCGGCCATCACCGCGCCGGAGTTGCCGGCCGAGACCATGCCGCAGGCCCTCCCGGCCTCGACCAGGTCGAAGCAGACGCGGATCGAGTTGTCCTTCTTGCGGCGCATCGCCTGCCCGGGGTGGTCGTTGAACTCGATCACCTCGGAGGCGTGGTGGACCTCGATGGGCAGCGACTTGCCGGCGTGACGGCGCGACAGCTCCTCGCGCACCACCGCCTCGGAGCCGACCAGGATGACCTGGTGGCCCTTGCGCGCCGCGTCAATGGCACCCTGCACGATGGCGCCGGGGGCGTGGTCACCCCCCATCGCATCGACGGCGACGGGCGCGAGGTGCCTGGTCATCGACCCTTAGGTCGCGTCGACGACCTGCGCGCCCTTGTACGTCCCGCAGGACGGACAGACGCGGTGGGACAGCACCGGCTCCTGGCACTTCGGGCACTTGGTGACGTTGACGCCCTTCAACTTGAAGTTGGCCGACCGGCGACGGTCGCGACGCATGCTGCTGGTACGCTTCTTGGGAACGCCCACGGTGATGCTCCTTCGGCTGGTGCCGCGAAATGGACTACGTCAACTTCACTTTGGCGAGGCCGGCCCAGCGTGGGTCCGGCACCTTGCGATCACAGCCGCATTCGCCATCATTCAAGTTCTTGCCGCAGATGGAGCAGAGCCCCTTGCAGCCTTCCTGGCAGACCGGGTAGCCCGGCAAGGCCAGCACGACCTGCTCGCGAAGGATGGGGTCGAGGTCGACCACCTTCCCCGTGTACGCTTCCTCTTCGGCGTGCGCCAGGTCGAAGCTCCCGGCCACCGGGTGGTGCGCCTTGTCGCCGGCGGCCACCTGCTCCTTCTCCTCGTATTCGTCGGCCGGGACCAGCGTCAACTCGAAGGCGACGGGGAGCCTCGAGGCGATCGGCGCCAGGCAGCGGCTGCATTCCCCGGCCAGCTCGGCGGCCGCCTTGACCTTGACGAAGACGCGCCGGTCGAGCTTCTCGAACCGTGCCTCGACATGGGCTCCGCCGCTGGCTCGCCAGCCGGCGCGGTCGCCCGCCACGATGGCGTCGAGCGTCTCGCGGGGCAGATCCCAGCGCCGGTCGATGCCGGCCTCCTTGATTTCATCAATGTTGACGCGCATTTGCGCTGTTCTTCCGGTGCTGAAAGGGGGCTCATTATAGGGACCGACCCCCGCAAGTCAAGGCAGACCCTCCGGCGAGCCTTGTCCGCTCGCGTCAAAGTCCCCGGGAGCCGCCCAGGCCAGCGAAACCTCTACGGCTTCACCAGCCCCCGCGCCACCGCGAGGAGCGCCGCCTCCGCCTTCGTGGAGACGTCCATCTTCTGGTAGATCCGCTTCACGTAGGTCTGCACGGTGCCCTCGGCCAGCCCGAGCGCGTGGGCCACGTCGGCATAGGTGTGTCCGTGGACGAGCAGCGACAGGACCTCGAGCTCACGCTTGGAGAGGGCCGGCCCCGACGAGGGCTTCTGGTCCGGTGCGTCGCCGCGCAGCTCGGAGAGGAGGACCTTGGCGGCCCGCGGGCTGATGGGGGCGGCCTCCCCGGAGAGCACCTCGTCGACCGCCTTGGTCAGGTCGGCGGCGTGGAAGGGCTTGAGGATGTACCCGGAGGCGCCGGCCCGCATCGCCGCCAGGACCCGGGCCGGGATGTCGACGGCGGTCAGGGCGATGCACGCGGTCTTGGGGAGATCCCGGCGGATGGTGGCGATGACATCCTCGCCGCTCATCCGCGGGAGGCCGAGATCGACCAGCGCCACGTCCGGCCTGGTCTGCCGGGCCAGGGCGACTCCGTCCTCGCCGGTCGCCGCCGTTCCCACCACCTCGATGCCGTGGTTGGTCAGGACCTGCGCGATCAGTCGCGAGACCGCCTCGTCGTCCTCGACCGCGATCGCCCGGACCCTCATGTGCCCACCCGCCAACCGTTGGTCAATGGTCCATGCCTTGGACCGCGTCATTCGTAGCAGGCCCCCCGGAACGCGGCAAGGCGTCCGTCGGGTGTTCTCGGGACGGCCTTACTCGCCGCCCGTGCCCGAGCCGGCCGAGCCGGCCGAGCCGAGTTCGTCGTGCTCACCGTAGCCCTGCAGGTCGAGGGCGATGGCGAGCAGGTAGAGGATGAGCGAGGCGGTGCCGAGCGCCTGTCCCATGCTCATGGCCACCACCAGCAGCATCGGGCTGGGGAAGAGGATCGAGGCGACCATCAGGGCCAGGGACAGCAGCGTGGCGACGGTGGAGATGAGGACCAGCCGGCGGATGGTGATCTTGGTGACGTTGAACATCGTCTCCTCCTCTACTTCTCGGCAGCGTGGACGGGGGCGGCGCTCCCGGCGGCGGCGACGGCCTTGCCGCTGCCGCCGTGGGCGAAGGCCCGTGGGTGGATCTTGTCACCGGTGTGGCAATCGATGCACTTGGCGTCACCCTTGCGGATGTCCTCGAGCATGCCGGCGTGCTCCTCCACCAGCGACCAGCGCGGCGCCTCGGTCGAGTGGCAGCGCGTGCACATGGTGTTCTTGAACGGCTTGTACATGTGGATGGGCTTGCCACCCTCGCCGTAGGGGCCGGTGTTGGAGTACTCGGTGACGTAGTAGTAGAGGTGCTTCAGGCCGTTGGCCTTGGTCGTCATGGCGCCGAAGATCTGGTAGTCGGCGTGGCAGGTGTAGCAGGACTCGTGGCCGAAGGTGGAGTTGCGGCTGTGGATCGAGGCCAGCGAGGTCGAGGTCCGGTCGGCGGCGTCCTCCACGTAGGGTCGCATGACGTGGCAGGAGCCGCAGAAGTCGGTCTTGAGCGTGTACTCGAAGCCGGAGATGTTGCCCGCCAGCGAGACCGCCAGCGGCATCACGCCCAGCCCGAAGAGCAGCACCACCTTGGTGGCTCGGCCGAGCGGCGGACGTACCACGAGGTAATAGACCAGGATGACGATGGCGATGAAGGAGGCGACGAGCGCCGAGAGCCTGAGGACATCTTCGGTGGAGTGGAGTTCGAGCACGGTGCGGCAGTTTGTATCAGGCCGCCCCGGATGGGCTCAATACCTTCCGACCAGATTTTGCTCCATGATCCCGACCTGCTGAGCCGACTTACCCCATGTCCGTGAACCGTATTGCCTTTCCGGCATGGATGCCCTAAGTACGCTCCCCGCACGCGCGGTTAGCTCAGCTGGATAGAGCGTCAGCCTCCGGAGCTGAAGGCCACTGGTTCGACTCCAGTACCGCGCACCAATTCAGAGGCCGGGACTTCCGAGAGTTTCCTCGAGGGGCCCCGGCCTTTCCTTGGGTGCTTTCGGACCGACTGTACCAAGGGTGTACCAAGCGGGCGGCGAGCCGTGGCCAGTTCTGGCGAAGCGCTGCCATGCCCCTCCCCTTCGGACCCGCTCACGGGGAGGGTGGGCGCGAGGGCTGGCAGCCCGAACCGGAGCCGGTTCACCTCGGCCGACATGAAGTCCGGAGAGAAGTGGCTGTACCGGCGTTCGGTGATCTTCGGGTCGCTGTGGCCCAGCAACCGCTGCACCGAGACCAGGTTCGCGCCCAGCATGAGCAGCACGCTGCCGTAGGTGTGGCGCAGGTCGTGGAATCGAATGTGCCGCACCCGGGCCTTGGGCCAGAGCTTCATGCCGTGGACGGGGCAGTGGCGGAGGTCCGGGTCGG
>JANYBC010000241.1 GCA_025360965.1 Anaeromyxobacter sp. | reverse complement strand
CCGGCATGGGGATGCTGCGCCTGCGCCGGACCCTGGCGCGGCTGGAGGGCCGGCCGGTCTCGCCGACCGACCGGGATCCCTTCCTCGAGGCGGCCGGGCTGCGCCCCGGCGACCAGCTGCTCGACGCCACGCTCGGCCTCGGCGCCGACGCGCTGGTGGCGGCCGCCGCGTGCGGCCCGGGCGGCCGGGTGGTGGCGCTGGAGCGCTCGCCGGTGCTGGCCGCGTGGGTGGCCGAGGGGCTGCGGCGGCTCGACGTTGAGCCGGCCCGGCGCATCGAGGTGCGGGCCGCCGAGCACCTGGAGGCGCTCAGCGCCCTCCCCTCCCGAAGCTTCGACGTGGTGGCCTTCGACCCGATGTTCCGCCACGCCCGCCCCCAGCCCGGCGGCTTCGAGCTGGTGCGGGCCTTGGCCGACGCCCGGCCGCTGGCCGCTGCGGCGGTGGCCGAGGCGCGACGGGTGGCGCGCCGCTGGGTGGTCGTGAAGGACGGCGCCCCGGGCTGGGACCTGGCCCGCCTCGGGCTGACGCCGCTGCCGAGCGCGCGCGGGGCGCACCGCTACTACGCCCGGCTCGAGGCCCGGTAGCCCAAGGCCCGGCCCGGGCTCAGGCGAGCGGGCTGGCGCCCTCGGCGGGCGGCTCGGGCAGGCGGACCGGCCTGGGCCGGAGGAACTCCTCCGGGTGCTCGAGGCGCAGCGCGTGACGGAGCACCTCGTCGGCAGAGTCGACCAGCACGAACTCCATCTTCTCGCGCACCCGCCTCGGGATCTCGCGGATGTCCTTCTCGTTCTCGCGGGGCAGCAGCACCTTGGTGATGCCGCCGCGGTGCGCCGCCAGCACCTTCTCCTTCAAGCCGCCGATGGGGAGCACCCGGCCGCGCAGCGTGATCTCGCCGGTCATGGCCACGTCGTGCCGCACCGGGATCTTGCAGAGGGCCGAGACCAGCGTGGTGGCCATGGTGACGCCGGCGCTCGGCCCGTCCTTGGGGATGGCCCCCTCGGGCACGTGGACGTGGATGTCGATCGACTCGAGGAAGCGCTTCTCCAGCCCGAGCGCCTCGGCGCGGCTGCGCACGTAGCTCATGGCCGCCTGCGCCGACTCCTGCATGACGTCACCCAGCTTGCCGGTGATGGTCAGCTTCCCCTTGCCCGGCATCACCGTGGCCTCCACGGTGAGCAGTTCGCCGCCCAGCTCGGTCCAGGCCAGTCCGGTGGTGAGCCCGACCTGGTCCTCGGCCTCGGCGGCGCCGTGGCGGTGCCTGGGCGGGCCGAGCATCTTCTGCACCAGCTTCTCGGTGACCACGTATCCCTTCTCGCCGGGCGGCCCCTTCTTGAGCAGCTCCTTGGCCAGCTTGCGGCAGACGCTGGCCAGCTCCCGCTCCAGCGAGCGGACCCCCGACTCCTTGGTGTAGCGGTCGATGAGGAAGCGGAGCGCGGCGCGGCGGAAGGTGAGCGAGGTGCCGCCCAGGCCGTTGGCCTCCTTCTGCTTCGGGATCAGGTAGCGCTCGGCGATGGAGCGCTTCTCGAGATCGGTGTAGCCGGCCAGCCGGATCACCTCCATGCGGTCCTGCAGCGGCAGCGGGATCCCGCCCAGGGTGTTGGCGGTGCAGATGAACATCACCTTGGAGAGGTCGTAGTCGAGGTCGAGGTAGTGGTCGACGAAGGTGTGGTTCTGCTCCGGATCGAGCACCTCGAGCAGCGCCGAGGACGGGTCGCCGCGGAAGTCGGTCGACATCTTGTCGACCTCGTCGAGCAGGATCACCGGGTTGCCGCTGCCGGCCTTCTTGAGCGACTGGATCAGCTTGCCGGGCAGGGCGCCGATGTAGGTCCTGCGGTGCCCGCGGACCTCGGCCTCGTCGCGCACCCCGCCGAGGCTGATGCGGACGAAGCGGCGGTCCATGGCGCGGGCGATGGAGCGGGCCAGCGAGGTCTTGCCGACGCCGGGCGGTCCGACGAAGCAGAGGATGGGCCCCTTGAGCTGGTCGACCAGCTTCTGCACCGCCAGGTACTCGAGGATCCGCTCCTTGGCCTTGCGCAGGCCGTAGTGGTCCTCGTCGAGGATCTGCTCGGCCAGCGCGATCTCCAGCTTGTCCTCAGTGTACTCGTACCAGGGGAGCGAGAGGATCCAGTCGATGTAGTTGCGGACCACGGTGGCCTCGGCGCTCATGGGGCTCATCATCTTGAGCTTCTTGAGCTCCTTGCGCGCCTTGAGGGAGGCCTCCTTCGACATCTTCTTGGTCTTGATCTTCTCCTCGAGCTCGGTGATCTCGTTCTTGAACTCGTCGCGATCGCCGAGTTCCTTCTGGATCGCCTGCATCTGCTCGGTGAGGTAGTACTCCTTTTGCGTCTTCTCCATCTGCTTCTTGACGCGCGTGCGGATCTTCTTCTCCACCTGCAAGATCTCGATCTCGGCCTGCATCAGCTCGTAGAGCCGCTCCAGCCGCGCCGCCGCCGACTCGATCTCCAGGATCGACTGCTTGTCGTCGAGCTTGAGCGAGAGGTGGGCCACGATGGTGTCGCCGAGCCGGCTCGGGTCCTCGATGGCGGCCACCGACTGGAGCATCTCCGGGGGGATGCGCTTGTTGAGCTTGACGTAGGCCTCGAAGGTCGACTGCACCGAGCGCATCAGCGCCTGCAGCTCGACGGACGGCTGGCTGGAGTCGGAGAGCTCCTCGGCCTCCACCTGCAGGTACTTCTGGTTGGCCTGGTAGGCCTTGACCCGGGCCCGGACCTTCCCCTCCACCAGCACCTTGACGGTGCCGTCGGGGAGGCGCAGCAGCTGGATGATGGTGCCGACGGTGCCGACCGCGAAGATGTCCTCCTCGCCGGGGTCGTTGGTCTTGGCCTTCTTCTGGGCGCAGAGCAGGATCGCCTTGTCGCCGTTCATGGCCTCCTCGAGGGCGGCGATCGACCTCTGCCGCCCCACGAAGAGCGGCACCACCATGTGCGGGAAGACGATGATGTCCCGCAGCGGCAGCAGCGGGAAGCTGCGCAGGCTCGGATCGGGCTTGCCGTCGTCGTGCGAGAAGAGCGACACGATATCTCCTGGCTGCGGCGCGACCGGCCGCGGGGGCGAGATCTACCATCGTCGGGGGAGTTCCGGTACAAGCCCGAGATGCTCTCCTGGGACCAGGTGACAGCGCTGCTGCGATCGGCCGAGGCCGGGCGGCGAACCGTCGTCGACACCCCATCGGGCCGCCGCCTGCTCACCTACGCCGACCAGACCGCCACCGGCCGCTCGCTGGTCTTCGTCGAGGCGGCGCTGGCCGGGGTCCGGCCGCTCTACGCCAACACCCACACCGCCATCTCTACCACCGGCCGGGTCATGACCCGGCTGCGCGAGGAGTCCCGCGCCGCCATCGCCGCCGCGGTCCACGCCGGCCCGGACGACGTGGTCCTCTTCACCGGCAGCGGAGCCACCGCCGCCATCAACAAGCTGGTCGGCCTGCTCGGCCTGCGCATCGACGAACCGTTGGAGCGGCGCTACCGGTTCTCCGGGCGCATCCCGGCTGCCGAGCGGCCGGTGGTGCTGGTCACCCCGTACGAGCACCACTCCAACGAGCTGCCCTGGCTCGAGAGCGTGGCCGAGGTGGTCGAGGTGGCGCTCGGCGCCGACGGCCGGCTCGACCTGTCCGACCTCGACGCCAAGGCCCGGGGCTTCGCGGCGCGCCCGCTCAAGATCGGCGCCTTCTCGGCCGCCTCCAACGTCACCGGGGCGCTCACCGAGGTGGGGGCGGTGGCCCGCACCCTCCACGCCCACGGCTTCCTGGCCTGCGCCGACTACGCCGCCGCCGGCCCGTACCTCCCCATCGACATGCACCCGGCCGACCCGGCCGAGCGACTCGACGCCCTCTTCGTCTCCACCCACAAGTTCCTCGGCGGTAGCGAGGGCTCGGGGGTGCTGGTGGCCCACCGCGACCTCTTCAGGTCGCGGGTGCCGGAGCGGCCGGGCGGCGGCACCGTCGACTACGTGGCCGCCTTTGAGAAGCTCTCGGTCGACTACACGGCGCACCTGGCCGAGCGCGAGGAGGGCGGCACGCCCGACATCCTCGGCGACCTGCGCGCCGGGCTCGCCTTCCAGGTCAAGGCGGCGGTCGGCCCGGAGCGGATCCGCGACCACGACCTCGCCCTCGGCGCCCGGGCGGCGGAGCGGCTGCGACGCCACCCGCGCCTCACCCTCTACGGGCCTTCCGGCCCGCGCCTGCCCATCCTCTCCTTCAACATCGAGGGGCTGCACCACGACCTGGCCTCGGTGCTGCTCGACCACCTTTTCGGCATCCAGAACCGGGCCGGCTGCGGCTGCGCCGGGCCCTACGGCCACAAGCTGCTGGGGGTCGGCGAGGCGAGGAGCGCCCTGCACCGCAAGGCGATCGCCGCCGGCACGCTGGCGCTCAAGCCGGGCTGGGTGCGGCTCTCCCTCCCCTGGCACTCCACGCCCGAGGAGGTCGAGTTCCTGCTCTCAGCGGTGGAGTTCCTCGCCGACCACGGCGAGGCCTTCGTGCCGCTCTACCGGCTCGGCTGGCGGGACGGGATCTGGCACCACCTCGGCGGGGAGCCGCCCGACCCGGCGCCGCTCACCTTCGACCCGGCGGCGCTGATGGAGGCGGCGGCCGGTCGCTCGCCCTGGCCGGGGTGCGAGGAGCCGCTCGAGGAGGCCGAGGCCGCCGCCCTGCGGCGCGGCTACCTGGTCGAGGCCCGCGCGCTCGCGGCCACGCTCGAGGCCCGCTGGCGAGCCGAGCCGCCGGCCTGGAACCGGCCGACCGGCGACGCCTTCGTGGATGGGATGGTCTGGTTCAGGTACGTGGAGGCGGGGTAGGCGGGAGGAGGCGTGCCCTAGATCTTTTCGATCGTGAAGTTGAAGACGATGGAGGCCCTCATCTTGACCGGCCTCCCCCGGCGCTTGGCCGGCGTGAACTTCATCAGGTACCCGAGCTCCCGCGCTGCAGCGTCGAAGTTGGGCCCGGCCCCGCCGATGATCTTCACGTCGACCACCTGGCCAGTCGCGTCGACGATCAGCTCCACCTTGACGTCGGCCTCCAGCTTGGCCCGGTACTCCTCGGCTGGGTAGAAGCGAGCCAGATCCCATCTCCCGGGACGTTCCAGGATCAACGGGGTGTCGTCGAGATCGTCGAGCGCGTAGCCGCCTTCCGCTCCCCCCCCGCCGGCATCCGGCGAGGACCCGTCGGTATCCGGCGCGGACCCGTCGAAGACTGGCGATTGGCCACCCGTCACGCCGAGAGCTGGGGATCCTTTCGCCTCCTGCGGAGCAGAAGGGCCGGGCAACTGGCCGGGAATGGCCTCCGGAGCCGGAGCGATGGCCGGCGACGCCAGCTGGGGAGGTGGAGGCCGTGGAGCCGATCCAGCCTCCTCGTGCGGCGTCGGGGAGCGGTTGCTGCCCCGTCGGGCCTGCGCGAGCGGAGCCGGTTGCGGTCGTCCAGGCGGTCGCTCGGGCGGGCGCCCCACCGTGCCATGGCCCCTCTCGATGCTCCCACGCGCCACCAGCCTCACCCGGCTCGGAATCTGCACCACCCTCGAAGTGCCCGGTCTCCGCGACACCAGCCAGAGCACCAGCGCACCGTGGATGACCGCGGCGGCGGCCAGCGACGGCCAGAGGATGGAGCGGACCCGCATCACGCCGTCGGCGTCATGGTCGCGGCCGGCCGGGTGTCGGGCGCGGCGGCGTTCGCGCGAACGATCCGGGGCTGGTCGATGCGGGTCTGGATCAGCACGGTCGCCGCCTCACTCGTGAGCGCAGTTCTACTCTGGGCTGTACTATGTTAGAGCCCATCTGGAATGACAACGGACCGAGCTGCCATGCTTGGAGTCGGTGAATCATGCCGCCCGCTCTCCCCTTGATGCTCCTCCTCGCCGCCTCCCCTGCGGCGGCAGCCGACTCGGCCCCGATCTTCGGCACCGTGGGCTACGTCCGGCCCGTCGCGCTGGACCCGGGCTGCATTCTCGACGGCCTGCGCAGGACGGTGGGGCCACCCTACGACGAGGTGATCAGGGTGAAGTTCGCAGTCATGGCCGACGGGACCATGGGCGGCATCGAGTTCTACGGCGACGTGCCGGCCTACGTGGTCAACTCCGTCCGGCGGGCCGCGGGGGCCTGCACGTTCAAGCCCGGGACCCGCGCCGACGGAACGCCCCTGGCCATGTGGATGGTCCTGCCCATCAAGTACGACCGGATGAACACGGAGGTCAGGTCGGCCGCCGACTTCGGGATGTTGCTCCAGTACGGGAGAGGCATGGGCAGCTTGACCGAAGATGCCGACCGGACGCCCCAGGTCTCCGCCCACGTCTCGACGCGGCATGAGGCGGGTGAGCCGGAGCCGGGCTGCATCGCCCGGGCCTTCAAGGCACCCAGCAGCTTGACCGAGAGGCTCGAGTTCGACTTCCGCTTCGTCATCTCGGCGAACGGCGGAGCCTCCGACTTCCGCTTTCCACCGCCGGCGACACCCGAGATCCAGGAGCGGCTCAAGGAGGCGGTCGGGCAGTGCCCAGCCATGCCAGGCCTCGGCCCCAGTGGCCTGCCGGTCTTCGGGGTCGCGACCGTGTCCATCCGCTACGCTCCGCCGTTCGCGAGCGAACTGGAGCGCAATCCCAGGCTCGATCGCGGGCCGCGGCTGGTTGACCCGGGCTGTGTCCAGGATGCCTTGCAGGCGTTCGGCCCGGACCTGGCGGCGACGGTCCTCCTCGCGGTGTCGAAGTCGGGGGCCCCATCCGACTTCCAGGTCGAACCGAAGGAACTCCCGGCCGTGACGCAGGTGACGATCGTCGATGCCTTGAAGCGGTGCCAGTGGGTGCCGGCCTTGGGCGCCGATGGCGAGCCGGTCGCGGCTCGGACCACGGTCACGCTTCGCGGAAGGTAGGGCGGGGCGGCCAGCGTCCGGCCGTGAATCCGCCCGGCCCCGCCCCACCCTACGCGCTCTCCGGCTCCTTCTTGAGGACCACCAGCGGCTGCTCGCCGCCGTCGATGACCTCCTCGGAGATCACCACCTCGCCCACGTTCCGGCGGCTCGGCACGTCGTACATGATGTCGAGCATGGCCAGCTCGAGGATGGCGCGCAGGCCGCGGGCGCCGGCCTTGTTCTTCTGGGCGGCGCGGGCGATGGCCACCAGGCTGGAGTCGGTGAACTTGAGGTTGACGCCGTCCATCTCCAGCAGCCGCCGGTACTGCTTCACCAGCGCGTTGCGCGGCTTGGTGAGGATCTCCACCAGCGCCGGCTGGTCGAGCTCCTCGAGGCTGGTCACCACCGGGAGGCGGCCCACGAACTCGGGGATGAGGCCGAAGGAGAGCAGGTCGTCGGGCTCGACCAGGGAGAGCAGCTCGCCGATGTTCCGCTCGGTCTTGCTGGTCACCTCGCTGCCGAAGCCGAGGCTGCGCCCGCCCACCCGCCGCTCCACGATCGACTCCAGGCCGCAGAAAGCGCCGCCGCAGATGAAGAGGATGTTGGTGGTGTCGATCTGCAGGAACTCCTGCTGGGGGTGCTTGCGCCCGCCCTTGGGCGGCACGTTGGCGACCGTCCCCTCGATGATCTTGAGGAGGGCCTGCTGCACGCCCTCGCCGGAGACGTCGCGGGTGATGGAGGGGTTCTCGCTCTTGCGGGCGATCTTGTCGATCTCGTCGATGTAGACGATCCCCTTCTGGGCCCGCTCGATGTCGTGGTCGGCGGCCTGCAGCAGGTTGACGATGATGTTCTCGACGTCCTCGCCCACGTAGCCGGCCTCGGTGAGCGTGGTGGCGTCGGCGATCGTGAAGGGGACGTTGAGGATCTTGGCCAGGGTCTGGGCCAGCAGCGTCTTGCCGGAGCCGGTCGGCCCCAGCAGCAGGATGTTCGACTTCTGCAGTTCCACGTCGTCGATGGCGACGCGGCTCTCGATGCGCTTGTAGTGGTTGTGCACCGCCACGGCGAGAATCTTCTTGGCTCGCTCCTGGCCGATCACGTACTCGTCGAGGACCTTCTTGATCTGGGCCGGCTTGGGGATCGACGAGGAGCCATACGACTGGTCCTCCTTCTCGATCTCCTCGGCGATGATGTCGTTGCACAGGCCAATGCACTCGTCGCAGATGTAGACGGTGGGCCCGGCGATGAGCTTCTTCACCTCCTTCTGGTTCTTGCCACAGAAGGAGCATGAAAGATTGCCGCTGCCGTGCGTATCGTCTTTGCGCTTTTCCATTCCGCCTTTTTGTGTGCCGCCGTGCCCGCTACTTACCCTG
>JANYBC010000208.1 GCA_025360965.1 Anaeromyxobacter sp. | reverse complement strand
GGGCGCCCTGGTGGCCCGGATGCTGTCCAAGGACCCGGTCGACAGGCCGCGCGACGGCGCCGCGGTGGTCGACGCGCTCGAGCTGGTGCTGGCCGGCGCCAGCGCCTCGGTCTCGGGGAGCAGCAGCTCGATCCGGATCCGGCGCCGGGCAAGCCGCTCCCGCTGGCTCATCGTCGTGGCGGCCGGGCTGCTGCTGACCGTCCTCGGCGTCGGCGCCTGGGTGGTGCGCGGCCGCGGAGGTCCCAGCGAGGCCACCCCGTCGGTGGCGGTGCTCCCCTTCGCCGACCTGAGCGAGCAGAAGGACCAGGAGTACTTCTCGGAGGGGCTGGCCCAGGAGATCATCAACTCCCTGGCGCAGCTCAATGGCCTGCGGGTCACGGGCGTCCGCTCGGCGCTCCAGGTCGGCGGCCGGGCCGACGATCCGCGGTCGCTGGGGCGCGAGCTGGGCGTGGCCAACCTGCTGATGGGGAGCGTCCGTCGCGACGCCACCCGGATCCGGGTCACGGCCCAACTGGTCCAGACCGAGGACGGCCGCGGCCTCTGGTCCCAGACCTTCGAGCGCGAGCCGACCGGGATCTTCGCGGTCCAGGACGAGATCGCCAGCGCCGTGGTGGCCGCGCTGGAGGTCGAGCTGCTGCGCGGCCAGCGGCCCACCAGCCGCGAGTACCGGACCTCCGAGCCGGAGGCCTACAGCCAGCTTCTGCAGGGCCGGCGCTTCATGAGGCGCGACAGCACGCCCAACTCCCGCCTGGCGGCCGCCGCCTTCCAGCGCGCCATCGACCTCGACCCCAAGTACGCCCCGGCCTGGGCCGGGCTCTCCTACGCACTCTTCTACGCCTGGGGGAACGCCGGTGGCACCCGCGCCGACATGGAGGCGGCCAAGCTGCGCGCCGAGCAGGCGGCCGAGCGGGCCGTCGAGCTGGCCCCGGAGCTGGCCTCGGCCTACGCGGCCCGTGCCTTCTTCCGAGCCAACCTGAACCAGGACTGGGCCGGCGCGCGGGTCGACATGGAGCGGGCCCTGGCGCTCAGCCCGGGCGACCCCGAGGTGATGTGGCGCTTCGCGCGCGCCGTGCTGGGGCCGACCGGCCGCTTCGAGGAGGCCATCGCCCTGGCTCGCCGCGCCAGCCAGCTCGATCCCAGGTACCACGCCCCCTGGTCCACGCTGGCCATGCTCTACATGGCGGCGGAGCGGCTCGACCTGGCGCGCAGCGCTGCGCTCCGCGCGCTGGAGCTCGCCCCGGAGCAGGACACCGCCCCCATCTGGCTCGCCACCGCCGACCTCCTCGATCACAAGCCCGAGGCGGCCATGGCCGCGGCCCGGCGGAGCCTGGAGCCGGTCTTCCACCGGCAGTTCGAGGCCATGGCCTTCCACGACCTGCGGCGGCCCAAGGAGGCGCTGGCGGCGCTCGACACGATGCTGGCCAAGAACGCCGACGATGCCCCGTTCCAGATCGCCTGCGTCTACGCTTGGCGTGGCGAGGCCGACAAGGCCTTCGAGTGGCTCGACCGCGCCATCGAGAAGCACGACGGCGGCATCGCCGACCTGCGCATGGAGCCGCTGCTCCGCGGCCTGCGCGCCGACCCGCGCTACCGGGCCATCGAGAAGAAGCTCAACCTCCCCGCCACCTGAGCGGGCCCGCGGCGCTGGCCAGGCTCAGGACAGCACCCGCAGGGCCGGCGCCTTGGAGCGCTCGCCGCGGCTGACGTCGTGGGCGAAGATCTCGATGCGGCTCACCACGCCCGGCGGGTACTCGTTGCCGTCGCTCTCCACCGCCACCACCGGCATGCCTCGGGCTCGGGCCCACGGCGCGTAGGTGGCCTCGATGAGCCGGCCCGGCAGGCAGGCGAACGGGGCGATGATGGCGACCCCGTGGTACCCCTCGTCCATGGCCACGGCGGCGGAGCCGGGCGAGAGGGTCGCCTCGCTCTCCAGCTCGCAGGAGGCGAACTCCTCGGCCCGGGCCATGATCCGGTCCATGCCGTGGGGGGCGTCGGGCACCATGCCGCTCAACCCCAGCCCCCTCTTGACCTTGCCCTCGACCCAGGCCTTCCAGAGCATCTCGATACGCAGCACGCCCATGGCGCGCAGCTCCTTGGAGAAGAGCCGCCGCCAAGGTGTCAGCGTCGCCAGGGACTTCTTCATCCGCCGGATCTGGTCCCAGTCGAGGTAGTGGACCCACTCGGTGAGCCCGGTGATCTTGGCCACCACACCGGCGTCGGCCAGCCGGTCGACGAGCGGTCCGACCGAGTACTCGTCGCGCCGCACGAAGATCTCGCCCACCACCAGCGCCTTCTTGGCTTCGGCCAGCGGCTTCTTCAAGGGGATGCGCCCCAGCCGTGCCCCCCACTCCGGGAGCCGCTCCAGCACCGCCGGCCCGCCCTTCCGGGCCTCGACCAGCGCCTCCTGCACCACCGCCCCGAGCTCGGCCAGCGCCGCCGGGCGGTCCACCGCCAGGGCGGAGAGCGTCCCCTCGATGTCGCGGATGTAGTCGCCCACGGCGATCATCCGCCAGAGCTCCCGGTTGAAGTCGGGGCCGAGCTCCGCGTAGGAGTTGTCCGAGTTGAGCGACAGCATCACCACGTTGCGGAAGCCGAGCTCCTGCACCAGCCCCTGGTAGAAGATGGCGTACTGGCCGGTGCGGCAGGGGCCAGTGGTGATGGGCATGAACATGAGGTGGACGACGTCCTGCCCCTCGTCCTTGGGCTGCCTGGCGAAGTAGTCGAGGAAGGCGCCCAGCACCAGCAGCGCCGGGATGCACTCCTTGCCGCTGGCCACGGCGCGAGCCCGCGGCGCCGTCCCCTGGTCGGCGGGAGGCAGCAGCACCGACTCGATGCCGTTGTGCCTGGCCACCGCGCTGACCAGCGCGGTGGTGACCCGGCCCATCGACGGCCAGACCAGCCGGACCCGCTTGTCCTTCATGCTGCGCCGTTCGCCGGTGCGGCGGTTGACGACCATGGCCTGCCGCCCCTCGAGCTGCACGTCCCAGTCGCGCTCCGGCGGCGCCGGCGGCGGGCCCTTGGGGGCCTTGCGCCAGGCCTCGGCCACGTCGAGGAAGGCCTCGATGCGGGTGTCGACGCCGGCGTCGGCGGTGTGGCTGTCGAGCTCCAGCGTCAGGAACGGCTTGGAGTCGTGGATCCACCTGTTGAAGTGGAGGATGAAGGAGTCGGGGGCGCAGGAGAAGTTGGTGACGTAGCAGGCGAAGAGGTTGGGCCGCTCCTTCACCATGACCGCGCCCTTGAGATCCTGCTGCCCGTAGTACCAGTACATGTTGGGCGGGATGGCCTCGTCGGCCATGGGCAGGAAGTCGAAGGGGATGACGCTCCAGCCGCGGGTGAGGAACTTGCGCGGGATGCCCATGTTGGCGCTGGGCGCGAAGGCGTTGTACGGCCTGCCGAAGAGCACGATGGCGGGCCGGCCGGCGGCCTCGCCCTCGGCCAGCGCCAGGCGTCCCAGCCGCCGCCCCTCGCGGTAGCAGGCGGTCTGGCGCTCGATGGCCAGGGCCCAGGCCTTGCGCCCCTCCTCGCGGGTCTGGCCGAGCTGGACCGCCACGTCCTGCATGACCTCGAGCCCGGCCTCGAAGCCCTTGCCGAGGTCGAGGATGGGCCGGAGCAGCCGGGACTCCTCGAGGCCGAAGGCGGTGCGCAGCGTGTAGGGCAGCCCCTGCATGATGGGGCAAAGGCAGGCGTGCACGTCCTTCTCGTAGGTCGGCATCGCCTTCAGGTGCGGCAGGAAGACGAAGTCGGGCTGGACCGCCTGCTCCATGAGCGCGCCCATCTGGCCGTGGGCCAGCTCGGCGGGGAAGCAGAAGGAGGACTCGCAGCGGGCGATCCCCTTGGGCGACACCTGCGGCGTGAGCTGGACGCGGACGCCGAGCGCAGCGAAGAAGTTGGAGTAGAGCGGCCAGAGCGAGTGGACCGAGAGCGCCTCGGGGACGCCCACCACCGGGCCGCCGCGCGGCAGCACGTCGGCCTGCGCGGCGTAGGTCTCGAAGTAGAGCTTGCGCCGCACCTCGACCCAGTCCTTCACCTCGCCGGCCGGCAGCGCCACCTTTCGGCGCAGGTTGGCGAACTTGTTGCACCGCCCGCCGAAGTGGTGCCGCGTCTCCCCCGCCTTCATGATGCGGATGGGGCAGTGGTTCTCGCAGGCCCGGCAGCGGTACTCCTTCTCGGTGGTGATGGTCCGGGCCGAGAGCTCGGCCAGCTTGAGCGGCGCGGCCTTGACGCTGCCGTCCTCGAGCCGGTTGAGCCCCATCAGCGCCACGCCGTAGGCCCCCATCAGCTCCGGATCGGGCGGCACAACCACCGGCTTCTGGAGGAGCTGGGCGAAGGCCAGCGGCATGGCCGGGTTCTTGGCGACGCCGCCCTGCAGCACGATGCGGTTGCCGATGGTCCGGCTGCCGACCACGCGGTTCAGGTAGTTGGAGACGATGGAGAGGGTCAGCCCGGCGACGATGTCGCCGCGGGAGGCCCCCTGCGAGATGGCCTTGCGGATGTCGGAGTTGATGAAGGCCGAGCAGTGCTCGCCGAACTTGAGCGGCGCGGTGGCCTCCAGGGCGATGGGGCCGATCTCCTCGGCGCGGGCGATGTCGAGGTCGCCGGCGGCCGACTCCTCGAGGAACGAGCCGGTCCCGGCGCTGCAGGCCTCGTTCATGGCGTAGTCGACCGGGACGTGGTTGCGGAGCGAGACGTACTTGGCGTCCTGCCCGCCGATCTCGAAGATGGTGTCGATGGCCGGGTCCAGCTCGGTGGTGCCGGCGGTGTGGGCCATGATCTCGTTGTAGATGGCGCCGGTGCCGCAGAAGACGCCCAACAGCTCGCGCGACGAGCCGGTGGTGGCGGCCAGGACGATCTCGACGGCGTCCTCGCCGCCGACCTGCGCGTCGAGCTGGCCGATCACCTCGGTGAGGCACTTGCGCAGCGACGCCACCGGGTCACCCAGCGTGCGGCCGTAGTGGCTGGCGACCATCTCGCGGGTGGTGACGTCGACCAGCGCCACCTTGGTGGTGGTCGAACCGCCGTCGATGCCGAGCACGTAGCGGGCCCCGGCGCGGGCGGTGCCGCGGCGCGAGGGGTGGTAGGTGACCAGCGCAGCCGCCTCGCTGAGCGGGCGGGTGCGGGCGTAGGCGACATCGCCGTCGCTGACCAGCGCCTCGGCGGCCGGGAGCGGCGTGCCGCGCTCCTGGGCCAGCAGCGCCGCGCCGTAGGCCTCCAGATAGGGCGCCTGCACCGGCACCACCAGCTCGGCGTGGGGGAGCCCCTCGCGGACCGCGGCGACCAGGTGAGGGTTGCGGGCCGAGCCGCCCACCATGAGGACGGTGCCGGTCTCGACGCGGGCCTTGGCCAGGAACTCGAGCACCTTGCCGGCCATCACGTGGGTCAGGCTGAGGACGATGTCGTGCCGATCGGCCTCGCCCTTGTTGAGCTTGTGGGTGCAGTCGCTCTTCATGAAGACCGAGCAGCGCGAGGAGAGCTTGTGGACGCAGGCGTCGTTCACGGCGGCGCTGTGGACCACCTCGAGCGACAGGTCCATGCGGCGGAGTTGCTGGGCGAAGAACTCGCCGGTGCCGCTGGCGCACTTGTTCCCCGCGTAGGTGCCGACGATCCGTCCGGCGTCGAGCCGGTAGACCACCAGGTCCTCACCGCCCACCGAGACCACGGCGCTCACGTCGAGGCCCAGCGCCACCAGGGCCCGCTCCAGCGCCTCGGGGGCGATGGCCCGCTCCAGCCGGAACTGGCGGCGTCCCTCGCCGCCGGTCACCAGCGTGGGAGTCCCCTCGGGGATCGACCGGCCAGCCAGGATCGAGCGGGCCGTACCGACCACGTCGCCGTCGTGGGCCCGGACCTCGGACCAGCTCTCGAGCCCGCCCGACATCAGGCAGGCCTTCACGCTCGTGGAACCGACGTCGAGCCCCAGACCAAACACTTCGGACATCCCGGTACTCCCCAGCTTGAGTGAAGGCGGAGGATACCTTGAGGGCGGGTCAAACTGGAGGATTCCTTCGTGCAAACAAACGCTTGCATCCGTTCTTCCCACTCGCGCAATCGCGCAAACCCGCGGCCGTACTGGGTCCTCCCCCAAGCCGGCGTGCGGCGACCCCGGTGACGGGATTAAATGGTGGGCGCGCCTGATCAGGGCAGCTGGAGAGCAGACCATGGATGGCACCGCCGACCTCGACCTCCAGGAGACCCAGGAGTGGCTGGACGCCCTCGACGGCGTGCTGGTCCGTGAGGGGCCAGAGCGGGCCCACTACCTCATCGAGCAGCTCATCGAGCGGGCCCGGCGCGACGGCACCGGCCTCCCCTTCTCGGCCAACACCCCGTACGTCAACACCATCCCGGTGGAGCGCCAGCCGCCGCTCCCCGGCGACTTCGCCATCGAGCAGCGGATCCGCCACTACATCCGCTGGAACGCCATGGCCATGGTGGTGCGCGCCAACCGCACCACCAACGTGGGCGGCCACATCGCCAGCTTCTCCTCGGCGGCCATGCTCTACGACATCGGCTACAACCACTTCTGGCGCTCCTGGAGCAAGGAGCGAGGCGGCGACCTGCTCTTCATCCAGGGCCACTCCGCCCCGGGTGTCTACGCCCGCGCCTACCTGCTCGGGCTGATCTCCGAGAAGCAGCTCTCCAACTTCCGGCAGGAGGTCTCCGGTGAGGGGCTCTCCTCCTACCCGCACCCCTGGCTGATGCCGGCCTTCTGGCAGTTCCCCACCGTCTCGATGGGGCTCGGCCCGCTCATGGCCATCTACCAGGCCCGCTTCATGAAGTACCTGAAGGACCGCGGGCTGGCCGACACCACCGGGCGCAAGGTCTGGGCCCTGCTCGGCGACGGCGAGATGGACGAGCCGGAGTCGCGCGGCGCCATCGGCATGGCCGGGCGCGAGCGGCTCGACAACCTCATCTTCGTCGTCAACTGCAACCTGCAGCGGCTCGACGGACCGGTGCGCGGCAACGGCAAGATCATCCAGGAGCTGGAGAGCGAGTTCCGCGGCGCCGGCTGGAACGTCATCAAGGTGGTCTGGGGCCGCTACTGGGACGCGCTGCTGGCGCGCGACACCGAGGGGCACCTGCAGCGCCGCATGATGTCGGCCGTCGACGGCGAGTACCAGGTCTACAAGGCCCGCGACGGGGCCTACGTCCGAGAGCACTTCTTCAACACCCCCGAGCTGAAGGCCATGGTGGCCGACATGTCGGACCAGGACATCTGGAACCTGAACCGCGGCGGCCACGACCCCTTCAAGGTCTTCGCCGCCTACCAGGCCGCCAGCCAGCATCAGGGGCAGCCGACCGTGATCCTCGCCAAGACCATCAAGGGCTACGGCATGGGCGAGTCGGGCGAGGCCCAGAACACCACCCACCAGCAGAAGAAGCTCTCGGCCGAGGCGATCCGCAGCTTCCGCGATCGCTTCCAGCTCCCGGTGACCGACGACCAGCTCGAGCAGCTCCCCTTCCTCAAGTTCGAGGAGGGCTCCAAGGAGCTCGACTACCTGATGGCCCGCCGCGCCGCGCTCGGCGGTGGCCGCCCGCGCCGGCGACAGAAGAGCGACCCGCTGCCGGTGCCGCCGCTCTCTGCTTTCGGGAAGGTGCTGGAGGGGACCGGGGACCGGGCCATCTCCACCACCATGGCCTTCGTCCAGCTGCTGCAGGTGCTGGTCAAGGACGCGGCGCTCGGCAAGCGGGTGGTGCCCATCGTCCCCGACGAGTCGCGCACCTTCGGCATGGAGGGGATGTTCCGCCAGCTCGGCATCTGGAGCCAAGTGGGCCAGCTCTACACGCCGCAGGACGCCGGGGACCTGATGTTCTACCGGGAGGACAAGCAGGGGCAGATCCTGCAGGAGGGGATCAACGAGGCCGGCGCCATGTGCGACTGGATCGCCGCCGCCACCGCCTACTCGATCCACGCCACCCCGACCATCCCCTTCTACATCTTCTACTCGATGTTCGGCTTCCAGCGGATCGGCGATCTGGCCTGGGCCGCTGGCGACATGCGGGCGCGCGGCTTCCTGCTCGGCGCCACCGCCGGCCGCACCACGCTCAACGGCGAGGGGCTGCAGCACCAGGACGGTCACAGCCACGTCTTCTCCTCGGTCATCCCCAACTGCCGCTCCTTCGACCCCGCCTTCGGCTACGAGGTGGCGGTGATCATCCAGGATGGGCTGCGGCGCATGTACGCCGAGCAGGAGGACGCCTACTACTACCTGACGCTCCTCAACGAGAACTACCCGCAGCCGGCCATGCCGGAGGGTGCCGCCGAGGGGATCTTGAAGGGGCTGCACCGGGTCCGGACCGGGCAGGGCGGGAAGAAGGCGCCGCGCGTCCAGCTGCTCGGCTCCGGCGCCATCCTGCGCGAGGTGCTGGCCGCGGCCGAGCTGCTCGAGCAGGACTGGGGCGTGGCGGCCGACGCCTGGAGCGCCACCTCCTTCACCGAGCTGGCCCGCGACGGCATGAGCTGCGAGCGGGCGGCCCGGCTCAACCCCGGTGCCCCGGCCCGGCCCAGCTGGGTCGAGACCTGCCTCGGGCCCACCAGCGGGCCGGTGGTGGCCGCCACCGACTACGTCCGGGCCTTCGCCGAGCAGATCCGCCCCTGGGTGGCGCGCCGCTACCTGGTGCTCGGCACCGACGGCTTCGGTCGCTCGGACACACGCGAGAAGCTGCGCCGCTTCTTCGAGGTCGATCGCCACCACGTGGTGGTGGCGGCGCTCACCGCCCTGGGCCGCGACGGCGCCGTCCCGGCCGGCCGGGCCGCCGAGGCGCTGGCGAAGTACGGCATCGACTCCTCCACTCCCGACCCCTGGACGGTCTAGCCATGGCGCTCCTCGAGATCCGGGTCCCGGCCATCGGCGACTTCAAGGACGTCGGCGTCGTCGACGTGCTCGTGAAGCCGGGCGACCCCATCGCGCTCGAGCAGTCGCTCATCACCCTCGAGTCGGACAAGGCGACCATGGACGTCCCCTCCCCCGCCGCCGGAACGGTGCGCGAGGTGAAGGTCAAGGTCGGCGACCGGGTGAAAGAGGGATCCCTGGTCATCACGCTGGAGGGGGAGGGGGCCGCCGCGAAGCCGGCCGAGGCACCGAAGCCCGCCGGGGCTCCGGCGCCCTCCATGGTAGCAACCCCGACGCCTGACATTGCGCTGGCCAGTGGACTGGCCGGCAAGCCGGCCGGCGAGTCGACCCACGCCTCACCCGCCGTGCGGCGCTTTGCCCGCGAGCTGGGCGTCGAGCTCACCGGCCTCACCGGCACCGGGCCGCACGGCCGCGTCCTCCATGAGGACGTCCAGAAGTTCGTCAAGGCGGCGCTCACCGGTGGCGCCCCTCGGAGCGGCGGCGGTCACGACCTGCTCCCCTGGCCCAAGGTCGACTTCGCCTCGTTCGGCCCGGTCGAGGTGAAGCCGCTCTCGCGGATCCGCAAGCTGGCCGGCGCCAACCTGGCCCGCAACTGGGCGATGATCCCGCACGTCACCCAGGTCGACGAGGCCGACATCACCGACCTCGAAACCTTCCGCGTCCAGCTCAACAAGGAGCAGGGCGAAGGCGGAGCCAAGGTGACGCTGCTGGCCTTCCTCATGAAGGCCTGCGTGGCGGCGCTGCGCCAGTTCCCCGACTTCAACGCCTCGCTCGACGGCGAGACCCTGGTGCTGAAGGGCTACCTCCACCTCGGCTTCGCCGCCGACACACCCAATGGCCTGGTGGTGCCGGTGGTGCGCGAGGTCGACAAGAAGGGCGTGCTCGACCTGGCCCGCGAGGTGGGCGAGCTGGCCGCCCGGGCCCGGTCCGGGAAGCTCTCGCCGGCCGAGATGCAGGGCGGCTGCTTCACCATCTCCAGCCTGGGCGGCATCGGCGGGACCGCCTTCACCCCCATCATCAACGCGCCGGAGGTGGCCATCCTCGGCGTCTCGCGCGCCGCCATGCGCCCGCAGTGGAACGGGAGCGAGTTCCGGCCGCGGCTCATGCTGCCGCTCTCGCTCTCCTATGACCACCGGGTCATCGACGGCGCCGCCGGGGCCCGCTTCACCGCCTTCCTGGCCACCGTGCTGGGGGACGTGCGGAGGCTGCTGCTCTAGGCCGCAGTCCGCTGCGCCCGAGGCGTCGTATGCTGGCGCGGCATGCCCGTCCGCGCCCGCCGCGTCGTCCGCCTTGCCCTGGTCGGCTTCGGCCACGTCGGCCGTCGCTTCGCCGAGCTGCTGGGTGGCCCCTACGGCCGCATCCTGCGCCGCGCCGGCCTCGAGGTGCGCGTCACCGCCATCGCCACCGGCCGCCACGGGCTGGCCGTCGATCCGCGTGGCCTGCCGCTCAAGCGCGCGCTTCGGCTCGTCGAGCAGGGGCGTCCGCTCACGACGATCCACCGCGGCCTGCCGGTCGCCTCGACCGCGGCGCTCGTCGCCGCCGCCCCGTACGACGTGCTGGTCGAGCTCTCTCCCCTCGAGCCGCTCACCGGAGAGCCGGCCACCGCGCACGTGGCCGCCGCGCTCCGGCGCGGCCGCCACGCCGTCACCGCCAACAAGGGGCCGGTGGCCCACGCCCGCCGCCACCTCGACGCCCTGGCGCGCCGTAACGGCGTCCGCTTCCTCCACGAGGGTGCGGTGATGGACGGCTTCCCCATCTTCAACCTGGCCGAGCGCTGCCTGCGCGGGGTGACGGTGCGCGGCTTCCGCGGCGTGCTCAACTCGACCACCACGCGGATCCTCTCGCGCATGGAGGCCGGCGTCCCGTTCGAGGTGGCGCTCGGCGAGGCCCAGGCGGCCGGCGTGGCCGAGTCCGACCCGGCCTTCGATCTCGACGGTTGGGACGCGGCCGTGAAGGCCTGCGCGCTGGCCAACGCGCTGATGGGGGCCGACCTCAGGCCCGCCGACGTGGAGCGGGTGACCGTACGCGGCCTCACCGCCGAGGCGGTCGAGGCGGCGGCGCGCGAGGGGAAGCGCTGGCGGCTGGTGGCCCGGGCCGAGCGGACGGGGCGCAAGGTGACCGCCCGCGTCGCTCCGGAGGAGCTGCCGCTCGGCGACCTGCTGGTCTCGGGCGGCGCCGACGGCGTGCTGGTGCTCGACACAGATCTGATGGGCGAGGTCGGGCTCTGGGAGGGGGCCGGCGGCGTGGACCAGACCGCTTACGCGGTGCTCTCCGACCTGCTGGAGGTGGCGGGGCCGCTTCGCCGCCAGGCCAGGCCCTGATGCCGACCCCCTCCCCGCTCACCATCGCCGCGCTGGCGCTGGTCGCCTTCGCCGCCGGCCTGGTCGACGCCATCGCCGGCGGCGGCGGGCTGCTGACCGTCCCCGCGCTGCTGGCGGCCGGCCTGCCGCCCCACCTCGCCCTCGGCACCAACAAGGGCCAGGCGGTCTTCGGCTCCGGCGCCGCGATGGTGAAGTTCTGGCGCAGCGGCCTCATCGATCCGTCTCGCGCCCGCGCCGGCTTCCCGCTCGGCCTGCTCGGCTCGGCCGGCGGCGCCGCGCTGGTGCTGGCCATCCCTGCGGCCAGCCTGAAGCCGATCGTGCTGGTGCTCCTGGCGGGCGCCGCCCTCTTCATCGGCCTGCGCCGCTCGCCACGCCCCGCCCCTTCGCCCGGCGGCTCCCCGGGCTCCACCCCGGCCCCGGTGGTCACGGCACCGAACCGGCAGACCACCCGCCCGGTGCTGGCCGGCCTGATCGCGCTGGTCATCGGCGCCTACGACGGCTTCTTCGGACCCGGCACCGGCACCTTCCTGATCGTCGCCTTCGTGGCCCTGCTCGGGGACGGGCTGGCTCGGGCCTCGGCCGGCGCCAAGGTGGTCAACTTCGCCTCCAACCTGGCGGCGCTGGCCCTCTTCGCCTGGCGCGGGCTGGTGATCTGGCCGGTGGCGCTCCCCATGGCGGCTGGCCAGCTCTGCGGCGGCTGGATCGGCGCGCACCTCGCGGTCCGCCGCGGCGACGCCCTGGTTCGCCGGGTGGCGGTGCTCTCGGCCCTGGCGCTGGCCGTCAAGCTGGCGCTCGATCTCCGCTAGCGCCCGCCCCCCGGACCCGGCCCACCCCGCTTGGACTCCCCCCGGGAGGCCGGCGCTGGTATCCTGCCGCCCGCCAGCCTGCCCCGAGGAGCACGACGACTCATGTCTCGCACCGTCACAGCCCAGGAAGCCGTCGCCGTCATCAAGTCGGGAGACCGCGTCTTCGTCCACAGCGTCGCCGCCGCACCCCAGCAGCTCATCGCCGCCATGACGGCGCGCTCCGAGGAGCTGCGAGTGGTCGAGGTGGTGCACATCCACACCGAAGGGCCGGCCCCGTACGCCGCCCCGGAGCTGGCCAGGAGCTTCCGCGTCAACGCCCTCTTCGTCGCCGCCAACGTGCGCCAGGCGGTCAACGAGGGGCGCGCCGACTACCTGCCGGTCTTCCTCTCCGAGGTGCCCCAGCTCTTCCGCGCCGGGGTGCTCCCGCTCGACGTGGCCCTCATCCAGGTCTCGCCCCCGGACCGCCACGGCTTCTGCTCGCTCGGGGTCTCGGTCGACGTGACCCGCGCCGCCGTCCAGGTGGCCCACACCGTCATAGCCCAGGTCAACCCGAACATGCCGCGCACCCACGGCGACGGGATCATCCAGCAGGACGACATCGACTTCCTGGTGCCGGTCACCGATCCCATCCCCGAGGCGCCGGTCGGCCAGCTCACCGAGGTGGAGAAGGCCATCGGCCTCCACTGCGCCGAGTTGGTCGAGGACGGCGCCTGCCTGCAGCTCGGCATCGGCGCCATTCCCCACGCCACGCTGGCCGGGCTGCGCGACCACCGCCGGCTCGGCATCCACACCGAGATGATCTCGGACGGGGTCGTCGACCTGATCGAGCGCGGCGTCATCACCGGTGAGGCCAAGAAGGTCCACCCCGGCAAGGTGGTGGCAGGCTTCGCCTTCGGCAGCCGGAAGCTCTACGACTTCCTCGACGACAACCCGCAGGTGTCGATGCTCGACATCGCCTACATCAACGACACCGCCGTGATCCGCCGCAACCCCAAGGTGACGGCCATCAACAGCGCCATCGAGGTCGACCTCTCCGGCCAGGTCTGCGCCGACTCTGTCGGCGACCGGCTCTACTCCGGGGTCGGCGGGCAGATGGACTTCATCCGGGGCGCCGCGCTCTCGGAGGGCGGCAAGCCCATCATCGCCCTGCCCTCCACCACGTCGAGGGGGGAGTCGAGGATCGTCTCCTACCTCAAGCCGGGCGCCGGGGTGGTTTCCACCCGCGCCCACGTCCACTACGTGGTGACCGAGCACGGCATCGCCGACCTGTGGGGGAAGAACCTCCGCCAGCGGGCCGCGGCGCTCATCGCCATCGCCCATCCGTCGCACCGCGACGGCCTCACCGCCGAGGCGCGCCGCCGCTTCGGGACGTGGTAAGGCCGCCGCCCATCCGCTGGGGCGCCCTCCGGCTGCTGCTGGTCGGCGCAGCGCTCGCGGCGCTGTCGGTCACGGTGGCGCGCCAGCCCGACTGGATCCTCGACGCCCTGCTGGCCGCCCGCGACGCCGGCCCGCTGGGTCGCCTCGCCTACGGGCTGCTCTACCTGGTGGCCGGCCTGCTCATGCTCCCGGCCGGGCCGCTCACCGTCGGTTCCGGCCACGCCTTCGGCCCGGTGGTGGGCGTGCTGGTGGCGGCGCCGGCCACCTGCCTCGCCTCCTGCCTCCCCTTCCTGCTCGGGCGGACGCTGCTGCGCGGACCAGTGACCAGGCGGCTGGCCCGGATCGACGGCTGGCCGCTCCTCGCCGAGGCGATCCGGCGCAGCGGCTTCCAGATGGTGGCGCTCCTGCGGGCCACGCCGCTGGTGCCGTTCCCGGTGCTCAACTACTTCGTGGGCGCAACGCCGCTGCGGCTGCGCGACTTCGCTGCCGGCTCCTTCGTCGGGATGCTGCCCGGCACCATCCTCTACGCCTGGGTCGGCTCGCTCCTCCCCGACCCACGCCAGGCCGCCGAGGGCCTGCGCTTCGACTCCTGGGGGCTGCTGGCCGGCCTGGGGCTCCTGACGCTGGCCGTCGGGCTGCTGGCGCGGCGGGCGCTGCGGCGGGCGCTGGCGGCGGCCCGCGCCGACCTCACTTCGAGCGGGCCGGCCCCTTCTCCACCGGCCCCGGCCAGTCGGAGAGCGACCTGAAGTCGTAGACGGCCGTGAAACCCTGCTTGTTGAGCTCGGACGCGGCGATGGCGCTGCGTCGGCCGCTCCGGCAGTAGAGCAGGACCGGCTTCCCCTTGAGGCCGACCTCGGCGCTCCGCGCCGCCACCTGGTCGTAGGGGATGTTGACGGCCCCTGGGACGTGACCGGCCTCGAACTCCTGCGAGGTGCGGACGTCGAGCACGGTGACGCCGCGTTGCTGGAGCTGCTGGGCTGTCGTCCCGTCGACGACGCCGGGGGGCGGCAGGGGGCTCGAGCCAGTGGGTGCGAGTGCGATCAGGGCGGCGGCGAGGGTGGCGAGGGTCAGCATCGGCTCTCCTGGAAAGGCCCGGGAACAGCCGGGCCGCGTCAAGGCCGCACTTCCCCGGTGACGAAGGGGCTCGTGGCGGCCTCTCTGCAGTGTGAGCCGTTCCTGGTTCGAAGGATTCATCCAGCGCCGGCCCGACGTCCTCGTCGAGGGCCTGCAGGGGCTACTTCGCCCCGACGAAGCGCATGGTCACGCCGAGCGTGGTGAAGCAGCCGGTGGCCGAGCCGAGCGCGTCGACGGTCAGGGTCAGCCCATCGGCCGAGAGCGTGCCGGTGGCCGAGGTGAGCGTGGCCACCACGGACGGGCAGGGGCCGACCGCCACGGCTGGGCAAGCGAGGGAGCCACCCCAGGCAGCGCCCCGGTCGCTCCCGGTGGCAGCCACGCTGCCGGTGCCGTCGGGGCAGACCTTGGAGATGGTGGCGGTCCGGCCGGCGACCGCCACCTCGAGCGTGGCAGGGGCACTGCTCGCGGCGTAGCCCTGAGGGGTGATCGTCAGCGTGCCGGGCCAGCTCCCCGCCAGCCGAGGGTCCAGGTCGGTGGCCGGCGGCGGCGGGGTCACGCCGTCTCCGCCGCCACCGCAGGCGGAGAGCAGCGCGACGGCGGTCAAGGCCAGGGCGGTCGTCCTCATCGTTCCTCGCTGATCGGGCATGGGGCCGCGAGCCCCTTGGACTTAACCGCGAACGGGCCCAGGTTCAGCCTCACTTCGCCCTCAACTCGAAGAACTACGGCGGGAACTCGTCCTTCTCCAGGTCTGCCTTGAGGCATGGCCGAACCACCCCCCCTACCACCTCGCGGTGCGGTCCTCGAGCAAGCAGGCCAGGCCGCTCACCCGCAGCGGCCGGCCGCCTGGTCCGGGGAGCGTTCCGGAGAGCTCGCCGGCCAGCTGCGTCGTCGAGAGCGTCACCATCATGAGGCCCCGCGAGTCGCGGTGGGCCGCGGCCGGCTGGAAGGCCAGGTCGACCGACCCGTCGGGAGAGAGGAAGCGGCACGGCGCCACCGTGGTGCCGGGATCGAGCTCGATCACCACGGGCGGAAGCGCCACCGGCCCGACCCCGATCAGCAGGACGTCGTCGGCGCCGTCGTCGTTGCCGGCCCCCGGCAGGCCGTCGACGAGGTGGATGGCGATCGGCCGCCCATCTGCCAGCCGGCCGGCCGCGGTGGCCTTTCGCCACCCGACCTCGCGCGGGAAGAGGCCGGCCCCGTACTCGATCACCGCCAGTCCCCCCTCGAGCGCCACCGGCCGGCCGCGGACCTGGAGCCGCCCCGCGAGCGCCAGCGGCCCGGTCACCTGCACGGCGCGCACCCCCTCCTCCGGCAGCCCGGCCACCAGCGCGAAGGGCTCGGGCGCGTCGTGGGTGTCGAGCATGACGTCGAGTTGCAGCGAGTCGCCGAGGTCGGCGGTGAGCCGGTACCGATCGGCGCGCCGCTCCAAGCCGAGCGCCACGCCCGGCGCCGTGAAGCTGGCGCGGGCCCCGGCGCCGGGCTGCTCGCCGACCCTGACGTTGACGCCGGCCAGGCCGGTGGCGTCGCGGTCGAAGAGCACCTCGCCGCTGGCCCGCTCGGCGATCCAGGCCGAGCCGCCCGCCAGCGTGCCGCCGTCGAGGATCTCGAGGAAGAGCAGGTGGCCGGGGAGCGCCAGCAGCACCCGCTGCCAGCGCTTGACCCGGGCGGCGTGGCGCAGCGAGGCCATCATCCCCTCGGGGGCCAGGCGCGAGAGCGCGACGCGACCGAGCGGACCGGCGTAGCGGCCGAGGCGCGGCTCGCCGGTGGGGCCGAGGGCATCGGCCGGTGCGCGTGGCAGGTGAGGCGGAGCGGAGATCACGTGGCCGTCCAAGGGTGGTCGAGACCGCTGAGAAAGGAAAGGGCGCACCCCGCTGGGATGCGCCCCGGGCCTCGGCGGAGCCGCGGCGGTGCCGGCGCTACGCCGTCTGCCGCGCCTCGACGCCGACCGGGACCGGCAGGCGGGCGCGGGCGCCTGCGCTCTCCTCGGAGACCTGGACGATGCGGTGACAGCTCGGGTCGGAGAGGATCTGCTTCACCAGCGCCTGGTTGAGCGAGTGGCCGCCCTTCACCGCGGTGAAGGCGCCGAGCACAGGCCGCCCCAGCAGGGCCAGGTCGCCGATGGCGTCGAGCACCTTGTGGCGGGCGAACTCGTCGGGCCAGCGCAGCCCCTCGGGGTTGAGGATCGAGTACTCGTCGACCACGATGGCGTTCTCCAGGCTGCCGCCCTTGGCCAGCCCCATCGACTGCATCAGCTCGATGTCCTTGCGGAAGCAGAAGGTGCGGGCCCGGGCCACCTCGCGCTCGTAGGAGCGATCCGAGATGGCCACGTGGAAGCCCTGGTTGGTGATGAGCGGGTGGCCGAAGTCGGCGGTGAAGCTGAGCGAGAAGCCCTCGGCCGGCTCGAGGCGCGCCAGCTTGTCGCCCTCGCGGATCTCGACCGGCCGGGTGATGACCAGGTACCGCTTGGCGGCCTTCTGCAGCTTCACGCCGGCCTGGTTGATGAGGGCCACGAAGGGGGCCGACGATCCGTCGAGGATGGGGACCTCCGGGCCGTCGACCTCGACCCGGCAGTTGTCGATCCCCATGCCGTGCAGCGCCGAGAGGACGTGCTCCACCGTGGAGACGCGGGCCTGGCCCACCGCCAGCGAGGTGGAGAGCTTGGTGTCGACCACCAGATCATGGCGGGCCGGGATCTCGACGCCGAGGTCCATGCGGACGAAGGCGATGCCGGCGTCGGCGGTGGCCGGGGCGAGCGTGAGGGTGACCGGGGCGCCCGAGTGCAGGCCGATGCCTGTACAGGAGACCCGCTTCGCCACCGTCCGCTGATTCCAATAAGCCATTCTCGGTTCGCCTCTCTGGAGCTCGGTCCGGAAGATAGCAACCGGCATGCCACCAGGAGGTTGCGGCCCCAGGACGGCTCACTGACCAGCATCATCTGTAAGTGCCTGGATTCAAGCACGAAAAATACGAATACCGGCTTGAAGATTTCGGTGCGTGGCAGTGGCCGAATTCGACCCCGTCGGAAACCCTGACACCTCGCGCCATCAACCATGACATCCCTGTCATGGACGGGCGTCCCCAGTGGACTGCCCCGGGCGCGGGGTCAGAGCAGCTCGCCCTGCCCGCCGCCCGGCCGATCCCGGACCGGAACCCGGCCCAGGTGGCGATAGGCCGCCTCGAGCGCGATCCGTCCCCGCGAAGTCCGCGCCAGGAAGCCCTCGCGCACCAGGAACGGTTCGTAGACGTCCTCGATGGTCCCAGACTCCTCGCCGACCGAGGCGGCCACCGAGTCGAGGCCGACCGGCCCGCCCCCGAAGGTGTCGATGACGGTGGCGAGGATGCGCCGGTCCATGGCGTCGAGGCCCCGCCCGTCGACATCGAGCCGGCGCAGCGTGGTCTCGACCACCTCGGTGGTGAGCCGGCCTTCGCCCTCCACCTGCGCGAAGTCGCGGGCCCGCTGCAGCAGCCGGATGGCGATGCGCGGCGTGCCGCGGGCCCGGGTGGAGAGCTCCTCGACGGCGGGCGCGTCGACCGGGAAGGCCAGCTTGCGCGCGGCGCGAGTGGCGATCTCCTTCAGCTCGGGGGCGGCGTAGTAGTCGAGCCGCTCCTGGATGGGGAAGCGGTCGCGCAGCGGCGCCGCCAGCAGGCCGGTCCGGGTGGTGGCGCCGATGAGCGTGAACCGCTCCAGCTTCATCTCCATGGTCTGCGCGCCGATGCCGGCCCCCAGCACCACGTCGAAGCGGTAGTCCTCCATGGCCGGGTAGAGCGCCTCCTCGACCGCCGGCGAGAGCCGGTGGATCTCGTCGATGAAGAGGATGTCGCGCGGCTGCAGGGCGGTGAGCAGGCCGGCCAGGTCGCCCTTCTTGACGAGGGCCGGGCCGCTGGTGACGTGGAGGGTGACGGCGAGCTCGCGGGCCAGGATGTGGGCCATCGAGGTCTTGCCGAGGCCGGGCGGCCCGGAGAGCAGCACGTGGTCGAGCGCTTCGCCGCGGGCCCTGGCGGCCCGCGCGTAGACCTTGATGTTCTCCACGATCTTCGCCTGCCCGACGTACTCCTCGAACGTGGCGGGGCGGAGCGACTGCTCCAGCTTCGCCTCCCCCTCCAGCGCTCCGGCGCTCACGTCGCGGACGGCCTTGACGGTCATTTCATCTCCTGCCTACCACGCCACGCCGACGCCCGCGCTGCGAGCGCCGATCCTCTCGTCTGGCGGGGCGGCCTCGCGACCTGCTCCTACCCGCGGATGGTCTTGAGCGCCTCGCGCAACAGCTCGTCGAGCCCCTTGCCCTCGGCCTCGCCGCGCAGCAGCTCGGCCACCTGCTCGGCCTGCGCCGGCTTGAAGCCGAGGTTGACGAGGGCGGCGGCCAGCTGCTCCAGCACCCCGCCGGCACCCCGGACCGGCGCCGGGCCGGCCGCGTTGGCCAGCGCCAGCAGCTTCTCCTTCAGCTCAACCACCAGCCGCTCGGCCGTCTTCTTGCCGACGCCCGGCACCTTGGTGAGGCGGGCCACGTCGCCGTGCGCCACCGCCTGGGCCAGGTCGCGAGGAGGGATGCCGGAGAGGATCTTCTGGGCGGCGCGCGGACCGACCCCCTTGACCTCGATGAGGGCGCGGAAGACCCCCTCCTCCTCCGCGGTCAGGAAGCCGTAGAGGTCGAGCGCGTCCTCGCGGACGTGGGTGATGGTCCGCAGTGCCACAGGCTCGCCGCGCGGCGGGAGCTGGAGCAGCGTGGCCGCCGAGAGGTGGACCAGGTAGCCGACGCCGTGGACGTCGACCACGGCGTAGTCCTCCCCCTTCTCGAGGAGCAGGCCGGTAAGGCGCGCGATCACCGCACGCCCCGGTGATCGCGGCGCGAGGGGCGCAGCCGGGCCATGGCGGCGCGGGTCGCGACGGCGGCCGGGCGGCGCAGCGGCGTGACCTCGGCCAGCCTGAGCGGGCGTCGCGCCAGGTGGCAGACCGCCAGGGCCACGGCGTCGGCCTCGTCGGAGAGCCGGGCTTGGACACCGAGGAGGGCGGCGGCGGTCCGCATCATCTGGTCCTTGCCGGCGCGGCCAGAGCCGGTGAAGGCCAGCTTCACCTCGCTCGGCTGGTACTCGAAGACCGGCAGGCCGGCCCGGGCCGCCACCGCCAGCGCCACGCCGCGGGCCTGGCCGAGCGCCAGGGCCGAGCGGGGCGAGATGCCAGCGAAGATCTGCTCGATGGAGACCTCGTCCGGCGCGGTCCGGTCGATGACGTCGCCGAGGCCGACCAACAGCAGCGCCAGCCGTTCGGCCATGGGGCGCGCCCCCGGGACCAGCACGCCCGACTCGATCACGCTGAGGCGGCCGCCTTCGCGCGAGACCACGCCGAAGCCGCAGCGGCGTGAGCCGGGATCGATGCCGAGGACCCTCATCGGCGGCATGGTAGCAGAGACTGAACGGAGATCCAGTACCGCGCGCCGCCGTCGCTGCTATCTTGCCGGGCCGCCCATGCCCTCCCTGCTCTCCACGTCCGTCCGCGCCGAGCTTCGCGCCCTCGGCCGGCTGGCCGCGCCGCTGGCCGCCGCGCAGGCCGGGCAGGCGCTCATGGGGGTGGTCGACACCGCGGTGGTGGGCCGGGCCGGCGCCGTGCCGCTGGCCGGGGTCGGGCTCGGCAACGCCCTCTTCTTCACGATCGCCGTCATCGGCATCGGGCTGATGATGGGGCTCGACCCGCTCATCGCCCAGGCCTTCGGCGCCGGCGACGCCCGACGCGCCCGCACGCTGCTCTGGCAGGGCAGCTCGCTGGCGCTGATCGCCGCGGCGGCGCTGGCGCTGCTGCTGGCGCTCCTCACCCTCGGCCTGGTGCCGCTCGGCGTGGAGCCGGCGGTGGCCGAGGTGGCCACCTCGTTCGTCCTCTGGCGGCTTCCGGGGCTCCCCTTCCTCTTCCTGTACGTGGGCGGTCGCGCCTACCTCTCGTCGGCCGGCCTGACCCGGCCGATGGTGATCGCCACGGTGGTGGCCAACCTGCTCAACCTGCCCCTGAGCGCGCTGCTGGTCTTCGGCGGCGCCTGGCTCCCGGACTGGACCGGGACGCTGCGCCTCCTGCCGGCGCTCGGCGGGGCCGGCGCCGCCATCAGCAGCAGCCTGAGCCTGGTGCTCCAGTCGGCCATCCTCTTCGCCGCCATCCGCGGCGTCCCGGCCCCGCCGGTGCCGGCGGAGGCGCGCCGCCCCGACCCTGCCGAGCTAAGGCGGGCCATCCGCATCGGCCTGCCCTCAGGGCTCCACATGGTGGTCGAGGTGGCCTTCTTCGCGCTGGCCAGCCTGCTGGCGGCGCGGCTCGGCGCCGGGCCCATGGCGGCGCACCAGCTGGCCCTCTCGCTGGCCACGCTCACCTTCACGGTGGCCATCGGCGTCGGCAACGCCGGATCGATCCGGGTCGGCCTCTGCGTCGGCGCCAGGGATAGGCTCGGCGCGCGCCGGGCCGGCCTCACCGCGCTGGGGGCCGCGGCCGGCTACATGGCCTGCACCGGGCTGCTCTTCGTGGCGGCCCCCGGCGCGCTGGCCCGGCTCATGACCGACGACGCGGCGGTGGCGGCCGCGGCCATCCCCCTGCTGCGCGTGGCCGCGGTCTTCCAGGTCTTCGACGGGCTGCAGGGGGCCGGCGCCGGCGTGCTCCGCGGCGCCGGGATCACCCGCTTCACCCTGGTCGCCAACCTGGTGGGCCACTGGCTGCTCGGCGCCCCGGCGCTGCTCTTCTTCGTCTTCGGCCTCGGCCTCGGCGTGGTCGGGCTCTGGTGGGGCTTCGTGGTCGGGCTGGTGGCGGTCGCGGGCGCGCTGGTCTGGCGCTTCCTGCAGATCTCGTCGCGAGAGATCGCCCCGCTGGCCGCGCCGGCCGATTGAGGGCGTTGGCTGCTGCAGCCACGGGCACCGCCGGTTAGACCCCGGCATGCTCGATCCCCTCCCCGGCGCGCTTCCCCGCCCCGCCGGTCTCGACGCCCGGCTCGCCGGGGCGGCCGCCCGGCGAGGCCCGGCCGATCCGCCGCGCACCCACCACCTGCGCGGCGGGCAGCCCCGCTTCACCAACCGCCTGGTGCTGGAGCGGAGCCCCTACCTGCGCCAGCACGCCCACAACCCGGTCGACTGGCGTCCCTGGGGCCCCGAGGCCTTCGCCGAGGCGGCCGCCCGCGGCGTGCCGGTCTTCCTCTCGGTCGGCTACTCGACCTGCCACTGGTGCCACGTCATGGAGGGCGAGTCGTTCGAGGACGAGACCATCGCCGGCGTGCTCAACGGCCGCTACGTGCCCATCAAGGTCGACCGCGAGGAGCGGCCGGACGTCGACCAGCTCTACATGACCGCGGTGCAGCTGCTGAGCGGCACCGGCGGCTGGCCCATGAGCGTCTGGCTCACCCCGGCCGGTGAGCCCTTCTTCGGCGGCACCTACTTCCCGCCCCGCGACGGGGCCCGGGGAGGCCAGCGCGGCTTCCTCTCGATCCTCGAGGAGATCTCGTCGATCCACGCCGGCCAGCCCGAGCAGGTGGCCCGCGCCAGCGCCTCGCTGACCGCCGCGGTGCGCAGCGCGCTCGGCCCCACCGGCGCCCCGGGCCGCGAGCGCCCCGCCCTCGCGGTGGTCGACGGCGCTGTGGAGGGCTGGCTGCGCCTGCTCGACCCGGCCCACGGCGGCGTTCGCGGCGCCCCCAAGTTCCCCTCCTCGATGCCGATCCGGCTGCTGCTGCGCCACCACCGGCGCACCGGCGACCCGCGTTCGCTCGACGCCGCCACTCGGACCCTCGACGGCCTGGCGGGCGGCGGGATCCACGACCAGCTCGGCGGCGGCTTCCACCGCTACTCGACCGACGAGCGCTGGCTGGTGCCCCACTTCGAGAAGATGCTCTACGACAACGCCCTGCTGGTCCTGGCCTACGTCGAGGGCTGGCAGGTGACCGGCAGCGAGACCTGGGCCCGGGTGGCGCGCGACACCGTCGAGATGATGCTGCGCGACTTCGCTGCGCCTGACGGCGGCTTCGCCAGCGCCTCCGACGCCGATTCCGAGGGCGAGGAGGGGCGCAGCTTCGTCTGGAGCGCCGCCGAGATCGACGCGCTGCTGGGCGACGAGGCGGGGCGGTTCAAGGCTTTCCACGGGGTCACCGCCGTGGGCAACTGGGACGGCGTCAACGTGCTCCACGTGCCGCGGCCGGACGAGGCCGAGTGGCGCGCGCTGGCCGGGGCGCGCCGCCGCCTGCTCGAGGCGCGGGGGCGTCGCCTCCAGCCGCTGCGCGACGACAAGGTGCTGGCCGCCTGGAACGGCCTGATGATCGAGGCGCTGGCCCTGGCCGGGCGGGTGCTCGACGAGCCGCGCTGGATCGCGGCGGCGGGGCAGGCCACCGACTTCATCCTCGGCCACCTGGTGGTGGAGGGCCGGCTGCGGCGCAGCTGGCTGGCGGGGCCGTCGGCCACCCTCGCCTTCCTCGACGACCACGCCTTCCTCGTCGCCGGGCTGCTCGAGCTTTTCGCCGCCACCGCCGAGCCGCGCTGGCTCGAGGCGGCGGTGGTCCTGGCCGAGGCGCTGGAGCGCCACTTCGCCGACGCCGATCGCGGCGGCTGGTTCCAGGCCGCCGACGACCACGAGCGCTTGCTGTGCGCGAGAAGCCGGCGCACGACGGCGCCGAGCCGGCCGGCGGCTCGGTGGCGGTGCAGGCGCTGCTGCGGCTCTCGGCCTACACCGGCGACGACCGCTGGCGCGCCGCCGCCGACCGGGCGCTCCTCGAGGCCGGACCCTCGCTGACGTCGGCCCCCATGGCCCGCTCCGAGCTGCTGCTCGGCCTGGAGGCGGCCCACGCGCCGGCGCGCGAGGTGGTGCTGGCCTGGCCCGATGGCGCCGGGGTTCCGGACGACCTGCTCGGGCTGCTCCGGCGCACGCCGTTGCCCGGCGTGGCGCTGATCGCCGGTCCGGCCATGGCCGTGGCCCGGGCGGCCCGGTTCGCGCCGGTGGCCGAGGGGCGTGGACCGATCGACGGACGCCCGACCGCTTTCGTCTGCCAAGACGGCGCCTGCCGGCTCCCGGTCTTCGACGCCGGGTCGTTGCTGCGCGAACTTCTCGCCGGGCGCCGACCGGTGAACCCGGGAGGGGTGTGAGCCGGACCGATTTTTACACCCCTCCCCCGGCGCGCACTCGTCGTATAGTGGAGGCTCACGCGGCAGGGAAGCCGTACCGGCGCTGCATCGCTGCGAGCCGGATTTCGTCCCGGAAGGAAACGACATGAGCGCCAAGTCCAAGAAGAGCAAGAACAGCCGCCCGGCCGAGTTGATCCACCTCGGCGCCCGCATCCGCGAGGAGCGTCACCGCCAGGGCGTGACCCAGGCGGCGCTGGCCGAGGAGCTCGACCTCTCGGTCGCCTACGTCAGCCTCATCGAGCGCGGCGGTCGCAACCCGCCCTACACCACCGTGGTGGCCATCGCCCGCGCCCTCGAGGTCTCGGCCGCGCGCATCGTCGCCACCGACTAGCAGCGCGCGGCGCCCGCTCCGTGGCGGGGCTCCGGTCCGGCGCAGAGCACCGCGTTGGCCGCGAGCCCGACCGCGACGGCGCTGGTGCAGGTCATCAGCACGCCCGGCCACCCCCACCTCTCCCAGGCCAGCCCCGGCAGCAGCGAGCCGAGCGTGCCTCCCAGGTAATAGAAGGTCAGGTAGAGGGCGCTGGCGCCGCCCTTGGCGGTGCGCGCCTGCTGGTTGACGAAGGCCGGCACCACCGCCTGCGCCGTGAAGGTGCCGGCCACCACCAGCACCAGCCCGGCCACGATGGTGACCAGGGACGCGTGGAGCGTGGCGGCGAGCCCGAGCGCCTCGACGGTCAGGCCGATGGCCACCAGCCGCGTCGGCGCCACCCGCGTGGAGAGCCGGCCGGGCGGGCTGCTGCGCAGCGGCGAGAGCTCGCGTCCCACGCCGACCGCCGCCAGGGCGGTGAGCGCCCCGAAGGCCAGGAATGCGGAGCGCCAGTCGAGGTGCGCGGTGATGGCTCCGCCCCCGACCCGGCCCACCAGCCCGCCCACCACGCTGGCGCCGATCAGCCCGCCCACCACCGAACGCAGCTCGACCGCTCCCCAGCGGTCGCCGGCGTAGGCGACCGAGACCGCGGTCATCCCGGGCACGAAGAGCCCCTGCAGGGCGCGCAGCCCGATCAGGGCCGGGAACGACGGCGCCAGGGCGCAGGCCGCGGTGGCGAGCGCCAGCAGGCCGAGGGCGGCCGAGATGACGCGGCGCCGGCCGAGCGCATCGGCGAGCGGGCCGTAGAAGACCGAGGCGCCGGCGATGGCGAGCACCACTGCGCTCACCGTCATGCCGGCCCGGGCCGGGCCGACGCCGAACTCCCGCGAGAGGACCGGGAGGATCGGCTGCGTCAGGTACATGTCGGCGTAGGCGACCACGGTGCCGGCCTGGAGTGCCCAGGTCTCGCGGCGGGAGGGGGAAGTAGGAGGGCCCTGCGACGGCATGGAGCGAACATACCGTCAGGCGGGACCGGGGGGATCGCGTGAGGGTCAAGCGAGCCAAACCGAGTCCTGACGGTTTCGGATTCCGCCAGCTGAAGCTGGCGGGGTCAAAAATCGCATCCGAGGACGCCGCGGAGCCGCAGCTTGTCGCTGGCGTCGTTGAGCCCGAAGCCGGCGCCGAGGATGAACCAGGCGCCACCGATCGGTCCCCGGGCCAGGAAGGGGAGCGCCACCGAGCCGGTCGGGCCGGCCCAGGCGGTCCACTCCACCGCGCCGTCGACGCCGCGGGTGCGCCAACCGTAGCTCTCGGCGCCGAGCCGCAGGCCGCGCACCGGCTCGAAGGCCATGCCGGCCGACCAGCCGAACTTGATCTCGGTACCGCCGGCGGCCGGGAACTCCTGCTCGGCGATCAGGTTGGCGGCCCATGAGAAGTGGCCGTGGGTGCGCCCGAGGATCAGCTTCTCCTCGACGGCGAACGGCTTGTCGTCGACGATCTCCTTCTCGACCTCGGCATAGAGCACCAGTTCGACCGGGGCGCTGCTGTCGAGCAGCTTGTAGCGCCCCTCGAGCTTGAAGGCGGCTGGCTCGAAGGAGTTGGCCGGCGTGGTGCGGAAGATGGCGTAGCCGCTGAGCGCCAGCCGGTCGGTCAGGCCGTAGCCGACCTCGAGCTGGTGGACCCATTCGCGGGTCGCGGCGCCGCCCACCCTGGGCTGGTACATGGTCTCATACAGTTCGAGCTCCACCTCACCTCGGGCCGACACCACCGGTTCATAGGTGAAGGCGTACGGGCGCTCGTCGGCGATGGTGATGGATGGAATAACTACGATAAGTGCAAAGGCAGCCAGTCGGTTCATCGTGGGGGTCTTCCTGTCTTCCTGACCGAGAGTAGTTTGGTGAAGCGGCTTATTGAGACTTAATCCCAATACTGGAGATCTCCGGTGAGGTCAACAGCTGTCTGAAGCCGTCCGCCATCATGGACAGGCATCCGCCCACATGCTACCTCGCGGCCACATGCCCCCCGTCGCCCCGACCAGCCGCCAGCTCGCCTCGGACAACTACGCCGGCCTCTGCCCCGAAGCCCTGGAAGCCATGCAGGAGGCCAACATCGGCCACGCCCCGGGCTACGGCGACGACCGCTGGACCACCGAGGCGGCCGACCTGCTGCGCGGCCTCTTCGAGACCGACTGCGACGTCTACTTCGTCTTCAACGGCACCGCCGCCAACTCGCTGGCCCTCGCCTCGCTGACCCGCAGCTACCACTCGGTGCTCTGCCACGAGACCGCCCACGTCGAGACCGACGAGTGCGGCGCCCCCGAGTTCTTCTCCAACGGAACCAAGGTGCTCACCATGGCCGGCCCGGAGGGCAAGGTGACGCCGGCCGGGATCCGCCACCTGGTCGAGAAGCGCTCCGACATCCACTACCCGAAGCCCAAGGTGGTGAGCGTCACCCAGGCCACCGAGCAGGGCTGCGTCTACTCGCCCGCCGAGCTGCGCGCCGTCGGCGAGGTGGCCCGGGAGCTCGGACTCAAGGTACACATGGACGGGGCCCGCTTCGCCAACGCGGTGGCCGCGCTCGGTTGCCACCCGGCCGACCTCACCTGGCGGGCCGGGGTCGACGTGCTCTGCTTCGGCGGCACCAAGAACGGCATGGCGGTCGGCGAGGCGGTGGTCTTCTTCGACCGCGCCCTCTCCGCCGAGTTCGCCTACCGGTGCAAGCAGGCCGGCCAGCTCGCCTCCAAGATGCGCTTCCTGGCCGCCCCGTGGGTCGGCATGCTCCGCGATGGCGCCTGGCTCCGCCACGCAGGCCAGGCCAACCGGCAGGCCCTCCGGCTCCACGCCCTGCTCACCCCCATCCCCGGCGTCCGGCCCTTGCGTCCGCCGCAGGCCAACAGCGTCTTCGTCGACCTGCCGCCGGGCGCTGCCGACGCTGTTCGGGGCCGTGGCTGGCGCTTCTACGACTTCATCGCCGGCGCCGGGTCGCGCCTGATGACCGCCTGGGACACCTCCGACGCCGATCTCGAGGCCTTCGCCGCCGACCTCCGGGACGTCCTCGGCTCCTCCATTCGTTGACACCCGTGAAATCTGGGCTGTAACCTCGATCCGTCTTCCAACTGGAGGTTGCATGCGTCGCCTGCTGGCGCTTCTCGCCGCCGTTCTCGCCCTCGCCGTGCCCACGGCCAGGGCTGCTGAACCGCTCGACCTCGACATCACCCGGCTCGGGCCCCCCAACGCCGCGGCCTGGATGGCGGCCGACGCGACCCTGACCCAGGCCCAGGCCGACCAGCTGGCCGGCGACGCCCGCGCCCGCTTCGCCATGCTCAGCTCGGAGCTGATCCTCTCGCTCAGCTCCTCGCTGCTCGAGCCGGCCGCCACCGTCGGCCACTCCGGCTTCGCCTTCGACCTCGAGGCCGCCTACACCACCGTCCACAAGGAGGTGGTCGGGAGCAACACCCCCTTCGCGCCGGGCGGCTACCCGCGCAACTACTGGCCGACCCACAACAAGACCCCGACCGGGCTGCTGGTCCCGTCCTTCCACGTCCGCAAGTCGCTCCCCTACAGCCTCGAGCTGGGCGGTCGAATCCTCTACCTCTCCCAGTCGAGCTACATGGCGGCGCAGCTCACCGGCAAGTGGGCCATCCAGGAGGGCTACGCCATGATCCCGGACGTGGCCTTGCTGGTGGCCCACACCATCTTCCTCGGCCAGAAGGACCTCAACCTCTCGGCCACCGACCTCACGCTCATGACCTCCAAGCGGTTCGGTGTCAGCGCCGTGACCAGCTTCACGCCCTACCTGGCCGCCCGCCTGCTGGTGATGCACTCGGGCAGCGACCCCATCGGCTACGCGCCGCCTGGTGCCCTGCCGCCCGCGGTGGTGGCGGGCACCGCGCAGTTCCCCTCTTTCACGCGCAGCCTCTACCGGACCACGCTCGGCGTGCGCATGACCGCCTACGCCACCACCATGGCGCTCGAGGGCACCTGGTTCGGCGGCGGCGCCTACAAGGCGGCCAGCGGCTACCAGGCCTACAGCCTGCAGTCCTCGCTGGCTGCCGCCTTCAAGCTCGGCTTCGAGTTCTAGGAGCGCTCCCCGGTCACCGGGTCGGCGGCGCGGCCAACGCGGCGTCGACGTCGCGGCGCACCGCTCCCGGCCCGTTGCAGACCAGCCCGGCCACGCCGGCCCGGGTGAGGCGCGCCACCGCGTCCGGCGCGTCGACCGTCCAGACGTTGACCGCCCGCCCCGCCGAGATCCATTGGGCCAGCCGTGCCGGCGTGCAGAGCGCCAGCGCCGGGTGGAGCGCCGAGGGGCGCAGCCAGGCCGTTGCCAGCGCGACGCGCACCGGCCGGTGCCAGGCAGGCTCGAAGAGCAGCCCGGTGGCGACCCGCGGCGCGGCCCGCCTGAAGGCGGCCAGCAGCGCGAAGTCGAAGGAGGAGACGATGACCCGCTCCTCTGCGCGGGCCTCGGCGATGAGCCGCGCCACCGCGGCCGCCAGCGCCTGGTCGGGCCGGCCGAGCCTGGCCTTGAGCTCGACGTTGACGATGGCCCCCGGGAGCGCCTCGAAGACCTCGGCCAGCAGCGGGATCCGCTCGCCGCGGAACGACGCCCCCTTCCAGGCCCCGGCGTCGAGCCGCCGCAGCGACGCCAGCGGCGCCTCGGGCACCACCAGCCGCTCGCCGCAGGTCCGCGTCGTCTCCTCGTCGTGGATCACCACCACCTCGCCGGTGGCGCCGCGCCAGGCGTCGAGCTCGACGCCGTCCGCCCCGTCGGCCAGGGCCCGGGTGAACGCGGCCAGGGTGTTCTCCGGCGCCGTGGAGGAGGC
>JANYBC010000190.1 GCA_025360965.1 Anaeromyxobacter sp. | reverse complement strand
CCAGGTCCGCATCGTCAAGCGCAACGGCCCGCGCCAGGTGACGCTGGCTCGGCTCGGCCCCGGCGAGTTCTTCGGCGAGATGGCCCTGCTCGACCACCAGCCCCGCTCGGCCTCGGCGGTGGTGGACGAGGCGGCCCGGGTGCTGGAGCTCGACGAGGCGGCCTTCGAGCGGATGGTGACCGAGCGCGGAGAGGTGGCGCTCCGCATCCTGCGCCGGCTCTCGCGCCGGCTGCGCGAGGCCAACCGGCAGATCCGCGACTTCCTCTCCGCCGACGAGGCCTGCCGGGCCGTGGCGCTGCTGCGGGCCCTGGCCGGACCGCCGGGCGAGGACGGCTTCCGGGCCATCCCGGCCGGGCTCGACGGCGCGGCGCTGGCGATCCGGGCCGGCGCCGAGGTGGACGGCGAGGTGCTCTGGCAGCGGCTGCGCTCCGATCGCCTGGTGCGCGAGGTCGGGTCGAGCTCCCAGCTGGCGCCCGCCGAGGTGGTCGACGCCTTCCTGCGCTACGCCGAGCTCAAGCCGCGCTTCGGTGCGCTGGCCGCCGGCGAGATCGCCGAGGTGGGCGAGCTCTCGGTGGAGCAGCCGTCTCGCGTGGTCTCCGAGCTGCTCCACGCCCGGCTCATGCCGGAGGGGAGCGTGGGCCGCGACTCGTCGCTCTCAGCGGACTACGTCACCTACCTGGAACTGAAGCGGCGCTTCGAGCCCGAGGGGTAACCGATCATGAGGGTCACCTGCCCGCACTGCAGCGCCGCCTACCACGTCGAAGACGCGCGCATCCCCGAGGCCGGCAGCAACGTCCGCTGCCCCAAGTGCCAGAACTCCTTCCCGGTCCGCCGGAGCGGAGGCGAGGCCGCCTCGACCGCGGTGCCGCTGCCGGCGCCTGCTCGCGCCGGAACTCCGTCCGCGGCGCCCTTCGCGGCCAGCGGCTCGCCCTTCGCCGCCAGTGACTCGCCCTTCGCGTCCAGCGACGCGGCCTTCGCCGGCGCCGACAGCCCCTTCTCCCCCGTCGACGCCCCGTTCGCCGCCTCCATCGAGGTGCCGGCGCCGGCCCAGATCCCCCCCGCCGAGCCGGGAGACCCTTTCCCGGTGCCGTCAGAGCAGCTCGGGTTCGGTGAGGTGGACTTCGGCTCGCCCCCCGAGGCGCCGCCCCTGCCGTCCCCGTCCCCGCCGCCGCCGCCCGATCCGTTCCCCGCCGAGGACCCCTTCTCGTCGATCGACTTCGCGCCGCCGCCGCTCCCGCCACTCCCCGGGAGCCGGTCGCCGACCTCCTTCGCGTCGCCGGGACAGAAGGCCGGCGGCGCCGAGCTCGAGCCGCTCTTCGGCGAGGTCGGGGCGCGTTCGCAGCCCGACATGGAGTCGTCGGCCGCCGGCTTCAAGGTCCGCCGCCGCTCCGGCAAGGTCTTCGGGCCCTTCGAGGCCGAGCAGATCGTCGCCATGGTCACCAAGGGCGAGCTGCTCGGAAACGAGGACGTCTCGTCCGACGGCGGCGCCGTCTGGGAGGCGATCGGCTCGGTGCCGCGCTTCGCCGAGGCGATGCGGACGCTCACCGCCACGCCCGAGGAGATGGGCGGAAGCACCGCCAGGCGCCCGGGAGCGCTGGCCGGCGTCCCGTTCGGCGACCGGATGGCGGCCTCCAAGGTGCTGGAGGGGGAGCCCGAGGGCGGGGGGCTGAAGCGCTGGATCAAGCCGGCCATCGGCCTCGGCGCGGTGCTGCTGGTTTTCGCGCTGGGCGCGACCGGCCTGCTGACGCGCCACGGCTTCTTCTACTACAAGGTGCTGCGGGGCTCGGGCGAGCGGGCCCGCATCGCCCAACTGGCGGCCCAGGCGACCGACCTGCTCTCGCGCGACGAGCTGGTCCACGACCAGGCGGCGCTGGCCGCGGCCGAGCAGGCCATCCGCGCCGACGACCGCGAGCCTCTGCCGGCCGCGCTCTACGCGGTGGCGGTCGCCTCGCTCGACCGGCGCCACGCGGCGCCGCCCGCCGCCGTGCAGCAGGCCAGGACCCAGGCCGCCGCCCTGGCCTCGCGGGAGCCGGACGATCCGGCCGCGGCGCTGGCGGCCCTGGCGCTGGCGACCATCGACGGTGGCGGGGCGGTGGCCGGCCCCGAGGCGGCCGCCGAGCGCGTCAAGGGCGGGCCATCGCCCGACGGGCTCGACCTGCTCGGCGAGGCGGCTTTGGGGCGCGGCGACGCGGCCCGGGCCGGTGGCCTCTACCAGAAGCTCGAGGCCGCCCAGCCCAACACGGTCCGCGCGGCCCGCGCGCTCGGCCAGGTGGCCGCAGCCCAGGGCGACGGCGCCGGGGCCCGTGCCTGGTTCGAGAAGGCGCTGGCGCGTTCGCCCAACCACCTCCCCACGCTGCTGGAGCTGGCGGCGCTCGACGAGGCGGCCGGCGAGCTCGAGGCGGCCGGGAAGGCGCTTGAGCCGCTGCTGGCCAAGGAGAACGAGGCGCGCCTCGGGCCCGTCGAGCGGGCCAGGGCACTCGGCGTCAAGGCGGCGCTGCAGGGGCGGAGCGCGGTCACGGCCAACGCCGCCGACGAGAACTTCGAGGCGGCGCTGCAGATCGACCCGCGGCAGTCCTCGCTGCGGCTGGCGCTGGCCAGGCTCCGGCTGCGGCGCGGCGACCCGGCCCGAGCGGTGGCGGCGCTGGAGCCGCTGGCCAGCAGCGCGGCCGGTGATCCGGCGCTCGCCGAGCTGCGGGTCCGAGCCCTGGCCGCGGCGGGCCGGGTGCTCGACGCCTCCCAGCTGGTGGAGGCGGCGCTGGGGCGCACTCCCGGGAGCCCGCCACTGCTGGTCGCCAAGGGGGCGGTGCTGGAGTCGCAGGCCAAGCCGGCCGAGGCCCGCAAGCTCTACGAGGAGGCGGTGACCAAGGCCCCCAACGAGGTGGCGCCGCGGGTGGCGCTGGGCCGGCTGGCGCTGGCAGAGAAGGACCTGTCCACGGCCGAGGCGGCCCTCACGGCCGCGGCCGAGGAGGGACCGCGCGATCCGGCGGCGCAGTCGGCGCTCGGTGACCTGAAGGCGGCCACGGCCGACACCGCCGGCGCCGAGGCCTCCTACCGGGCGGCGCTGCAGCTCGACCCCGAGTATGCCGGCGCCGAGCTCGGCCTGGCCCAGCTGGCGGCGGCCCGCGGCGACACCGCCGCGGCGCGCACCGGGCTGGAGAAGGTGCTGACCCTGGAGCCGCGCAACGCCGCGGCCCACGCGGCGCTCGGCCTGCTGCGCTGGAAGGGGGGAGACCTCGAGGGCGCCGAGAAGAGCTACGCCGCAGCGATCCAGGCGGCGCCCAAGAACGCCCTGGCCCAGATCCGGCTGGGCGCGGTGAAGCTGCTCCGAAGCGACGTCGCCGGAGCGCTCGAGGCCCTGACCACCGGCACCGTGCTCGACTCCAGCCTGGCGGAGGGGCAGCACTGGCTCGGCCGGGCGCTGCTGGCCAAGGGAGAGAACCCCGGGGCGCTAGCGCGCCTGCGCAACGCCGTCGAGCTGGAGCCGAAGAACGCCGTCTACCGGCTCCACCTCGGCATCGCCCTGGAGAAGACCAACTCGTCCGCGGAGGCGGTCGACGTCTACAAGGAGGCGGCCGCCGCCGATCCGAAGTTCGTCGATCCGCTGGAGCGGCTCGGGCTGCTCTACGCCTCGGCCGGCAACTGCCCGGAGGCGGTCCCGTTCTTCGAGAAGGCGCTGGCCATCGCCCCCAGGACCTCGCGGCTCAAGCTGGAGGTGGCCGACTGCCGCCTGAAGGAGCGCAAGGGGGCCGAGGCGCTCCGGCTCTACCGCGAGGTGCTCAAGGCCGATCCGGCCGAGGTCTCGGTGCTCTACAAGCTGGCCCGGGCGCTCCACGAGACCCAGGGGGCGGCCGCGGCGCTCCCCTGGTACGAGAAGGCGGCGGCCGGCGACAAGCAGAACGCCATGCCGCACTACTACCTGGGCTACCTCTCCAAGGAGAAGGGGGCCCGGGCGCGGGCGGTGACCGAGTTCAAGGCCTACCTGGCGCTCAGGCCGGACGCCGACGACAAGGAGGATATCCGCCGGGAGATCGAGGACCTGGGCGGCACGCCGTAGCGGGCCGCGTCTCCGGCCCGCCCCTCCGGCTTGACAGCGGCACCCCGCGAAGCTAGTGAAGCTCCGCAATGCGGACTATCTCCGAGACCGGGCATCGGGCGGGCCCCGGCGCAGACGCCGGTCGGCTCCACGCCATGCTGGTGGAGCTGATGCGCCACCGCTCGCTGCGCGACCCCATCTCGGCCACCTGCGCCGAGCTGGAGCTCTCGGCGCCGCAGGTCCACACCCTGCTGGCGCTGGGCCACGAGGGGCCGCTCCCCATGGGCGACCTGGCGCGGCGGGTGGCCGTGACCGAGAAGACCATCACCGGACTGGTGGACCGGCTGGAGCGCGACCTGCTGGTTCAGCGGCTCCGCGACGGCGCCGACCGGCGGGTGGTGCGGGTCAAGCTGACCGCCCGCGGCGCCAGGCTGGCCCGGCGGCTCGACGCCGAGGTGCTGGAGAAGCTCACCTGGCTGATGGGGCTGCTCGACGCCGGCGACCGGCGCGATCTCTTTCGAATCATCGGCAAGCTGACGTCCATCACCGAGGAGCAGAACGCATGACGACCCTGACCACGGCCCTGCTGGCGCTCTCGCTGGCGCAGGCCCCCCAGACCCTGACCTTGCAGCAGGCGCTCCAGCGCGCCGACGAGGCGAACCTTGACCTCCAGGCGGCCCGCACCAGGGTGACCCAGGCCAAGGCCAGCGTCTGGAAGGCCTGGAGCGGCCACCTGCTGCAGATCGGCGCCTCGGGCGCCTGGAACGTGAACGATCGGGCCGCCGTGCTGAACCTGCCGGTCGGATACACCGTGGTGGACACCGGCTCCACGCCCGCCCAGGTCCCGCCGGGGTCGCCGGCGGGCGCCACCCCGACCCCATACGTGGCGGTGCCCAGCAGCTTCATCGGCGCCACCATCCAGCCCAGGACCCAGCTGGCCGGCCAGGTGCAGGCCACCCAGGTCCTGCTGGCGCCGCAGCTCTGGTTCGCCATCCAGGGCGCTTACCGGGCCGAAGACGCCGTCATCTCCAGCGTCGAAAACGCCCGGCGCGACATCCTTTTCGGCGTGGCCCAGACCTACTACGGGGTGGCGTCGCTGAAGCGGCTCGTCGACGTCTCGGAGCAGCTCCAGCAGATCGCCGGGCGCCAGGCCAAGGACGCCGAGATCCGGTTCAATGCCGGCACCATCGCCAAGGTGGCCAAGCTGCGGGCCGACATCGACTTGACCCGCGCCGAGCAGGACCTGCTGCGAGCGAAGAACAGCTACCAGGGGGCCCGGCTGGCCCTCTCGGTGCTGCTCGATCGCCAGCCCGACTTCGAGGTGGTGGAGCCGGCCGAGCCGGCGCTGCCGGCCGACACCAGCAAGCTCGAGCAGGCTGCGCTCGACAACCGCCAGGACCTCAAGGCGGCGAGGAGCCTGGAGGGTGCCTACTCCTCGCAGCGCCTGGCCTCGGCGATGCGCTACCTCCCGACCGTGGCCGCCTTCGGCCGCGCCACCTACGCCGATCCGGCCGGCCTGACCGGCGCCAAGGAGGCCTGGACCATCGGGCTGTCGCTCAACTGGACCATCCTCGACGGCGGCCTGCGCGAGGCCGAGCTGCGCGACACCAGCGCCCGGATCGCCGAGGCCGAGTACAGCCGCCGCGCCCTGGAGAACCGGGCCCGGGCCGAGGTGCGCAGCGCCCTGCTCGACCTCGAGTCGGCGCGGGCCAACGCCCTCAAGGCCAGGGAGCAGCGCGAGCTGGCCGCCGAGAACCACCGGCTGGTCGACGTCTCCTTCAAGGCCGGGGCCGCCACGGCCGTGGAGCAGGCCGACGCGACCGCTGCGCTGCGCAACGCCGAGATCCAGCTGGCCACCGAGAACCTGCAGGCGCAACTGGCGGCGGTGCGCGTCCTGCGCGCTTCGGGCACCTTCGACCCGGGCAAGAGCAGCCAGAACTAGCGAGGGCGAGCCGCGGCGACCCGCTCCGACGGGCTACCCGCCGAAGAGCAGCCGCACCACCACCACCGCGGCCGTCATGCCGGCCAGGTCGGCCAGCAGCGCGGCCGGCAGGGCGTGCCGGTAGCGGGTGATCCCGGCGGCGCCGAAGTAGACGGCCAGCACGTAGAAGGTGGTCTCGGTCGAGCCGCACATCACCGAGACCAGCCGCCCGGCGTAGGAGTCGGGCCCCTCGCTGCGCAGCACGTCGCCCACCACGCCGAGCGCCGCCCCGCCGGAGAGCGGCCGGATCACCATGAGCGGCAGCACGCTGGCCGGGACGCCGAGTGGATCGAGCAGCGGCGCCAGCGCCCGGGCCACGCCGTCGAGCGCCCCCGAGGCGCGCAGCATCCCCAGCGCCACCAGCACCGCGGTGAGCGGCGGCACGATGCGGATGCCGGTCTCGAAGCCGCCCCTGGCGCCTTCCAGGAAGGCCGCGTAGACGTTCACCTTGCGGGTCAGGGCGTAGAGCGGGATGCCGGCCACCAGCAGCGGCACCGCCCAGGTCGAGAGGGTGTCGAGCAGGAGTTTCACGGGGAGTCACCGATGCGGAGCCGGGCCAGCAGCTTCGAGACCAGCACAGCCACCACCACCCCGCAGGCGCTGGCCACCAGCGTGGCGCCGAGGATCTCGGCGGGCGCGCGCGAGCCGGCCCCGGCCCGCAGGGCGATGACGGTGGCCGGGACCAGCTGGAGCGAGGCGGTGTTCATGGCGGCGAAGAGCGCCTGGGCATCGGTGGCCACGCCCTTGCGCGGGTTGAGCGTCTCCAGCTCCTGCATGGCGCGCACGCCGAACGGCGTGGCGGCGTTGCCGAGGCCGAGCAGGTTGGCGGAGAGGTTGAGCACCATCGAGCCGAGCGCCGGGTGGTCGGCCGGCACCTCCGGGAAGAGCCGCCGCATCAGCGGCCGCACCAGCCGCGCCACCTGGGTGACGAGGCCGGCCTCCTCGGCCACCTTCATCAGGCCGAGCCAGAGCGTCAGGACGCCGACCAGGCCGATCGAGACGGTGACCGCCTTCCCGGCCGACTCGGCGATGGCGCCGGTCAGCGCCGCCACCGAGCCGGTGAAGGCGGCGGTCGCCACCGCGGCGACGACGAGGAAGGTCCAGACCAGGCCCATGCCGCAGGATCCTCCGCTGGCAGCCCGGGGACGGCCAGTTTTTGGTACAAACAGGCCATGCGCGCCTCCCGCCTCGCCGTCGCTCTCGGCCTCGCCGTGGGGCTGGTCGCCTGCCCGGAGGCGGCCAGCCAGCACGCGCCCCAGGCCCCGGGACCGACCCTGCCCGGCAACCGCGCCGCCAGCCCGGCCGCCATCGATGCCCTGTCGCTGCGCCGCCCGGCCGGCCCCGAGTGGTTCGGCCTCTACCTGATGGGCAAGAAGGCCGGCTGGACCCGCACCGAGCTGAAGCGCGAGCCGCGTGACGGCCGTGACGTCATGGTGGCGACCAGCGAGACGCTGCTCTCGGCCACCGTCGGCGACAAGACCGTCTCCCGCAAGGTGGTCGAGCAGCGGACCTACGAGGCCCGGCCGGCCGGGCGGCTGCTCTCCTTCCGCGCCGAGTGGAGCGGGGACGGCGGCGAGCGGACCATCACCGGCCGCTGCGCCCCCTCCGGCTGCACGGCGCGGCTCAGCTCAGGGAGCGGCCCGGCCCAGGAGAAGCAGCTCGGGCAGGTGGTCGAGACCTTCGACCAGGCCGAGGGGGTGCGGCTCTCGGCGGCGCGGCGGGCCATGGTGAGCGGCCCCCAGCTCGATCTCGAGAAGCTGCGGGTCCGCGAGCTGGAGCACCGCTTCGTCAGGCGCGAGCGGGTGGCCGGCGCCGGGGTCGAGGCCGAGGTCTCGGTGATCTCGGAGGCCGAGGTGGGGGACCGGCTGGTCACCGAGTACCGCGTCGCCGACGACGGCCGCATCGTCGAGATCAGGATCGGCGGCTCGATCGTGGCCCGGCCGGAGAGCCCCGACGCCGCCCGCAAGCTGGAGGCCATCGACCTCTTCGCCATGTCGCGGGTGGCGCTCCCCGGGCCGCTGCCGCGGACCGTGCCGGCCACCGTGACCTACCGGCTG
>JANYBC010000179.1 GCA_025360965.1 Anaeromyxobacter sp. | reverse complement strand
GAGGTGCTGCTGCGCGTCGAGCAGTGCTTCCGCCGGGCCGACGCCTCGCGCGCCGCCGGCAGCGCCACCGACCTCGAGGGCAACCTCGCCCAGATCCCGCTCACCGACCTGCTGCAGATCCTCTCCGTCAACCGGCGGTCCGGCCGGCTCACCGTCGAGCGCGGCGGCGAGCGGGCCGAGGTGGCGCTGCGCGAGGGCCGGGTCGTCGACGCCAGCTTCGGCCGGGCGGTCGGCGAGAAGGCGCTCTGGCGGCTGCTCACCCACCACGAGGGGCAGTTCGCCTTCGCCCCCGGAGATCCGCCCGAGTCCGACCGGATCACCCGCCGGCTCGACGACCTGCTCCTCGAGGGGATGCGGCAGGCCGACGAGCTGGCCCGCCTGCTGCCGAGCCTGCCGCCGCCGCGCGAGGTGGTGGAGCTGGCCATCGGCAGCGAGGAGATCCCGGTCGGCCTCCACCCGGTCACGGCGCAGGTGGTGGCGGCGCTGGCCACCCCCCGCCGCGTCGCCGAGATCTTCGACCGCTGCGCCGCCTCCGACCTGGAGACGGCCCGGGCCCTGCTGGCCCTGCTGGAGCACGGCCTGGCCCGGCTGGCCCCGGCCGCCCCCTCCACGCCGCCCCCGGCGGCCGTGCTCGCCCCCCACGAGCTGCACGCCCTGAAGACCCGGGTGGCGCGCGGGCGGGCCTCCGGCACCCGGACCATCGGCAAGGTGGTGGTGGCCGGCGGCGGGCCGCTCTCGCGCAAGGCGGCGCTGGCCCGCTTCGCCACGCTCCCCGGCTTCGAGCCGGTTTCGAACCAGCTCGGCTCCTTCGGCACGCTCGGCCGGCTCACGCTCGGCGAGGGGGTCCGCGTCGACCTCGTCGAGCTGCCGGGCGATCCCGAGCAGCGGCCGCTCTGGCGCCCCTTCGGCGCCGGCGCGGTCGGCGCCCTGGTGCTGCTGCCGGTCGACGGCGAGGGGCTGCTCGACGAGCTGACCCGCGGGCTGCAGCTCCACGTGGTGGTCTGCGGCCCGGCCGGCGCCGAGCTGCCCGCGCCGCTGAAGGACGCGCCCGGTGGCGTGGCCATGGGCGGGGGAGACGCCGCCGAGGCCCTGCGCTCCCTGCTGGCCAGCGCCGGGGCGCGGGCCGCCGCCTACTGAGTCGGGTGGCCGGAGGGTCTACCGCTCCTCGCGCCGCGTGAGGTGGTCCACGAAGCGGCGGTCGGTCCGGCAGATGTGCTCGCAGAGCCAGGCGGTCACCCGGTTGCCGAACTTGATGACGAAGACCGGCCCCGGCCCGTCGGCCCGGTAGTCCTCGAAGAGCCGCGCGTACTCCTCGACGAAGCGCTGGTGCTCGGCGCGGTGAGGGCCCAGCTCCGGGTACTCGGCGTCGGCCATGAGCTTCTCTTCGGCCTGGAAGTGGGTCACCACGTAGTCGCCGAGGAAGGTGAGCAGCCGGCCCACCTCGGTCCGGGCCCGCCGGTCGCGGGTGGCCGCCAGCAGCTGGTCGATGCGGCGGAACAGCTCGCGGTGCTGATCGTCGATCTCGGGTTCGCCAGTCTCCAGCGATCTGTCCCAGCTGATCTTGATCCGGACGTCCATCTCGGCGGCGCTCCCACCCGGGTAGGGGCGGAATGGTATCACGCCCAGGAGGCGTCGGCGCCCAGCGTGGCGTGGATGTAGCGGCCCAGCGCCACGTCGGCCACGTAGACGTGGTCGCGCAGCCAGGCCACCACCTCCTGCTCGAGCCGCAGCACCAGCTCGGCGGTGGCGCCCCGCGCCCGGAAGGAAGCGTCGAGCTCGATCATCGAGGCGGCGAAGGCCTGGTGCTCGGCGGCGTGGCGGGCCGCGTCGCGGTAGCAGAGGTCCTCCATGAGCTGCTCCTCGGCCGCGAAGTGGAGCACCACGTGCTCGCGCAGGAAGGCGGCCAGCTGGGGAGCCTCGGCGCGGTCGCCGTGGAGCATGGCGTCGAGCAGCCGGTCCACGCGCTCGAAGAGCTCGCGGTGCTGGGCGTCGAGGTCGGGGACCCCGAGCGACAATGCGCTGGACCACTGGAGCGCCACTTCGAATCCCCCCTCTACGGCCCGTCAACCACCGGCGCACAGTCTAGGGGAAATTCACGGAAAGATAAGAGACCGACTCGGGGTGCGTGAAAAGGCGCGGAGGTGGGTCAACTGACGCGCCCCTGCGCAGGGGTCAGGCCGGGAGCGGTCCGCCATCGAGCAGCCGCTCCACGGCGCGCCGCTCGCGGGCCCCGGCACGGCCAACCACCACACCCGCAAGGCGAGTCCGGCGGAACGTGGCGGCGGCCACGCGCTGCAGCGAGGCCGGCGTGACCGCCTCGACCCGCCTGCAGCGGGCCTCGAAGCCCTCAGGGGCGGAGAGGATCTCACCAGCCCCGTACCAGCCGACCAGGTCGGCCGGGCTGTCGAGCGAGAAGGCCAGCATCATCCGATGGCGCCGCTGCACCCGCAGCAACTCGGCCTCCGGCACCGGCTTCTCGGCCAGCTCGGCCAGCACCAGCAGGATCCGCTCCAGCACCCGCCCCAGCTTGCGCGGCGAGCAGGCGCCGTCGACCACCAGCATGCCGGCGTCGGAGAAGGTGTCGAGGCCGCAGTGGAGCGAGTAGGCCAGGCCGCGCTTCTCCACCACCTCGAAGGGCAGGCGCGAGGAGAGGCCGTCGTCGAGCACGCGGCGCAGCAGCAGGAAGGCCGGGTAGTCGGCGTGCTGCTCGGGAGGGCAGGGGAAGGCCAGCGTGAACTCGGCCTGGGCGTCGTCGTGGTCCTTGAGCTCCAGCAGCGGCCCCTCCGGCCAGGGGGGGGGCGGGCGCTCGACCGCGCGGGCGCCGCGCGGCAGCGCTCCGAGGTGGCGGTGGGCCAGCTCCAGCACCTCGGCGTGGCGCACCGGGCCGGCCACCGCCAGCACCAGGTTCTCGCCGGTGTAGAAGCGATCCAGGTGGGCGCGGGCGTGGCGGCGGGTCAGGCTGCGGACCGAGGCCGGGGTGCCGCCGATCTTGCGCGCCAGCGGGTGGTCGCCGAAGACCAGCCGCTTGACCAGGTTGTCCGGGTCGATGTCGCGCCCCTCGGCGTCGACCTCGTCGAGGATCTCCTCGAGGATCACCTCGCGCTCGACCTCGATCTCCTTGAGCAGCGGGCAGCTCACCAGGTTGCCGAGCACCGAGAGGCCGGTGCCGAGCTCGGTCGGGTGGAGTGGCGTGAAGTAGCAGCCGTGGTCGCGGGCGGTGACGCCGTTGAGGTTTCCGCCGGCGCTCTCGATGGCGGCGTTCATGGCCACCGAGTCGGGCCAGCCCTCCGAGCCGCGGAAGAGCAGGTGCTCGAGGAAGTGCGAGATCCCGTTGACGGCCGGGGCCTCGTGGCGCGAGCCGGCCCGCACGTAGAGCCCCACCATGGCCGAGTGGAGCCCGGGCGCGGCGGCGGTGAGCACCCTGAGGCCATTGGGCAGCTCGGCCCGCTGCAGCCGTCCCCAGCTCTCGGTGTCGAGCGAGGGGAGGGCGGCGCTGCGGCCGCGCCGGCTGGGGCGGGCGGCGGGTGGGGTGCTGCGCTTGACGCGTCGGGTGGTCATGGGTTCACCGGCTCCGCGGCGGAGGCAGGGGTGGCGGACTTCTCCTCGGGTGCGGCCGGCAGCCGGATCGTGAAGCGGGCTCCCTGCCCGGGGGCCCCGTCGCAGCTGACGGTGCCGCCGTGCTCCTGGACCACCTCCTGCACGAAGGCCAGCCCGAGCCCGGTGCCGCGCTCCTTGGTCGAGTAGAAGGGGTCGAAGAGCCGAGGCAGCGCCTCGGGGGAGATGCCCGCGCCGGTGTCGCGCACCTCCAGCTCGATGACGCCGTCGGCCCGCCGCGCCGCCACCGTGAGCGTGCCGCCGCCGGGCATGGCCTCGCGGGCGTTGCGCACCAGGTTGAGCAGGACGGCGCGCAGCCGGGCCTCGTCGCCGCGGACCGACGGCAGCCCGGCCGGCAGCTCGCGCCGCACCTCGATTCCGGCGGCCGACAGCTCCGGGGCCAGGAAGTCGAGCAAGGAACCGACCAGCTCGACCGGCTCGTGGCGCCCGGCCGGCGAGCGCGGGGCCCGGGCGAAGCGCAGGTACTCCTCGGTCAGGGCGTTGAGCCGGTCGACCTCGCCGGAGATGGCGGCGCAGAGGGCGCGAGCCTCCGGGGCCACGCCCGGGAGCGCCTCCAGCTCCTCCGCCAGCAGCTCGGCGTTGAGGCCGATGGCGTTGAGCGGGTTGCGCACCTCGTGCGTGATCTGGGCCGAGATGCGCCCCACCGCCGCCAGCCGCTCGGCCCGCCGCAGCTCGGTCCGCTGCGAGTCGAGCGAGGAGGCCATGGCGTTGAACTCGCGGGCCAGCAGCGCGATCTCGTCCTGCCCGGCCACCGCCACCTGCCGGGTCAGGTCGCCGCCCGCCACCGCCTTGACCCCCTCGGTGAGCCGCTCGATGGGGGCCAGCAGCCGGCGCGCGATGAGCGCCGCCGCCACCCCGACCATCAGCGCGATGGCCGAGTAGAGGATGATCAGCACCACGGTGCGCGACTCGGCCGCCTCGGCCGCCCGCACCTGGTCCGAGATGCGGCTCTCGAGTTGGGCCTGCAGCAGCTTGACCTCGAGGGTGAGCGACTTCTCCAGGGCACGGGTCTCCTGGACCCGGACCTCCACCGCCTCCCGGGTGCCGCCCTTCTCGAGCAGGTCGAGCAGGGCGTTGGCGGCGTCGTCGTACTGGACCCAGCGGGCGCCCAGGGCGTCGAGGCGGGCGATCACCTCGTCGAGCAGCTTGACGTCCTCGTCGCCGCCGAACGCGGCGGCGGCGCGGGCCACGCGGCGCCCCTCCTGCAGCTTCTCCCGGACCAGCGCCGGGAAGTGGGCCCGGACCACCGGCAGGTAGGCGCGCCGGGCGGCCGGGTCGAGGTCGCGCACCTCGAGGGCGCGCGAGGCGACCCAGTCCTTGACCTCGAGCTGGGTGGCGATGCGGCCGAGCGGGAAGTAGCCGGAGGTGAGCAACTTCAGGTCGCGGCCGAGGTCCTGCAGGCGCACCACGGCCAGCGCGGCCACCAGGGCGAAGGCGGCCAGGGCGACGGCGAAGGTGAGGAAGATCTTGGTGGCGACTCGGCGCATCGTAGGGGGGGGCATCCTACCGCTTCCCTTGCCGGCGGATCCTGGGATACCTAATGGGCCGCCCGCCTCTTCTCCAACCCGAACACCGTCCACCGGAGTCCGCCATGATCGGCCTCGCCATCCTCTTCGCGCTCGTCTGCCTGCTCGTCGCCGTGGCTTTCTACATGCAGTCGCGCACCGTCCGCGCCGAGGCGGCCGCGCTGGCCGGCCGGATCGACGCCGCGGTGGCAGAGGCGGCCGCCGCCCAGCAGGCACTGGCCGCCCAGAAGGGGGAGCTCAAGGAGCGGCGCGAAGAGGCCGCCGCCATGCGCCTCAAGCTCGACGAGGTGAAGAAGAAGGCCTTCGATCAGGCCGAGGCCCAGAAGAAGCTGGGCGGCGCGGTGGCCCTCCGGGAGGAGTTCGACAAGCTGGCGGCCCGGCTCGCCGAGGCGCGCGCCGAGTCGGCCCACCAGGTCGAGGCGGCCAGGGCGGCCGAGGGGGCCCGCGTCAGGGCGGTGCAGGAGGCCGAGCGGCTCAAGGCGGCGCTCGATCGCAAGCTGGCCGAGCCGCCCCCGCCGGTGAAGGCCCCGCCACCGCCCCCGCCGGAGGGGAGCGTCGAGGCCGAGCTCAAGGCGAAGCTGGCCGCCGAGACCGATCGGGCCGACAAGACCGAGGCCCGCGCCACCGAGCTGCGCAAGAAGCTGACCGAGGTCGAGAAGGAGCTCAAGACCTCGCGCGGCAAGGGCGAGACCGACCGGCGGGTCTTCATCGTCCAGAAGGGCGAGCTCGATCTCGCCCACGATCGCTACGCCGAGCTGAAGAAGCGCAACGACCAGCTCCGGCGCGAGCACGAGGAGCTGATCGAGGCGGTGCGCCAGGCGGCCCGCGAGGAGCGGCAGCTCTCCGAGGGGAAGGGCGCCGCGGTGCAGGCGGCGGCCGGGACCAGCAGCGCCGAGGCGGCCATGACCTCGGAGGGCGGGCCAGAGCCGAAGCCGGTGGAGCCGTCGCCGGCCGGGTAGGCCTCGCCTAGAGGAACTTCCTGGAGAAGGCCTGCGGCAGGAGCGCGCCCAGCGTGGTCTCGACCAGCGCGCCCTGCCTGCCCACCAGGATCACCGGGAGGGCGGCCGTCCCGAACTCGGCCAGCACCTGCAGGCAGGCGCCGCAGGGCGGGGTCGGGGGGCTGGTCCCGCTCACCACCACCACCGCGTCGATCGCCTTCGCCCCGGCCAGCACCGCGGCCGCCACGGCGTTGCGCTCGGCGCAGGTGGTCAGCCCGTAGCTGGCGTTCTCGACGTTGCAGCCGGCGTGGATGGCCCCGTCGGCCAGCACCGCCGCGCCGACCTTGAACCGGCTGTAGGGGGCGTGGGCCCGGTCCCGGGCGCTGCGCGCCACCTCGGCCAGCGGGGTCAGCGGGAGGCGACGCCGGGCGGGCCTCACGTCGCGGAGGAGCCCTGGAGGTAGCGAGCCACCGCCAGCTCCGACTCGAGCGGGATCTCGGTGAAGCGCAGGTGGGCGCCGAACTTCTCGCCCTCCTTGGAGACCCGGATCACCTCGCCGAGCGCCATCACCTCGTCTGGCTGGCCGGGGAGCAGGAAGCGGACCTCCACCACCACGCCGACCGGCGGGTGGAGCCCGGCGTAGTAGATGCCCCCGAGCGCCAGGTTGCCCTGGAACTCGACAAAGGAGCCGCCCACCGCCGCCTCGCGCACCTGGAAGCGGCAGGGGACCCGCTGGCTCTCACGTCGCTCGTCGAACGCCTGGGCCATCTCTTCCTCCGGCCAGCACGCTACCAGCCGGAGGGCGGCGGTTCAACGCGCCGCGCGCGGCAGGAAGGCGGCCAGCACGGACTCCAGTCCCGCGGCGGCCCGGGAGGCGACCTTCTGGACCTCCTCGTGGGTCAGCGTGGCCCGGGTGAGGCCGGCGGCCGCGTTGGTGACCACCGAGATCCCGGCCACCGGGACGCCGTGGTGGCGGGCGGCGGTCACCTCGTGGACCGTCGACATGCCGACCAGGTCCGCCCCGAGCATGCGCAACATGCGGATCTCGGCTGGCGTCTCGTAGCTCGGGCCGGCCACCCCGGCGTAGACGCCGCGGCGCAGCGGCACGCCCACCTCGGCGGCGGCCGCCTCCAGCAGCGCCCCCAGCCCCGGGTCGTAGGCCCCACCCATGTCCGGGAAGCGCGGGCCGAGGGCCTGGTCGTTGGCGCCGGTGAGCGCGTTCTGGCCGGTCAGGTTGAGGTGGTCGGTGATCCGCACCAGGCTGCCCGGGCCGAGGTCCGGGGCGATGCCACCGGCGGCGTTGGTCACCAGCAGCCCCTCGATGCCGAGCGAGCAGAGCACGCGGGCGCCGAAGGCCACCTCGCCGGCGCTCCAGCCCTCGTAGCCGTGGACCCGCCCCTGCATCAGCGCTACCCGGACCAACCGTCCCGAGGCCCGCAGGGTGCCGACCACCAGCCGGCCGGCGTGGCCCTCCACCCGCGAGACCGGGAAGCCGGGGAGGTCGGCGTAGGGGATGGCGACGGCGTCCTCGAGCCGGCTGGCGAAGCCGCCCAGGCCGGAGCCGAGGATGGCGGCCACCTGCGGCGGCGCGCCGGTCCGCTCCAGGATCAGCGCGGTCGCGGCGGCCAGCCGCGCGGAGAGGGTCGGTGGGGCGGTCATGACGGGTCGGCCAGCCTCTCGATGATGAGCGGCGCCGGCACCACCGGCCCGGGGCCGATGGTGTAGGCGGCGACCAGCCGGGCCTCGAGGCGCGGCTGCGGCTCCCCCCCGGCGTTGCGGTGGACGGTGAGCAGCGGCTCGCCCCGCTCGACCCGGTCGCCCACCTTCCTGTGGAGCACCAGCCCGACGGCCGGATCGATCCGGTCCTCGACCCGGGCCCGCCCGGCGCCCAGCGCCATGGCCGCCAGCCCGAGCGCCTCGCCGTCGAGCGCCTCGACCACGCCGGCGGTGGGGGAAGGGAGCTCCAGCAGCGTGGAGGCCCGGGGCAGCCGGCCGGTGTCTTCGACCACCCGCGGGTCGCCGCCCTGGGCCTCGATGATCTGCCGCCACTTCGCCAGGCCACGACCGTCGGCGATGGCCGCCTCGACCTGCCGCCGGGCCGCCGCCAGGCCGGGCGCCAGCCGCGCCAGCAGCAGCATCTCGGCGGTCAGGGCCACGGTCACCTCGCGCAGGTCGGCCGGGCCGCCGCCGCGCAAGAGCTCGATCGACTCGACCACCTCGAGCGCATTGCCGATGCTGAGGCCGAGCGGCTGGTCCATGGCGGTGAGCAGGGCGGTGACCCGCTTGCCGGCGCCGCGGCCGACGCCGATGAGGGCCCGGGCCAGCGCCTGAGCCTCGGGGAGCGTCTTCATGAAGGCGCCGCGCCCCACCTTGACGTCGAGCACCAGCCCGTCGATCCCCTCGGCCAGCTTCTTCGACATGATCGAGGCGGCGATGAGCGGGATCGACTCGACGGTGGCGGTGACGTCGCGCAGCGCGTAGAGCCGCTTGTCGGCCGGGGCGATCCGGTCGGTCTGGCCCATGAGGCAGGCGCCGACCGAGCCGACCAGCTCGATGAACCGCCCCACCGGCAGGTCGACCCGGAAGCCGGGGATGGCCTCCAGCTTGTCGAGGGTGCCGCCGGTGTGCCCCAGGCCGCGCCCCGAGACCATGGGCACCCTGACCCCGCAGGCGGCCGCCAGCGCCGCCAGCGGCAAGGAGACCTTGTCCCCCACGCCGCCGGTCGAGTGCTTGTCGATCTTGGCGCCGGGGAGGGCGGAGAGGTCGAGCACGTCGCCGGAGCGGAGCATGGCCTCGGTGAGGGCCAGCGACTCGGCGGCGTCCATGCCGCGGAAGTAGACCGCCATGCAGAAGGCGGCCAGCTGGTAGTCGGGGATCTCGCCGGCGGTGTAGCCGCGGATCAGCGCCTCCAGCTCGGCGGCGGTCAGCGCCCCGCCGTCGCGCTTCCGGTGGATCAGCTCGTAGGCCCGCACGGCGGCTCCCCCGGGGAGGACGGCCCGGTCACCAGATGATCGAGTCGACCAGCTCGTCGACCATGTCGCCCAGCTTCTCGATGCCGTGGGACTTGGAGAGGTAGCCGTCGGCGCCGGCCTGCTCGGCGATCTCGGCCAGCTCGTCGTCCGACTTGGAGCTGAAGAGGATGATGGGGATGCGCTCGGTGTGGAAGTCCTGCTTCAGCACCCGGACGATGTCCTTGCCCGAGATGTCCGGCATCATCAGGTCGGTGAGGATCACCTCGGGCTGGAACCGGTCGAGCTCGGCCTGGAAATCGATGAGGTTGGCCGCCACCGCCACCTCGTAGCCGCGGTCCTCGAGGACGGCCTTCTCCATCTCGAGCGTGATGGTCGAGTCGTCGAGCAGCAGGATCTTCTTCTTGCCGGTCATCTGGTCTCGCCGCCCCTAGAGCGCCGCCAGCGCGTACTCGGCCGCACGGACGAAAGCCGCCCCATCCTCGGGGATGTCTGGATAGTACCCCAGGAAGGCCTGCCGCTTGCCGCTGGGGAGGCGCCTGAGCGCCTCGATGGTGTTGCGGTAGGCGAGGCGGGCCCGCTGCGGGTCGCGCTGGGCCTCGCGGCTGCGCCCCAGGTAGTAGTGGGCCAGCGCCAGGTCGGGGTCGAGGAAGAGGGCGCGGGAGAGCTCCTTCGCGGCGCCGTCGGCCTCGGACTGCGAGAGCAGGTGGATGCCGTAGAAGAGGTGGGCCTCGGCGCTGAGCGGCTCGAGGGCCAGCGCCCCCTGGTAGGCGTCGCGGGCCCGGTCGTGCTGGCGCAGCACGCCGTAGAGGTTGGCCAGCGTGAGCTGGACCGCCAGCCCGGGGCCGTTCTGCTCGAGGTGGCGCTCCAGCAGCTCGCGGGCGGCGCCGAAGCGCCCCTCCGAGACCAGGGCGATGGCCCCGTCGAGGAACTCCTGCGGAGCCAGCGGCTCGTCGGCCTCCACCGGCCGCGGGGCCGGCGGCGGAGACGGCGCCGCCGCCGACAGGGAGGGGCGCAGGGCGGCGGGCGGCAGGTGGACGTGTCGCACCGACGGCAGCGAGGCGGGGGCGGGGCGGACGTGGAGCGCCACCGGCCGGACGCTCCCCTCCTCGGGCTTGCGATAGAGGAAGGCCCCGTTCACCTCGGTCAGGTCGAAGCCGTCGAAGAGCCGGAACAGCGACTCCGAGTAGCCGAGGAAGAGCCAGCCGCCCGGCGCCAGCGCGTGGTGGAACTGCTCCAGCACGCGGCGGGTGGTCGGGGTGTCGAAGTAGATGATGACGTTGCGGCAGAAGATCACGTCCCAGCCGGCGGTCTGCGGCGCCGGGAAGGCGACCGAGACCAGGTTGTGCGGCCGGATGGCGGTGATGTAGCGGCGCAGCGAGGCCCGCACCCGCCAGGCGTCCCCCTCGCGGTCGAAGTGGCGCGAGAGGTACTGGGTGGGGATGTCGCGCACCCGCCGCGCCTCGTAGAAACCCCTCGCCGCCGCCGCCACCGCCTCGGGGTTGACGTCGGTGGCCAGCAGCTCCAGCTGCCGCGGCTCCAGCCCGCGCTCGGCGCAGGTCATGGCGATCGAGTAGGGCTCCTCGCCGGTGGCGCACCCGGCCGACCAGATGCGCAGCCGCTGGTCACCCGACCGCGCCTGGAAGCCGGGCAGCAGGGCGTCGAGAGCCTGGAACTGCCGCTCGTCGCGGAAGAAGCTGGTCTTGCCGACCGTCACCAGCGGCAGGAGCTGGCGCAGCTCCTCGTCGCCGTCCAGTCCGCCCAGCAGCGAGAGGTAGGCGGTGGCGTCGGGGGCGGTGGCGGCCAGCACGTCGAGGCGGGCCAGCACCGCCAGCTTGAGTGCCGCGAAGCTGTCGGGGCGGATGTGCAGCCCGACCCGCTCCTTGAGCATGGCCGCCAGCGCCGCCAGCTGCTCGGTGGCCACCGGCGTCATGTGGTGAGCTCCGCCAGGGTGCGGGGGATGTCGTCGAGCGGCAGCACCCGGTCGACGGCGCCCAGATCGACGGCCGCCTTGGCCATGCCGAAGACCGCGCTGCTCTGCTCGTCCTGGGCGATGGTGGCCCCGCCGGCGTCGTGGAGCGCCTTGAGGCCCAGGGCGCCGTCCTGCCCCATGCCGGTGAGGATGACGCCGCAGGCCCGCGACCCGTAGCTGGAGGCGGCCGAGAGGAAGAGCGGGGTCACCGAGGGCCTGAAGGTCTCGACCGGGGGCGCATGGGAGAGCCGCACCACGCCCTCGCCGACCAGCAGGTGGCTGCCGCTCGGGGCCAGCAGCACGTGGCCCGGCTTGAGCGGGTCGCCGTCGGCCGCCTGGCGCACCTTGAGGTGGCACTCCTGCGAGAGCCAGCTCGCCAGCCCCTCGGTGAAGCCGTCGGCGATGTGCTGCACCACCGCGATGCCGACCGGGAAGGTGGGCGGCAGGCCGCGCAGCAGCGTGGCCAGGGCCCGCGGCCCGCCCAGCGAGGCCCCGATCACCACCACCTCGACGCGCCGCCCCTTGCCGGGAGGGAGCGGCAGCTTGCGCTCGCGCAGGCCGCGCAGGTGGCGGATCACCTTCACGCCCGAGAGCAGCCGCAGCCGGGAGCGGATCTCGGCGCCGTAGGCCTCCAGGTCGGCGGTGGCCTCCGGCTTCTCGAGGATGTCGAGGGCGCCCAGCGAGAGCGCCTTGAAGCCGACCACCTCGGCCTTGTTGGCGGTCAGCACCATGATGGGCGTGGGCGTGTCGGCCATGATCCGCGCGATGCCCGAGAAGCCGTCGGCGTCGGGCATGTTGAGGTCCATGGTGATGACGTCGGGCGCCAGGTCCCGCGCCAGCCGGGCGGCGGCGTTGCCGTCGGCGGCCACCGCCACCACCTCGAAGTGCGGATCGGCGCCGATCACCCGCGAGAGCACCTCGCGGAAGAGCTCGGAGTCGTCGGCCACCAGGACGCGGATGCGCGTCTCGGCGCGGGTCACGGCCTGCTCCGGCGGGCGCGGCTCAACCGCCGACCCCGCAGAGCCGCTCCAGCGTGCCGGCCAGCGCCTCGCCGTCGAGCTCGCCCTTGACGAGGTAGGCGTCGGCCCCGGCGTCCACGCCGCGGCGCCGCTCCTCGGGCGCCGAGAGCGAGGAGAGGATCAGGATGGGGAGCTTCTGGAAGCGCTGCGTGGCCTTGACCCGCCGGGTCAGGTCGATGCCGTCGAGCACCGGCATCTGCACGTCGGTGATCAGCACCTGGTAGGCGCCGCTCTGCAGCCGCTGCCAGCCGTCCTCGCCGTCGACGCCCTCGTCGACCTCGTGGCCGAGCGAGCGGAGCAGCGCCGCCTCGGCCTCGCGGGCGATGGCCGAGTCGTCCACCAGCAGGATGCGCAGCCGGCGCCGGTCGCGCCCCCGCGACATGGCCGGCGAGGCCAGCCGGCGGGCCGCCGAGATGAGATCGGGGGTGGAGAGCAGCAGCGCCACCCGGCCGTCCTCGAGCGCGGCCGCGCCGGTGACGAAGCGCATCCCCTTCAAGAAGGTGCCCGGGGCCTTGACGGCCACCTCGCGCTCGCCGAAGAGGCCGTCGACCACCACCGCCGCCCCCTCGTCGCCGTGGAGCACGTAGGCCACGGTGGGGCGCGGGTGGCGGGGGCCGCCGTTGAGCGAGAGCAGGGGGCCGAGCGCCACCAGCGGGAGGAGCTTGTTGCGGTAGCGGACGGCGCGGATGCCGGCCACCTCGGCCACCTCCTTGGGATCGAGCCGCCCGACGCTGTCGACGTCGACCGCCGGCAGGCCGTAGACGTCGTCGTCGATGCGGACCAGCAGCACCTTCATGAGCGAGAGCGACTGCGGCATGCGCAGCGTGAAGCGGGTCCACTGCCCCGGCTCCGACTCCACCGTCACCGAGCCGCCCAGCGCCGTCACCTTGCGCCGGACCACGTCGAGCCCGACGCCGCGGCCGCTGGTCTCGCCGGCCTGCTCGCGGGTGGAGAAGCCGGGGAGGAAGATCAGGTCGAGGGCGGCGCGCGCGGAGAGGCTGGCGGCCTGCTGCTCGCCGACGATCCCCTTGGCCAGCGCGGCGGCGCGGATCTTCTGCGGGGCGATGCCGCGGCCGTCGTCCTCCACCACCAGCGCCAGCAGGTCGCCGTCGGTGCGGGCGCTGATGGTGAGCCGGCCCACCGGCGGCTTGCCGGCCGCGGCCCGCTCGGCCGGCGTCTCCACGCCGTGGTCGATCGAGTTGCGGACCAGGTGGACCAGCGGATCGTTGAGCGAGAGCAGGATGGCCTTGTCGACCCCGTTCTCGCCGCCCGAGACCTCGCAGTCGAGCTCCTTGTCCTGCTCGCGGGCCATCTCCCGGGCCGCACGCGGGAAGCCGGACAGCACGCCGGAGAGCGGGATGAGGCGGGCCGAGCCGATGCGCTCGGCCAGCAGCGTGAACTGGGCGCGCGCCCCCTGCACCGCCTCGGAGTGGTTGCGCGAGAAGCGGAAGGTGTCGGAGCGGAGCAGGTGGACGTCGCCCTCGAGCTGCTCGACGTTCTTGTCGCCGAAGCCGTCGTGGCGCAGCCGCTCGGCCAGCGCCACCACCCGGTCGGAGACGCGGTTCCAGCGGGAGAAGAGGCCGTCGAGGTCGCGGGCCCGGCGGTTGGCGCGGGCCCCCTCCACCAGCACGTCGCCGGCGATGGCGGCGATCTCGTCGAGCCGGTCGACGTCGACCCGGATCGAGGCCTGGGCCTTGTCGCCGCGCAGCTCGAGCCGGGCCGGGCTGCGCAGGCCGCCGGCCCCGGCGCGCGGGGGGGCGGCGGTCGGGGCGGTGAGCGTCGCGGCCGTGTCGGGGCGCGGAGGCGTGGCCCTGGCCGGAGCCGCGGCCGGGGCGCCGATCAGCCCGCCGAGCCGGGCCACCAGCGCTTCGGAGGCCGGGCCGACTTCGGCCGGCTGGTCGAGCATCGCCAGCACCGCGTCGCAGGTCTCGAGCAGCGCCTGCGCCTGATCGCGGGTCGGCGTGGCGCCGCAGTCCTTGAGCAGGTCCTCGGTGGCGTGGACCACCGCCGAGATGCCGGCGAAGCCCATCATGCGGGCCTCGCCCTTCAGGGTGTGGAGCTCCCGCGCCAGCTCCTCGCGCTGGTCGGCGCTGGCCGAGCCTCGCTCCAGTTGGAGCAGGGCGGACGTGACCTTCTCCACCCGGTCGGCGGTCATCTCCCGGAACCGTGGGAGCAGCTTCTGGCGGATCTCCTCGGTGCTCATGCGGACTCGGCGGCGAAGGTCGGCTCCGCGGTCAGTCGAGCTTGAAGCGCTTCACCAGCTCGGAGAGCCGCTCGGCCAGCTTGGTCAGCTCGGAGGCGGCGCCGGTGGCCTGGCGCGAGCCGGACTGGGCCGAGCGGGTCACCTCCTCGATCTCCGACATGGAGAGCACCACCTGCTCGGTGGCGGTCCGCTGCTGCTGGGTGGCGAGGTGGATGACCCGGGCCGCGTCGCTGGTCTCCTGGATGCCAGAGAGGATGCCGGAGACCGAGGTGATGGCGGCGCCGCCCAGCTTCTCGCCCTCCGAGGCCTCGCGCTTGTTCCCGTCGGAGGCCTCCTTGGCGGCGTGGGTCGACTCGCGGATCTCGGTGATGAGGTTCTTGATCTCCTTGGTGCTCTCCATGACGTTCTCGGCCAGCCGGCGCATCTCGGCGGCCACGATGGAGAAGCCGCGCCCGGCGTCGCCGGCCTTGGCGCCCTCGAGGGCGGCGTTGAGGGCCAGCAGGTCGGAGCGATCGGCGATCTCGTCGATGACCTCGACCACGGTGC
>JANYBC010000153.1 GCA_025360965.1 Anaeromyxobacter sp. | reverse complement strand
CCGCCGGCCTGGCGCTGGCGCTCGGGGGGCTGCTGCTGGAGCGCCGGGTCGGCGAGGCTGCCAGCGCCGAGGCACTGCTCACCGACGAGCTGATCAACGACCACCTGCGCCTGCTCGCCAGCCAGCGACCGGCCGAGATCGAGAGCGGCGGGCCACACCAGGTCAAGCCCTGGTTCGAGGGCCGGCTCGACTTCGCGCCCGAGGTCCCCTCGCCCACCACGCCTGAGCTGCAGCTGCGCGGCGGGTCGATCGGCTACGTGCTCGACCGGCGGGCGGCGCTGCTCCAGTACACCCTCCGGCTCCACCGGCTCACCCTGCTGGTGGTCCGGGCCGAGGGGCTGCCCTGGCCTCCCGGCGCCGCCCGGGTGACCGGGGCGAGGGGCTTCCACGTGGTCCGCTGGCGGGTCGGGGAGCTGGGCTACGCGCTGGTCTCGGACGTGGGCGCCGGCGACCTGGCCGGCCTGGCCGACTCGTTCCAGCCGGCCGCCAGCCGCTGATCCCGCCGAACCACCACGGGGCGCGCGCGCCTCCCCTCACCCGCGGCAGGCGGCCAGCTTGCGCCTGAAGACGGCCGCCTCGGCGCCGTTCCGCGACAGCGAGAGCGCCGCCTCGAGCTGGACCACCGCCCGCTCCGGCCGCCCGGCCCGGAGCTCGAACTCGGCCACGGCCGCCGGCAGGAACGGCGATCTCGCCAGCCGCTCCCGGCCCTCGATGGCCGCCAGGGCCCGCAGCCCGGCCTCGGCGCTCTCCGCCATGCCCACGGCGATGGCGCGGTTGAGCGCCACCACCGGTGACGGGTCGAGGCGCCAGAGCCGGTCGTAGAGCCTGCGGATGGCGCCCCAGTCGGTCGCCTCGAAGGTCGGCGCGGTGGCGTGGCCCGCCGCGATGGCCGCCTCGAGGTGCCAGGCGGTCAGCTCCGCGCCCACCGCCGAGTCGCCGAGCCAGCGCAGCCCCTCGGCGATCAGCGCCCGGTCCCAGCGGCTCCGGTCCTGCTCGGCGAGCAGGAGCAGGTGGCCATCGTCGTCCTGCCGCGCCGCCAGCCGGGCGGCCAGGAGGCAGAAGAGGGCCACCATGGCCCGGGTCTCGGGGCCGTTGCCGGCCGGCAGGCGCGACAGCAGCACGGCCAGCCGCAGCGCCTCGTGGCACAGGTCCTCCCGCACCGCCCGCTGCGGGTGGGCGCCGTGGTACCCCTCGCTGAAGAGGAGGTAGATGGCGCTCTGCACCGGGCGAAGCCGCGCCCGCACCTGTCCCGGGTCGCGCACCTCGCAGAGCCGCTCCCGGGCCTCGAGCGTCCGCCGGGCCCGGAAGAGCTGCTTCTCCACCGCCGCCTCCGAGGTGAGCGACCCCTGGGCGATCTCCCGGACCGAGAAGCCGCACAGGTACTTCAGGATCACCGCCACCTGCGCCGCCGGCGCCAGGTCCGGGTCGCAGCAGGAGAACATCAGCCGCAGCTCGTCGTCGGGGATGGCGTGGCCGCCGGCCTCGCCGCCGTCCGCGGCCTCCGCCAGCGCCCCTTCCAGGGTGCGCTCCAGCTCCGGCCCGAGCCGATCCAGGCGCCCCTGGCGGCGCAGCAGGTCGGTGGCCCGGTTGCGCGCCGACCGCATCAGCCAGCCACCGGGGTTGGAGGGGGCCGGGCCGAACTTCCAGGTCTCCAGGGCGCGGACCAGCGTGTCCTGCACCGCGTCCTCGGCCAGCGCCAGGTGGCGGGTGCCGAGGACGCGGACCAGGGCCGAGACCATCCGCCCCGCCTCGCGACGGAAGAGGTGGTCGGCGAGCGGGCCGGGCGGTCCGTTCACATCGCGCGGACCGGGCGGATCTCGACCGCGCCGTTCTTCTCGTAGGTCGGGCAGCCGCGGGCGATCTCGGTGGCGGCGTCGAGGTCACTGGCCTCGACGATGGCGTAGCCGCCCACCAAGTCCTTGGCCTCGGCGAAGGGCCCGTCCGAGACCACCTTGCGGCTCCCGCGGACCGACCTCCCGCCGGGGGCCAGCGGAGCGCCCACGCCCTTGTAGGCGCCCGCCCTGGTGAGCCCTTCGAACCAGGCCATCCACTTCTGCATGTGCTGCTGCAGCTGCTCGGGGGAGTCGCCGGGGGAGTCGCCGCCCCGGAAGATCAACATGAAGCTGGCCATGTGAACCTCTCTTCGGTGAGGCCGGGGAATCCGGTCCTCCTGCCTCACGACGCTTCGGACCCCGGCAAACCGGACATAACCGTCCCGGCCCGCCCGGGCCGTGCCTTCGGGGAGCCGCCAGGGGCTCCCGCCCGCCCCCGGGGCCGGCGCACTTTCGCCGCGCCTGGCGTACCCTTGTCACCGGATCGAGGACTGGCCCTCGCGACCTCCTGGGAACCGCATGACCCCCTACGCCGCCACCGTGGGCCACCAGCGCTTCGCCTTCGCCGACCTGAAGCAGGTCCTGGCCAGGGCCTCGCCGCTCCGCTCGGGCGACCAGCTGGCCGGCCTGGCCGCCGGGTCGGCGCAGGAGCGGGTGGCGGCCCGGGCGGTGCTGGCCGACCTGCCGCTCACCCGCTTCCTCGACGAGCCGATCGTCCCCTACGAGGCGGACGAGGTGACGCGGCTCATCCTCGACGGCCACGACGCGGCCGCCTTCGCGCCGGTGAGCCATCTCACGGTCGGTGAATTCCGCGAGTGGCTGCTCGCCTACCAGACCGACGCGGCCCGCCTGGCCGCGCTGGCCCCCGGCCTCACGCCGGAGATGGTGGCGGCGGTCACCAAGCTGATGCGCAACCAGGACCTGGTCCTGGTGGCCAGCAAGTGCCGGGTCACCACCCGGTTCCGCGGGACCATCGGCCTGCCGGGCCGGTTCTCGGTGCGGCTCCAGCCCAACCACCCCACCGACGATCCGGCCGGCATCGCCGCCAGCGTGGTCGACGGGCTCCTCTACGGCTGCGGGGACGCCGTCATCGGCGTCAACCCGGCCACCGACTCGGTGGCCTCCATGGAGGCCCTGGTCCGGCAGCTGGCCGACCTGATCGAGCGGTTCGAGATCCCGACCCAGTCCTGCGTGCTGGCCCACGTCACCACCGCCCTGAACCAGTAGGTCCGAGTCACCATAGAGTACGTTATCAGACGCGAACCGTGGGTTGGATTCCTTACCCCCACCCCCGAGGTGAGCGAGGTGGCGGTTTCCGTCTAAAGCTGCGGGCCGCTGCCGCGCGGCGCGCCCCAGACGGCGAGCACCTGGACGACCTGCGTAGGCACGTCGGCGCGGAAGTACAGGTGGTGCCTCGTGCGCGGCATGAGCACGCGCCGTAAGTCCGGACGGCGTGCGGTCGGCCAGCTGGTCCCCACCCCGGGGTTCCTGCGAATGAACTCCAGGGTATCCCGGAACTCCTGGGCGAACAGGCTGGGCGCCGCAGGCCGATTCTCGGCCCACCACCCTTCGATTTCGACCGCCTGGCGCCGGGCCGGCTCAGCGATTTCGAGCTTCACGTCTCGCCAGCAGCTCGTTCGCGAATGCGATTCCGTCGATGAAGTCACCTCGCTCGATGGCCTCGGCCCCCTCCTCGATGGCGTGCAGCAACCGCGCACGCTCCTCGGGGTCGAACTCATCGTCGTCGAAGGCGATGACCTCGGTCTCCGAGCCCTCGGGGAGATCGGTGGGCTCGTCGACCAGGATTCGCCCGCCCCTGACATGTGCCTTGAGTGCCCGCATCGCGGTCCCCATCCTAATGCCTCCTGTTCCGCCTTGCCATCCGCCCTTCTCGGGCGCGCTACCCGTCCTCCTCGGCCTCCTCCTCGTCGCCCTCCAGCGCCCCCGGGTGCCCCTCCAGCAGCGCCGCAAGGAGTGGGCGACCATCGCCGGCGGGTGTGTGGGGCTCTGGTGTGAACCCAAGTCTGCACGAAGGGACAAGAACCGATCCGCCCCGGCAGGATCATGCCTTCGGCAGGAGCGCGGCGGCCGCCGCCGGATCGGGACGTTAGGGCGCGGCCGCGTGCGACCCGCCGTCGCCGGGGAGCGCCGCGGAGAGGTGGGCCAGGCGGATCCGCTCCGGCGGCGTCCGAAGGTCGCGGACCACCCCGACCAGGCGCAGGGCCCGCAGCGCCAACCAGGAGAGGTCGAGCTCCCACCAGAACCAGCCCTGGTTGGCGGTGGTCGGGTAGAAGTGGTGGTTGTTGTGCCAGCCCTCACCCAGCGTGATGACCGCCAGCAGGAAGCTGTTGCGGGACTCGTCGCCGGTCTGGTACCGCTGCCGGCCCATGACGTGGGCCAGCGAGTTGATCACGAAGGTCCCGTGCCAGAGCACCGCGGTGGAGACGAAGAAGCCCCAGAGCAGGGCCGGCCAGCCCCCGGCCAGGTAGAGCCCGGCGGCCAGCAGCGCCGGCGGCAGGGCGTGGTAGCGATCGAGGAAGCGCAGCTCGGGGTACCGGGCCAGGTCCTTGATCCGGTCCAGCTTGGTGGCGTTGTGGCGGGTCGAGAGGAACCAGCCGACGTGGCTCCACCAGAAGCCCCGCTGCACCGGCGAGTGGATGTCCTCGGGTCCGTCGGAGTCGCGGTGGTGATCGCGGTGGTGCGCGGCCCACCAGAGCGCCCCCTTCTGCGCCGAGGCGCCGCCGACGAGGGCCAGCAGGAACTGGAAGGCGCGGCTGGTCCGGTAGGCGCGGTGGGCGAAGTAGCGGTGATAGCCGGCGGTGATGGCGAACATGCGGACCACGTAAGCGCCGATGGCCAGGCCGACCAGCCCGGCGGTGGGCGGCGCCAGCCACGGGGTCGCCAGGGCGACGAGGTGGATGCCGATGAACGGGCTGGAGGCAAACCAGTCGATCCGGTCCGGGTCACGAGCGTTGGCCATTCCCCCTATGTGCCCGAGCCGCGTCACCGGCGTGTCATGAGGGTCACCGCCTGCCGGCCGAGGCAGGAATCCCTTGCCCTTACGAGGGCCTGCGCTATCTTGGAGCCAGCCAACCCAAGGGAGCAGCCGATGGCCAGCGCAACCGTGAATGGAGTCCTCTGCAGGGTCACCGCCGACAAGGACCTGGGAGACAGCTGGGCGGTCGCGGTGGTCCCGCCGGCGGGCTCCTCGCAGGTCGCCCAGGTCGTCAAGTTGCAGGGCAACGACCGGGCAGCCGTCATCAAGGGGGCGCTCACCACCCTGAAGGCGCGCGGACTGATCGAGCGCTTCGAACTCGACCCGGCACCGCCGGCTTCCGCCGCGGTTGCCCCTACCGCCCCTGCCGCACCGGTTACGCCGACCGCCGCGTCCACGCCGACCGCCGCGTCCAAGCCGACAGCTTAGGCCGCGGCGCACGGCTCAGCCGGGCGGTGCAGCCTCGCCGGGCCTGGTGATCCGCACCACGGCGCCAGGCGGGAGCACCGCCAGCAGCGCCTCGAGCGCCGAGAGCACCTCGGTGAGGCTCCTCGACTCGACCGTCAGCTTGACGGCGTGGTCGGCGTCGTCGAAGCGTGGGTAGCTCCCCAGCTCCGCGCCGGGGTGGGCCGCCGCGACCGCCCCCAGCGCCGTGGCGATCTGGTCCTCCACCACCGAGATGAAGACGCAGGCCAGGTGGAACGGCTCACCGCCCAGCGCGGGGGCGAAGCGGTCGAACTGGTAGCGGAAGAACCTGGGGACACCGGGCAGCATCACCACCCCGTCGCAGACCAGCGTGGGGAAGGTCGGATCCCCGGCCAGCTCGGTGCCCTCCGGCACGTCGGCCATCCGAAGCCCGGCCTCGGGCAGCTCCACACCTCGCACGCGGTGGTGGATGACCCGGTAGATCTCGGCCAGCCGCTGGTCGCGGCGCACCGGCCGCCCCAGGGCCGCCGCCACCGCCTCGACGGTGACGTCGTCGTGGGTCGGGCCCACGCCGCCCGAGGTGATGACCCAGCCGACCCGAGGCCGCTCCCGCCGGACGGCCTCGACGATCTCCTCGACCCGGTCGCGGACCGTCGAGATGGCACGCAGCTCGACGCCGAGCTGGTGCAGCCGCTCCGCCAGCCACGGGCCGTTCTCGTCGACCACCTTGGCGGAGAGGACCTCGTTCCCGACCACCACCAGCGACGCAGACGGGGCGCGCATGACGGGCCTCCAGGCCCTACCGGCGCCGCAGCGCCGCCACCAGGGCGGCCACCGCGTCGGCCACCTGCGCGACGGGCTGCTCGCCGTCGAGCACCGCGATGCGCTGCCCGCTGGCCCGCAGCGAGACCAGGGCCCGCTCGTAGCTGCGCGCCACCCGGCGCTGGAAGGCGTCGACCTCGTAGAGCTCTGGCGTGGTCCCGGCCCCGCGCCGGCGGACCAGGGCCAGCCGGGCCCGCACCCGCAGGAAGATGGTCAGGTCGGGCGCGCGCGCCAAGCCGTTGACCTCGGCGACCCACCTGGCGTCGCCGGTGGTGAGCGACTGGTAGGCGAGCGAGGAGAGCGTGTAGCGGTCCGAGATGACGTCCTCGCCGGCCGCCAGCCGGGGGAGCACCTCGGCCGAGAGGTGGTCGAGCCGGTCGGCGGCGAAGAGCAGCGCCAGGGCGCTGGGGTCGAACCCGCCGCCGCCGCCGCCGTTGATGCGCTGCTGCAGCACCTGCCGGAGCAGCGCCCCAACCGGGCCACCGGACGGCTCGGCGGTGACGTGGGCCCTCCGCCCCAGGCCGCGGAGGCGCTCGCCGAGCAGGCGCGACTGGGTGGTGGTCCCCGCCCCGTCCAGCCCCTCGAGGACGATGAAGCGCCCGGCGCGGCTCACGTGTCGAGCTCCAGCTCTCGCCGCAGCGCCAGCAGCCTCGCGAACTTCTCGGCCTCCACGGCGCGGAGCACCCGGGCACGGAGGAACTCCCGCACCGTGAAGCCGATGAGCACCGCCGCCAGCAGCAGGGCCATGACGAACCACAAGGGGATTCCGGGCGGCGGCGGCGGCTTGTTCACCGGGAGCCAGCCCCAGCGGTCCCAGCCGAGCTTGACGGTCAAGCCGAAGCTGATGAAGGAGAAGAAGCCCAGCACCCCTCCATTCTGCACCCGATCGACCGACTCGCGGGTCCCGATCTCCTCGGCGATCCGGTCGTGCTCGGCGCGCAGCGCCAGGCGGCGCTCCTGCTCCCGGGTCCCCATCGATCAGCCCCTCGCTGCGCGCCCGTGACGGGCGGCGATGGCGTCCTGCACGGCGCCGAGCGAAGCCTCGACCCTGACCGCCGGGTTGCGGAGCGGCGACCGCAGTCCGGGCAGCGTCCCGTCGTGGTACCCGACCTTGAAGTCGGAGAACTTGAGGCCGTGGGCGGTGGAGATGACCACCACCCGCTCACCCTTCTTGATCTGCCCGCGCCCCGCCAGCTTCTCAAGCGCCGCCAGGGCCACGCCGGTGTGCGGGCAGGTGAAGAGCCCGGCCCGGTCGGCGCGGGCCGCGGCGTCGGCCAGCTCCTGCTCGCTGGCCTGCTCGACCAGCCCGTCGAGGGCCTGGAGCGAGCGGAGCGCCCGGCCGGCCGAGACCGGGTCGCCGATCTGGATCGCCGAGGCCAGGGTCCTCCTCGCCGTCATGGGCTTCACGGCCACGCCCGGCACGGCCCGCAGCCCGGCGCCGGTGGTGGCCTGGTAGAGCGGGTTGGCGTGCTCGGCCTGCGCCACCAGCAGGCGCGGCAGGCGATCGATGAGCCCCAGCGCCTTCATCATCGTGAAGCCCTTGCCGACCGCGCTGGCGTTGCCCAGGTTGCCCCCCGGGATCACCACCCAGTCCGGCACCGTCCAGCCGAGCTGCTGCGAGATCTCGATGGAGGCGGTCTTCTGCCCCTCGATGCGGAGCGAGTTCATCGAGTTGGCCAGGTAGATGTCGGGGGTCTCGGAGAGCGCCTGGACCACCTTCATGCAGCCGTCGAAGTCGGTGTCGAGCTCCAGCACCAGCGCGCCGTTGGCGATGGGCTGGACCAGCTGGGCGGTGGAGATCTTGCCGCGCGGCAGCAGCACCACGCTCGGAACCCCGGCCGCGGCGCAGTAGGCCGACAGCGCCGCCGAGGTGTCACCGGTCGAGGCGCAGGCCACGGCGCGGATGGGCCTGCCACGCGACCGCATCTCCTGGACCGCCGAGACCAGCACCGTCATCCCCAGGTCCTTGAAGGAGCCGGTGTGGGTGACGCCGCACTCCTTGACCCAGACATCGTCGAGCCCGAGCTCGCGGGCGTAGCGGTCGACCCGCAGCAGCGGGCTCCCGCCCTCGAACATCGAGACCACGTTGGCGTCGGCCAGCTGCGGCGAGATCCACTCCTTCTTCCCCCAGACGCCGGAGCCGTAGGGCCACGGACCGAGCCGGAAGCGCCCGTCGAAGAGGGCCTTCCACTCAGTGGCGCTCCTGGTCCGCAGGGCGGCGAGGTCGTGCTCCACCTCGAGCAGCCCCTGGCACCTGGGGCAGCGGTAGATCACGTCGGTGAGCGGCGCCGTGAAGTCACAGCCTTCGCCGCAGCGGTAGGTGGCCGAGAAAGGGGCGGCGCGGGTGGCTGGGGGTGCGGTCATGGGTGGTCGAGCACTTTGCGACGCGGCAAGCCGCAATTCAAGGGTGGTCTCGGGCTCACCCGGTCTGGTTGCGAGCCCCGCAGGCCGGGCAGATCGAGCGGGTGATGGGAGCGCCGCAGCTGCAGTGCCGTGAAGCGAAGCCGGCCACGGCGGCGGGAGCGAGGCCGCCCGGCAGCTGCATGCCGCAGCGTCCGCAGATCCGCTCCCCCGGGCCGGCCGGGGTCCTGCAATAGCGGCAGACCAGGAAGAGCGGGAGCTCGGTGGGCGCGTCGGTGGAGGCGGGCGCCGAGGTCGGCTCCAGGTCGGGCACCAGCTCGCCGGCCGCCTCGACCGGCGCGGCGGAGGTCGGCTCCAGCTCGGGGACCGGCTCCAGGGGCACCTCGCCCGCGCTGGCCTGCAGGGTCGGCTCCAGCTCGGCCATCGCCGGGGCCGCGGCCGGGGCCGCCTCGGGCGCGGCCAGCGTCGGCTCCAGCCCCTCGAGCGGCGTGACCTCGATCTCCACTGCGCCGAGCGCACGCAAGGACCGGCCGCAGACCTCGCACTCGGCGCCCTCCACCTGCTGGTGTTCGCAGACCGGGCAGGTGGTCACCGGCCGCCCCGGCGCGCCGTGAAGCGCGCGTGGAACTCACCGAGCCGGCGGACCACCTCCTCGATCTGCTCGAGCGGGGGGAGGATGGTGGTGCGCAGGTGCCAGGTCCCGGCCACCTGCCCGAAGCCGGAGCCGTCGACCACGCAGATCCCGGTCTCCTCGAGCAGGGCCATGCAGTAGTCGCCGTCGCTGACCCCGGGCGGGAGGGTGAGCTGCGGGAAGGCGTACATGGCCCCGGCCACCGGCTGGCATCGGATGCCCGGCACGGCGTTGAGCCCGCGCTCGAGGATGCCGGCCTTGCGGGCCAGCAGCTCGAGCACCTCGCGCCGCTCCTGCTCCCAGCGCTGGCGGGATGGCCCCCCTGGCCTGGGCGGGCGCACCTGCAGGAAGAGCACGATCTGCCCGGCGGTGTTGGCGCAGAGGGCCACCGACGACAGCTTGGTCAGCTCGGCCTGCACCTCGGCCGGAACGTTGCGGCACTCGACGTACCCGCCGCGGTGGCCGCACTCGCCGAGGTAACCCTTGGAGGTGGAGTGGAAGCTGAAGAGCGAGACGTCGGTGAAGCCGAGGTGGGCCAGCACCTTGGCGAAGGAGGTGAAGCGCGCGCCGGGCCGGTAGACGTTGTCCTGGTAGACCTCGTCGGCCAGCACGGCCAGCCCGTGGGCGCGGGCGAAGCGGAGCACCACCTCGATGTTCGCTTCGTCGAGCACGGCGCCGGTCGGGTTGCCCGGGTTGATGACCACGATGGCGCGCGGACGCACGCCCCTGGCGACCGCCGCCGCCAGGGCGGCCTCGAGCGTGGCCAGGGAGAAGCCCCAGTCGGCCGCCTCCTCGAGCTCGTAGGGGACCAGCGTCCCCTCGTAGAGGGCGATGGTGGCCGAGTAGAGCGGGTACTGCGGGAGGGGGATGAGGATGCCGTCCCGCGGGCCGGAGATGAGCATCCGCAAGACCGCCTGGACGGCCTTGCTGGCGCCGTCGGACAGGTAGATGGCCTCAGGATCGGCCGCCAGCCCGTCGCGCTCGGTGATGAACTCGGCCACCGCCTCGCGCACGAAGCGGAAGCCCTTGCTCTCGGTGTAGACGCCGAGCCCGTGCTGGCTCCGCGCCGCCACCAGCCGCGCCGTCTCCAGCACGTCGGCGGGGAAGGTGCCGGCCGGGACCAGCGCGGCCAGCGCGGGGTACTCGGCCAGCGCCAGCACCTGTCGGACCCAGGTGAGCGGCCGCTGCCCCAGCGACTGCGGGTTGCCGATGTTGCAGTAGATGATCTCACGCCCTGCCCGCTCCAGCTCGGCGGCGCGGGCCACGATGGGGCCACGCACGGCGTACTCGGTGGAGCGGACCTGCGGTGAGATGTCATCCAGCTTGAGCGGCATGCGGCGGGGCCTCCGGGGTCGGCGCGCGCCCACCGCGCACCGGGCCGGGCAGTTTAACAGATCCTGGCTAGCCGACCTGCGCCAGGGAGAGCCGCCCGGTCCAGCGCACCGCCAGCGCCCTGGCCGTGGTCCGGTTGGCCGGGGACGCCAGGTCGGGGTCGGCCTCCACCAGCGCGAAGGCCTCCTCCCGGGCCTCGTCGAGGATCGCCTCGTCCCGGTAGAGGTCGGCCACCTCGAGGAGCGCCTGGCCTGACTGCCGGGTCCCGAGCAGCTCCCCGGGGCCTCGCAGCTTCAGGTCGACGCGGGCCAGCTCGAAGCCGTCCTGGGTCTGGCAGAGGGCCTCGAGCCGCTCCCGGGCGTCGGCGCCGGCCTGGCGCAGCTGGGCCAGCAGCAGGCAGCGGCTCCTGGCCGCCCCGCGCCCGACCCGGCCCCGCAGCTGGTGGAGCTGCGAGAGGCCGAACCTCTCGGCGTGCTCGACCACCATCACCGTGGCGTTGGGGACGTCGACGCCGACCTCGATGACGGTGGTGGCGACCAGCACCTTCAGGTCGCCGCGCCGGAAGGCGGCCATGATGGCCTGCTTCTCCTCGCCCTTCATTCGCCCGTGCAGCAGGCCGACGGCGTGCGGCGCGAAGGCCCTGGTGAGCTTCTCGGCGCCGCTGGTGGCGTCGGCCAGGTCGATCTTCTCCGACTCCTCGACCAGCGGGTAGACGACGTAGGCCTGCCGCCCCGCCTCCAGCTCGGCCCGCACGGCGTCGAGCACCTTGGCGCGCTGCGACTCGCCGAAGAGGCTGGTCTCCACCGGCGTGCGCCCGGGGGGGAGCTCGGTGATCTTCGACTGGTCGAGGTCGCCGTAGAAGGCCAGCGCCAGCGTGCGCGGGATGGGCGTGGCGGTCATCACCAGCACGTCGGGGCGCCTCCCCTTGGCCATGAGCGAGGCCCGCTGCAGCACGCCGAAGCGGTGCTGCTCGTCGACCACCACCAGGCCGAGCCGCTCGAAGGCCACCGACTCCTCGAGCAGGGCGTGGGTGCCGACGGCGATGCGGGCCTTCCCCGAGCGCAGCGCCTCCCGGGCCGCCCGCTGTGCACCGCCCCGGGCCAGGGCCCCCACCAGCGCCACCTCGATGCCGCTCCCCGTGAGCCAGCGGCGCAGGGTCCCGGCGTGCTGCGCCGCCAGGATCTCGGTGGGGGCCATCAACGCCGCCTGCCAGCCCGACTGGACCGCCAGCAGCGCCGCCACGAAGGCCACCGCGGTCTTGCCGCTGCCCACGTCGCCCTGCAGGAGCCGGTTCATCGGCTCGGGTTGGGCCATGTCGGCGGCGATCTCTCCCAGCACCTTGCGCTGCGAGCCGGTCAGCGCGAAGGGGAGCCGTGCGGCGGCCGCCGCCATCGCCTTGGGCCCCACCTCGAAGGCGATGCCGGCCTCGACCTTGACGCCGCGCCGCCGCCGCGCCAGGGCCAGCTGCAGGAAGAAGAACTCCTCGAAGACCAGGCGACGGAAGCCCGGGGTGGCCCTGACCGCGGCCGCCGCCAGATCGCTGCCGGCGGCCGGGAAGTGCGCCTGGCGCAGCGCCTCCCCGCGCGGCAGCAGCCTGCGCCGCTGCACCACCCCGGCCGGCAGCTCCTCCGGGGCGCGCGGCGCCAGCTCGTCGCAGAGCCGCTTCATCAGCTTTCGTAGCGCCGGGTGCTGCCAGCCTGCCGGGCCGGGGTAGATGGGGACGATGCGCGAGAAGTTGGCCGAGTCGCCCGGCTGGTGCTGCTCCAGCTCCGGGTTGGACATCTGCTTGCGGCCGCCGAACCCCTCCCCCACCTTGCCCCAGCAGAGCAGCGTGTCGCCCGGCTTGACCTGCTTCTCCTTCCAGGGGGGGGCGTTGAAGAAGACCAGCCCGAGCGGAGCCGAGCCATCGGTGACCTGGACCTCCAGCATGGCGCGGCCGTTGCGCATCCGCTTCTTCCGGACCGCCTGCACGCTGGCCAGCACGATCCCCTCCTGCCCGACGGCCAGCTCGGCGATGCGGCGGAGCGTGGTGCGGTCCTGCCAGGTGCGTGGCCAGAACTCGAGGGCCTGCCCGGCGGTCAGCCTGCCGCGCTCCTCCAGCAGCCCCCGCGGCGAGGCGTGCACCCCGGGGAGCTCGGCCAGCGGAGTATCGAGCGTGATCGACGGTCCCCAAGGGGGAGGAGGCGCGACCTGCCGCGCTGGAGGCGCGGACGGGGTGGTGGTCGTGCCGAGCCTCGCCGCTTCGGCCAGCTCGACCGGGACCTCGACCAGCGCCCCCAGGTGCCCGGCCAGCCTGATCAGCGCCTCGCGGCGGGCCTCGCCGACGAGCTGGTCGAACCGCTCCGCCTCGGCCAGCAGCCCGCGCACCGGGGCGCTCTCCGGGGCCCCCAGGGAGCGCGCCCGGGCCACCGCCTCGCGAAGCGTCCCGGAGAAGCCGGTCAGCCGGCCAGCGCCGGCGAAGCCGTCCTTGACGGCGAACCGCAGCGGCGCGACCAGCGCCTGGAGCGCCGCGGCCGCGGCGGCGGGAGCCGGTGAGGCCTTGGGACGGGCGCGGGGGTCCACGCCGCCGAGCCTAACCCATCACTCCGACTCCGCGACCTCGTCCTCGATGAACTCCAGCTTCTGGATCTCGTACTCCCGGGCTCCGCCGGGGGTCTGCACCGTGACCGTGTCACCCTCCGAGCGGCCGATCAGGGCCCGGGCGATCGGCGAGGTGACCGAGATCTTCCCCCGCTTCAGGTCGGCCTCCAGCTCACCGACGATCCGGTAGCGGACCTCGTCGCCGGAGTCAGAGTCCTCCAGGGTCACGGTGGCGCCGAAGATGACCCGGTCGCCGGCGTGCTTGGTGACGTCGATGACCTCGGCGGAGGCGATCCAGTGCTCCACCTGCAGAAGCCGGCCCTCCACGTGCGACTGCTTCTCCTTGGCGGCGTGGTACTCGGCGTTCTCGGAGATGTCGCCGTGGGCCCGGGCCTCGGCGATCTCCTTCACGATCTTGGGCCGCTCCACGACCTTGAGCCGCTTCAGCTCGGCCTTCAGCCGGGCCAACCCGGACGCAGTCATCGGAACACGGTCGGACATCGCAGCCCCTCCCCAAAATACCGGCGGCCGACCCGGGGAGACCGGGCGGCCGCGCTGGTGGTTCAATTCCTAGAGAACCGGCCGGCTCCTGTCAACGGGAGGCCGGCGCGATGCCGTGATACTCCTGCAGGGAGCGGACCCCTGCCGGGCCGGCCTGCATCGCCTCCATCGCCATCACCCCGGCGCGGGCGCCGGTCATGGTCGTGAAGTAGGGCACCGCCTTCATCAGGGTCTCGCGCCTGATCGAGGCGCTGTCCGAGACCTCCCGCTTGCCGTCGCTGGTGTTGACGACGAACTGGACGTCGCCGTCCTTGATCCGGTCGACGATGGAGGGGCGCCCCTCCTTGACCTTCTTGACCTGCGTGGTCTGGAGGCCACGCTCCGCGAGGTAGGCGTGGGTGCCGCCGGTGGTCAGCACCTCGAAGCCGAGCCCGACCAGCCGCCGGGCCACGTCCACCATGGCCGGCTTGTCGCCGTCGCGGACCGAGACGAAGGCCCGCTTCCCGACCCCGCTGATGGGGAGGGTGTTGCCGGCCGCCGCCTGCGCCTTGAAGAAGGCGACCGGGAAGAGCGCGTCGACGCCCATGACCTCGCCGGTGGAGCGCATCTCGGGGCCGAGCAGGTTGTCGATGCCGCGGAAGCGAGTGAAGGGGAAAACCGCCTCCTTGACCGAGACGTGCTTCGGCCGCGCCGAGCCGGTCACGCCGGCCTCGGCCAGGGTCTTGCCGACCATGCAGAGCGCGCCGGCGGCGGCCAGGGGCAGGCCGGTGGCCTTGCCGACGAAGGGCACGGTGCGGCTGGCCCGTGGGTTGACCTCGAGGACGTAGATGTCCTGGCCCTGCACGGCGAACTGCACGTTCATGAGGCCGATCACGCCCAGCTCGCGCGCCATGGCGATCGACTGCCGCTCGATCTCGGCCACCAGCGCGGGCGCCAGGCTGAAGGGGGGCAGCGAGCAGGCCGAGTCACCGGAGTGGATGCCGGCCTCCTCGATGTGCTCCATCACCCCGCCCACCACCACGTCGGTGCCGTCCGAGAGCACGTCGACATCCACCTCGGCGGCGTCCTTGAGGAAGCGGTCGACCAGCACCGGCCGGTCGTTGGATGCCTGCACCGCGTCGGTCAGGTAGCCTTGGAGATCTGCGTCGTCGTAGACCACCTCCATGGCGCGGCCGCCCAGCACGTAGGAGGGGCGCACCATGACCGGGTAGCCGATCCGCTTGGCCACCGCGAAGGCCTCCTCGGCGTTCCGCGCCATGCCGTTCTCCGGCTGGCGCAGGCCGAGCTTGACGATCATGTCGGAGAAGCGCTCACGGTCCTCGGCCCGGTCGATGGCGTCCGGGCTGGTGCCGAAGATGGGCACCCCGAGCTCGTGGAGCGGCACCGCCAGCTTGAGCGGGGTCTGTCCGCCGTACTGGACGATGAGCCCCTTGGGCTTCTCCTTGTGGACGATCTCCAGCACGTCCTCCAGGGTGAGCGGCTCGAAGTAGAGCCGGTCGCTGGTGTCGTAGTCGGTGGAGACGGTCTCCGGGTTGCAGTTGACCATGATGGTCTCGAAGCCGGCCTTGGTGAGCGCGAAGGCGGCGTGGACGCAGCAGTAGTCGAACTCGATCCCCTGGCCGATCCGGTTGGGGCCGCCGCCGAGGATCATCACCTTGTCCCTGCCGGTCGGCGCCGCCTCGCACTCCTCCTCGTAGGTCGAGTAGAGGTAGGGCGTGTGGGCCTCGAACTCGGCGGCGCAGGTATCGACCCGCTTGTAGACCGGCCTGACCCCCGCGGCCCAGCGGGCCTCTCGCGCCGCCGCCTCCTTGACCTGCGCCAGCTGTGCGATGCGCTTGTCGGAGAAGCCCATCCGCTTGATGCGGTACCAGGCGTCGCGCCCCTGCGGCAGGCCGAGCGCCAGCTCCGGCTCGGTGGCGATCAGCTCCTCGATCTCGCGCAGGAACCAGGGATCGATGCCGGTGGCCTCGGCCACCTCGTCCACGGTCATCCCGGCGCGGAAGGCGTCGCCCAGCCAGAAGACGCGGTGGGCCCTCGGCACCCGGATCTGCGCGTCCACCACCCCCTTCTCGGCCGCGGTGAAGGGTTCACCGGGGCGCTTCTTGAGCGGCGACTCGAACCCGCAGCGATCGATCTCCAGCCCTCGCAGCGCCTTCTGCAGCGACTCCTGGAAGGTGCGCCCCATGGCCATCACCTCGCCCACCGACTTCATGGCGGTGGTGAGGGTGTCGTCCGCCCCCTTGAACTTCTCGAAGGCGAAACGCGGGATCTTGGTGACCACGTAGTCGATGGTCGGCTCGAACGAGGCCGGCGTGTAGCGGGTGATGTCGTTCTTGAGCTCGTCGAGGGTGTAGCCGACCGCCAGCTTGGCGGCGATCTTGGCGATGGGGAACCCGGTGGCCTTGGAGGCCAGCGCCGAGGAGCGCGAGACCCGCGGGTTCATCTCGATGACCACCAGCCGGCCGGTCCGGGGATCGGTGCCGAACTGGATGTTGGAGCCGCCGGTGTCGACGCCGATCTCGCGGATGATGCGGACCGCGGCGTCCCGCATCACCTGGTACTCCTTGTCGGTGAGCGTCTGGGCCGGGGCCACGGTGATCGAGTCACCGGTGTGCACGCCCATGGGGTCGAAGTTCTCGATGGAGCAGATGATGACGACGTTGTCGTTCTTGTCGCGCATCACCTCCAGCTCGTACTCCTTCCACCCGATGATCGACTCCTCGCAGAGGATGGTGTGGCTCGGCGAAAGCACCAGAGCCCGCCGCGCCATGGGCTCGTACTCCTCGCGGTTGTAGGCGACTCCGCCGCCCTCGCCGCCCATCGTGAAGCTGGGGCGGATGATGACCGGGAAGCCGATGTCATCGGCGATGGCGCTGGCCTCCTCCCAGGAGGTGGCGTAGCCAGACTTCGGCATCTCCACGCCGACCCGCTTCATGGCCTGCTTGAAAAGCAGCCGGTCCTCGGCCATCTCGATGGCCTCCAGCGAGGCGCCGATCAGCTCCACCCCGTGCCGCTTGAGGGCGCCGCTCTTGGCCAGGGCCACGGCCAGGTTGAGCGCGGTCTGCCCGCCCAGGGTCGGCAGCAGCACGTCCGGCTTCTCGCGGGCGATGATCTGCTCCGCCACCTCCGGCGTCATGGGCTCAACGTAGGTCCGGTCGGCGAACCCCGGGTCGGTCATGATGGTGGCCGGGTTCGAGTTGAGCAGGACGATCTGGTAGCCCTCTTCCTTGAGGGCCTTGCAGGCCTGGGTCCCGGAGTAATCGAACTCGCAGGCCTGCCCGATGACGATGGGCCCGGACCCGCAGATCATGATCTTCTTGATGTCGGTTCGACGCGGCATGGGCGCGGAACCTAGCACGAACAGCGCGCCCTTTTCCTCAGCAACCTGAGGGGGCGGTCAGCCCCCCATCTTCTCGGCGGCGACCTTGAGCCGGACGGTCCTGACCGCCTCCAGCATGCGGCGCACCTTGGGGAATCGCTCCGCCACGGCCCTCAGGACCGGGGCCGGGAAGGTCACCACCGAGACCGCGGTCCGGGCCACCAGCGCCCCGGGCCGGGGCTCGCCCAGCACCCGCCCCTCGCCGAAGATGGCGTTGCGCTCCAGCACCCCGACCTCGACCGCCACGCCGTCGCGGGAGAGCAGCACCGCGGCGGTCCCTTCGCGCACCAGGTAGAGCCGCTCGTCCTCGGCGTCGGCGGCGATCAGCTCGCCCGGCCCGAAGTCCTCGAGGTGCGCCAGCTGCAGCAGGTCCTGGCGCGCCTCCTCGTCCATCAGCTTGAAGAGGACGTTGGCTTCGACGAAGGCTGAGGCGGCGAGGTCGCCCCAGACCTCCCGGGGTGCGCTGGGCATGGAGAAAACGCTAGCACGGCCCGGGCGCAGGCTGGACAAATCCGGCACCGCCCGGCCGGGGCGGTGGGGCGCTTCAGCGGATGGCCTTGCCCCGGAGCGCGCTGGCGACGTGCGCCGGGACCAGCCCGGTCACGTCACCGCCGAAGATGGCCACCTCGCGCACCAGGCGGGAGGAGACGTAGAAGTAGTCCTCCCCGGTCATCACGAAGACCGACTCGAACTCGGGCAGCAGCTTCCGGTTCATGTTGGCCAGCTGGAACTCGTAGTCGAAGTCGGAGACCGCCCGCAGCCCGCGCAGCACGGTGTGGACTCCGCGGCGTCGGGCGTACTCGACCAGCAGCCCGTCGAAGCTGTCGACTTCGACGCGCGGGTCGCTCTTGACCGCCTCGAGGATGAACCCCTTGCGCTCGGCCACCGTGAAGAGCGGCTGCTTCTGCGGGTTGTTGGCGACCGAGACGATGAGCCGGTCGAACAGGTTGAGGCCGCGCTGGATGATGGCGACGTGGCCGTTGGTGAGCGGATCGAAGCTGCCGGGGTAGATGGCGACGCGAGCCATGGGTGAGGCAGTATCCCTCAGTCCCTCACGTAGATCGAGATCCCGGTGCTGCCGTAGCGCCGGGAGTCGACCAGCGCCAGCGGGCCGACCCTCGCCGGAGGGACCCAGCGGGCGTCGTGCTCCGCCACCGCCCGGCCCTCCGGCAGCAGCAGCGGCCCGGCTCCGGCCAGCCCCTCGCCCGGCCCGTCCTGGTAGGGGGGATCGATGAAGGCCAGCGCGAACCCGGCCGGCAGCCGGCCGACCAGATCGGCCACCCGGCCCTGCCGGACGTCGACCCGGCCGGTGAAGCCGAGCGCCTCGGCGTTGCGCCGCAGCAGCTCCACGGCCTGCCGATCGGACTCGACGCAGGTGGCCCTGGCGCAGCCGCGGGAGAGGGCCTCCAGCGCCAGCGCCCCGGTCCCGGCATAGAGATCGAGGACCGCCCCGCCGTCGAAGAACTGCCCCAGCATGTTGAAGACCGCCGCCCGCACCTTCTCGCTGGTGGGGCGGGTCCCCTGCCCCTCGGGGACCTCGAGCCGGCGCCCCCGGGCGCTCCCGGCCACGATCCGCGTCACGGCGCCGTCTCGACCATCGATCGCTCGAGGTGCCTCGCGATCCGCTGCGCGCTGCCGGTCGTCCCCAGCCGCTCCAGGAAGTCGAGCACCTCGCCGTAGGCCTTGGCCTCGAGGCGCGCCAAGGCGCCGCCGCCCAGCGCCGCCTCCGCCTGCGCCAGCGGCGCCTCCCGGCTCCCCGCGTCGCCCGATCCCGCGGCGAGGTCGAGCGCCGCCAGCGCCACCTCGGCCGCCGCCCCGCCGTCGTCGCAGCCGGCCACCGGCGAGCCGGCCAGGCTCCTCAGCAGGTCAGCGGTCACCGGGCCGCGCCGCAGCACCGGGGTCCCCGAGAGCGCGGCGCAGAGCGCCAGCAGCTCGCGCACCTGGGCCTGCACCGCCTCGCGGGTGCCGGGCGCATCGAAGGGCAGGCTGGCCATGTCGGGGAGCGTCTCGGCGCGGGCCAGGTCGCCGAAGAGCAGGCCGGCCTCCAGCTCGCCTCCACGGGCCACCACGCAGTCGAGCCCGAGCCCGGCCTCCAGCGCCGGCCCCGCCACCCGGGCCAGCACCTCGGCGCGGATCTCGGCCGGCACCGCGGCGAGGTCGAGGGTCAGGTGGGTGAGCCCGGCGTCGGCCAGGTTCCAGGCCTCCCGGAAGGCCGCCTCCACCTCGGCGTCGCGCCGACCCGCGACGCGGACCTCGCCGGCCAGGAAGATGGGCAGGCCGGCCGCCACCTCGTCGGCCGCCTGCACCACCGCCTTGAACCAGGGGCCGGGCGGAGAGCCGGCCGGGAGCGCCAGGCCGAGCACGCTCTGCAGCTGCTTGGCGGCCACCAGCGCGGCGCGGGCCACCCCCGGCGTCGGCGCCCGGACCAGCGGCAGCGTCAGGCGGAGCTCGGCGGCGGCCCGGATCAGGTCCTTGGAGGAGAGCGGGCAGGCGGCGCTGCGCGCCTCGAGTCGCTCCACCACTCGAGCCGGACGGAAGGCGAGGACGGGCGAGAGCACGGGCCAACATACCACGGCGGCCTCGACCGCCCCGCCGCGCCGCTCAGTGATCCTGCGGACAGACGGCGTGGACGTGGGCGTAGCCGGCGGTCTCGATCTGGAGGGTGGTGTGTTCGATGCGGAAGCGATCGCAGAGCGCGTGCTTCACCGCCGTGAGGATCTCGTCGTTGCGACCCAGCCCCTCGGGAGAGATCACCACGTGGGCCGAGAGCGCGTAGAGCCCGCTGGAGATGGTCCAGAGGTGCAGGTCGTGTATGGCCATGATATCCGGGGAGGCGACCGCCATGGCGGCCTGGACCTCCTCCAGCGCCAGGTGCCCGGGCACCCCCTCCATGAGCACCTCGGTGATCTCGCGGATCAGGCCGACGGTGCCCCAGAGGATGAGCGCGGCGATGGCGAGCGAGAGCAGCGGGTCGAGCCAGGTCCAGCCGGGCCTGAGCCACATGACCCCGGCTCCGATCAGGATGGCGATCGAGGAGACGGTGTCGGCCACCACGTGGAGGAAGGCCGAGCGGGCGTTGAGGCCGTGGTCGTGGCGCAGCACCCCGAGGATGGCCAGGTTGGCGGCCAGGCCGACCGCGGCGACCACCGACATCAGGCCCAGGTCGATGGGCGGCGCCCCCTCCCGCAGCCGGCTGATCGCCTCCCAGCTGAGCCAGCCGGTCAGCAAAATCAAGGCGCCGACGTTCAGCTGCGCCGCCAGCACCTCGGCGCGCCGGAAGCCGAAGGTGCGCCGGTCGTCTGGCTTGCGGGTGGCCACCCAGGCCGCCACCATGGCCAGCGTCAGGGCCCCGGCGTCGGTCAGCATGTGGCCGGCGTCGGAGAGCAGCGCCAGCGAGCCCGACCAGAGGCCGCCGATGGTCTCGGCGACCATGATGGTGCTGGTCAGCGCCAGCGAGAGGCCGAGGCGGCGAAAGGTGGTGCCGGCGCCGGAGGCGTGACCGTCGCCCGGGCCGTGGTCATGGGCGCCGGGCGGGTGGTCGTGTCGGTGTCCTGCGGGGCCATGGCCCTGGTGCGTGCCGCTCGACATCGGGCTTGAACCTCCGGGCTGGAGAGTCTACTTCAAAGGGTGCGCCGCCCACATCCGGGGGGCCAGGGAGATGTAAGCGACCATGGAGCGAAAGTCCCACCTGACGGCGGCCAGGGACGGAACCCGGATCCACTGGAGCGTGAGCGGCTCCGGCTCACCGCCGGTGCTGCTCTGCGACGGCATCGGCTGCGCCGGCTACATCTGGCGCTTCCTGCGCCCCGAGTTGGCGCAACGCCACCGGGTCATCCACTGGAACTACCGCGGCCATGGCCAGAGCGAGGCCCCGGCCGACCCGGCCCGGGTCTCGATCGCCGACTGCGTCGACGACCTCTTCGTGGTGCTCGACGCCGCGGGAGAGCGCACCGCCGTGCTGGCCGGCCACTCCATGGGCGTCCAGGTGGCGCTGGAGGCCCACCGCCGCCACCCGGAGCGGGTGGCCGGCCTGGTGCTGATCTGCGGCGCCCCGGGGCGTCCCCTCGACGCCGTCCACGACGTGCCGCTGGCCGCCGCCGCCCTCCCCTACGCCCAGGCGGCCGTCTCGCGCTTCCCCGGCGTCGCCCGCCTGCTCTTCCGCTCGGTGGTCCCGACCGAACTGGCGCTCAAGCTGGCGCTCACCTTCGAGGTCAACGAGAAGCTGGTGGCGCGGGAGGACCTGGTCCGCTACCTCGACGACCTCGCCGACGTCGACCCGGCCCTGTTCCTCAAGCTGCTCGGCTCGGCGGCGCAGACCGACGCCTCGGACCACCTCCCCGGCATCGTCGCGCCGACGCTGATCATCGCCGGCGAGCAGGACACCTTTACCCCCATGTGGCTCTCGGTGAAGATGCACGCCTCCATCCCCGGCAGCGAGCTGCTGGTGCTGACCAAGGGCAGCCACGTGGGGCCGCTCGAGCACCCCGAGCTCTGCAGCCTGCGGGTCGAGAAGTACTTCAACGACCACTTCCCGGGCGGGTCCTCGCCGGCCGGGGCGGCCCGGTGACCCGGGGCGCCGGTCGGGCCCCGCCGCTGGCGCCGCTGGCGCCGCTGGCGCTGCTGGCGCTGCTGGCGGCGACCCCGTTGCCCGGCGCGGCCCAGCCCTACGATCCCGACTACCGCTGGCAGACCATCGACACCGCGCACTTCCAGGTCCACTACCACCAGGGGCTGGAGGCGCTGGCCCAGCGGGCGGCGCGCGAGGCGGAGCGGGCCCACGCCAGGCTCGCCCCGCTGCTCGGCTACTCGCCGCGTCAGCGGACCCAGCTGGTGCTCTCGGACGACAGCGACGCCTCCAACGGCTCGGCCACGCCCCTCCCTTACAACACCATCCGCGTCTACACGGTGCCGGCCGAGTCGGGGTCGGTGCTCAACGACGAGCGCGACTGGCTCGAGGCGGTCATCACCCACGAGTACGTCCACATCCTCCACCTCGACAACATCGGCGGGTTCCCGGCGCTGGTGAACCAGCTCTTCGGCAAGATCTGGCCACCCAACGGCCTCACGCCGGGGTGGATGATCGAGGGGCTGGCCGTCTCCCACGAGGCCCCCGCCGGGAGCGGCGCCGGCCGCAACGACAGCGCCCTCTTCGACATGTACCAGCGGGCGCTGGTGGTCGAGCCGCCCGGCTTCCCGACCCTGGCCCAGGCCTCGAACCCCTACCTGGAGTGGCCCCGCGGCAACGTCGCCTACCTGCTGGGCGGACGGTTCATGGCCTGGCTGGAGCAGCGCTCCGGCGCGGCCGCCATGCGCGGCTTCATCGCCGACCAGGGGTCACAGATCTGGCCCTGGGCGCCCTCCTGGGCCTCCGAGCGCTGGTTCGGCGCCGACCTGCCGACGCTCTGGGCCCGGTTCGGAGCCGAGCTGCAGCCGCGCTACGCCGCCCAGCTCGCCGAGGTGCGCCAGCGCCCGGTCACCGCCCCGCGGCCGCTGACGTCGCGGGGCGGGCAGATCGAGCGGCCCCGCTGGCTGCCCGATGGCTCCGGCCTGGTCTACGTCGACCGCGGCCTCGACGAGCGGGCCGGCCTGCGCCGGGTTGGGCGTGACGGCGCCGACCAGGGGCGCGCCCTGGTGGTCGACCTCGACGGCAGCTTCACGCTGCGGTCGAACCGCGAGGCGGTGGTGGCCAAGGGGCAGGTCTGGCATGAGTTCCGGCTCTATGCCGACCTCTACCTCGCCGACCTCGACAGCGGCACCGACCAGCGGCTCACCGACGGCGAGCGGGCCACCGACCCGGCCCTGACCCCCGACGGGCAGGCGGTGGTCTACGTGGCCCAGGCCGGAGGCGGCGAGCAGGCCCTGCGGCGGCGGCGGCTGGCCGGTGGGCCGGTCGAGACGCTGCTCCAGCTCCCCGGCGTCCAGCTCTACGAGCCGGCCGTCTCTCCCGACGGTCGGCGCATCGCCCTGTCGGTGCAGCGCGAGGGGCGCCGCGACCTGGTCATCCTCGAGGACGGGCAGCTCTGGGACGTCACCAGCGACGACGCGCTCGACCGGGCGCCGAGCTGGTCGCCCGACGGCCGCTGGCTCCTCTTCAGCTCCGACCGCGGCGGGATCTACAACCTCTACGCCTGGGAGATGGGCACCGGCCTGCTGCGGCAGGTGACCAACGTCGAGACCGGGGCGCTCGAGCCGGCGCTCTCGCCCGACGGGGCCACCCTGGCCTTCGTCAGCTCCTCGCGCCGCGGCTTCGATCTGGCCACCATCCCGTTCGACCCCTCGACCTGGCTCGAGCCGACCACGCCCGCGCCCCCGCTGGCGGCGCCGCTGCCGGCCCCCGGCGCCGACGCGCCGGTCCGGAGCTACTCGCCAGCCGAGACCGTGCAGCCGACCTTCTGGTTGCCGACCTGGAGCATCACCCCGGAGGGCGGCACTTACGGCATCTTCACGATGGGCAGCGACGTGCTCGGGCGCCACACCTGGCAGCTGGCGGTAGCCGCCGACACGGCCTCGATGACGCTGGCCTACAGCGCCTCCTACGTCGGCGCCTGGTGCTGGCCGAGCTTCGACCTCTACTCGACGCGCTACACGACCGGCTCGCCCGGCTACCCGGCGCGGACGGTGAGCGCCTGGACCCCGCTCGCCCCCGGCGCCACCTTCAGCTTCACTCGGGTGGAGCGGCAGCTCGCCTTCAGGGTCGGCTGGACCCCGACGCTGATCAGCTCGCTCGACGCCGTCACGCCCGACCCCGGCTCCCCGCCGGGACGGCTCTTCGCCGACGGGCTGCTCTCCGAGCTGGCGCTCTCGGCCGTCTACACGGACGCCAGGCGCTACGCCCACTCCATCTCGACCGAGGAGGGGCGGACCCTTTCGCTGCGGCTCCGGGGGGCCGGCGGCGCGCTCGGCAGCGACTACGATCTCTGGCGGGGGCGGCTGGCCTGGAACGAATTCACCCGGGTCCCCTTCACGCGCCACGTGGTGCTGGCGACCCGGCTCTCCGGGGCCATCGGCCACGGCTCGCTCGGCGGCTCGCCCCCCTTCTCGCTCGGCGGGATCCCTTCGACCGACCTGCTGTCGCTCACGCCGCTCCAGGCCTTCTCGCCCTCGGATCTCCTGCGCGGCTACGCGGCCGGGCAGTTCGCCGGAAACGGGACCTTCTCGGCCACCTTCGAACTGCGCTTCCCGCTCTTCTCACCCGAATTGGGCCGCTCCACCTGGCCGGTCTTCCTGCGCCGGGTCCACGGCGCCGTCTTCGCCGACTTCGGCGAGGCCTTCGTGCAGGGGACCGAGCGGGGCTACTCCGGCCCCGACTTCCACTGGAAGCGGCTGCGGATGGGGGCCGGCGGCGAGCTGCGGCTGGAGACGGCGCTGGCCTACTGGCTGCTCACCGACGTCCGGCTCGGGGTGGCGCGCGGGCTCGGCAGGCCGCTCGGGAACCTCTCGCCGACGCAGGATCCCTACGCCATCTGGCAGTGGTACCTGACGCTCGGGCCGTCGTTCTGATCCAGGCCTCGGCGCCCTCCGCCGGGAGCCTCCCCGGGGCGCCGCCGTGGCGCCGCCGCGCCTTGCGGTGGCCGTTATACTGGTGATAAACAGGCGCGCCTCCGCCGACATAGCTCAGTTGGTAGAGCAGCTGATTCGTAATCAGCAGGTCCACGGTTCAAATCCGTGTGTCGGCTAACAAACCCAAGTGGTTCCGGCGGTCACC
>JANYBC010000141.1 GCA_025360965.1 Anaeromyxobacter sp. | reverse complement strand
GCTGGTGGTGGCGCCGCGATCGCTCGTCTTCAACTGGAAGCGCGAGGCCGCCCGCTTCGCGCCCGAGCTCCGCGTGCTCGATCACACCGGCCCCGATCGCCGCCCCCCGGGCGAGCGCTTCGCCGCGCACGATCTGGTGCTCACCACCTATGGCACGCTCCGCCGCGACGCCGACGCGCTGGCGGGCTTCGCGTTCGCCTACGTCGTGCTCGACGAGGCGCAGGCCATCAAGAACGACACCTCCGACACCGCGCGCGCAGCGCGACGGTTGCACGCCGAGCGCCGATTGGCGCTCTCCGGCACGCCGGTGGAGAACCACCTCGGCGAACTCTGGAGCCTCTACCGGATCGTCTTCCCGGGGCTGCTCGGCAGCTGGGAACTCTACCGGGCCCGCTTCGCGCTGCCCATCGAGCGGGACCAGGACGACGGGCGGCGCCGCGCGCTGGCCGCCACGCTCCGGCCCTTCCTCCTGCGCCGCACCAAGTCGGAGGTGGCGCCGGAGCTGCCGATCCGGGAGGACATCACGCTGCCCATCGTCCTGCCGCCGGAGGAGCGGGCCAACTACGAGCAGGCCCGGCTGGCGGCGGTGGCCAGGCTGGCCGGCCTCGGCGAGCGGGTTCGGCCCGAGCAGCGCCGCTTCCAGGTCCTGGCCGCCATCACCCAGCTCCGGCTCCTGGCCTGCCACCCGCGGCTCCACGAGCCCGGGAGCCGGCTCGAGTCCGCCAAGCTGGTCCGCTTCATGGACCTGGTCGGTGGGCTCTGCCAGGGCGGGCACCGGACCCTGGTCTTCAGCCAGTTCACCTCCCACCTCGCCCTGGTCCGCCAGGCGCTCGACGCCGCCGGCCACACCCACCTCTACCTGGACGGCCAGACCCCGGCCCGCCAGAGAGACGAGCTGGTCCGGCGGTTCCAGGCAGGTGAGGGACAGCTCTTCCTCATCTCGCTCAAGGCGGGCGGGACCGGCCTCAACCTCACCGCCGCCGACTACGTCGTCCACCTGGACCCCTGGTGGAACCCCGCCGTGGAGGATCAGGCCTCCGACCGGGCGCACCGGATCGGCCAGCGCCGGCCGGTCACCGTCTACCGGCTGGTGGCGCAGGGCACCATCGAGGAGGCCATCCTCGGGCTGCACGGACGCAAGCGGGCGCTGGTGGCCGGTGTGCTGGATGGCATGGCCGCCGCCGGGGCGCTCTCGGCCGACGAGCTCATGGCGCTGGTCCGGGCCGGCGAGTCGGCCGCGGCTGGGGCCTCGGGATTCCCCTCGGCGGTGGAGGCCACCGCCGCCGATCTCGAGGAGACCAGCGCGCCCGATCCGGGGGCCGCGGAGGAGGTGGCGGGCTGGGGGCCCGACGCCGGGCCCGTGGACGGGGCGCGCCCGGGCGGTGGCCCCTCCTCGTCCGCCGGCCTCGCCGAGGCCGGCTACGCCGCGCTGCTCGACCGCTTCGAGCGGAAGCTCGAGGCCGACCACCGGCGCGGCGCGGTGCGCCAGCGCGGCACCGTGCGGAGCTACCCGAGGGCCGTGGGTCGGTTCTTCGCCTGGCTCGACCGCGAGGGCGTCGGGCCCGCGCGGCTGCTCGCGGATCCGGAGCCCCACGCCGACGCCTACGTCGATGGGCTGCGGCGGTGCGAGATCCCGGGACCGCGGAGCGAACCGGGCCTGGCCCGCTCGGCGATCGGGCGGCTCAGGCGGATGCTCGACGGAGGGTGAGGAGCGCGGGGCGCCGAGCCCAGCCCCGGACTGGCCATCCGCTCATCCAGGTGATCCGAGGCCCTCGCCAGGTCGGCAAGACCACGTCCACGCTCCAGCTCGTGGAGGCGCTCCTCGCCGGCGGGGTGAAGCCCACCGACGTCCTGGTGCTCCGCTTCGACCTGCAGACGCTGCGGGAGGCGGGCGGCCTGCTCGGCCTCGTTCGATGGTTCGAGGCCAACATCCGCCAGCGAGACCTCAACAGCGGCGCGCCCGCCTTCCTCCTCCTCGACGAGGTCCAGAAGCTGCCCCGGTGGAACGAGGAAGTGAAGCACCTCGCCGAGACGACCCGTGCTCGGCACTGGCACATCACTTGACCCTCGGCTTCACCTTTCCCGGGAACTTGGTTCCAGGTCCGTATTCGACCCCAGGACCGCGCTGCGCCTTCGACGTCTTCCTGAGCAGGCTCCGGTCCACCATGTCCTTGAGGATGACCGCCGCTCGCTGGACCTCGAAGTCCAGCATGTTCTGCACGTTCCGATTGGTGACCTTCCCGTACTCACGTACGTGAGCGATCACCTTCCGGTCAATCTCGTCCACGGTGCGCCGTTGATAGGGAACTGCTGCGCCCAGTTCTCGCAGCACGTCGCCCCGAAGCCGATAGGCCGGATTGGTCCGGCGAGTCGTCAGCCGAGTGGGTTCCAGAATGGCCACGGCGTCGGTCGACAGCCGCCTCAGGACCTGCTCGACCTCGGACACGTTCTTCTGAAGCAGCGAAGAGATCTGCTGCGCCGAGACCGTCTTCACCGAGCAGAGCCGAAACAGGACCAGCATCGTGTCGGTGTCATCGCGCTCTTGCTCGGGCAACTGGGCGACGAAGCGCGCCACCTGGGTGTTGGCTCGCCCGCCGGCCAGGCTCACCCGAACGTGATCGTGGTGCGATTCGATCCGCGGGATGTCGCGACCGGAGCCGATCATCTCGCGGAACATTCGGTCGACACCTCGGCCCACCTCCTCGGTAAGTCCAAGCACCCGCGCCGCATTCGCGAGGCAGGGATTCCGGGGCTTGGATGGGTGGGTCAGGATGTTCTCGGGGGTCACGCCAGACACCAGCGGTCCTGGCGAGGCCACGGTCAGGAGCTCGGGCGAGTGGATGACGTTGACCGGCCCTGACAGGTGGTGGTCTCGATGGATGATGGCATTCGAAAGTGCTTCTCTGACCGCCAACGTGGGGTAGTCCTCGAGTTGAACCTGCTGGCCCCCGGGCAGGTTGAGCGGTGTGACGGTCTGCCGGGCGCGAACCAACTGCAGGGCCGACTGAAAGCTGGGGAGCAGCGGTCCCGGGAGCCGCTCGATGGCCTTTGGCTCACCGCCGGCAGTGGCCCGGTACTCGTAGACGATGGCTGGCGGACTCCCCGTCACTGCCTTTCCGAAGAGGAGCTGCCCGGCCATCAGGACTCGCCCCTGGTTCGTCATGACGCCGAGCGCCCGAAGCAGCTCCTGGCTGGCGAGCCTCGCAAGGCGACGGCGCTCGTCAGTGAACTTGGCCAGCAGCTCGCGGGCGCTCTCCAGCGCCGGCTCGGAGAGATCCCTGAGGACCAGCCCGGTCTCGCTTGCGGTGAGGTCGATCCCTCGCCGATCCTCTCGGAGTCGCATCTGCTCGCTCGGGTCCATCGGCAGGCAGTCCTGACCTATCCGCCGCGGCGCGCGCCCCTGGGGATCCGAGTGGATCTCCGGACTCTGGGGCACGGAGACGAAGACGAGTCGGACCTCGCCTACGCGCTCCTCCCAGGCGTCCACGGTCAGGGGTGGTCGGCTGAGTTCCCATACCCGGCGGCGGACGGCGTCGACCTCGAGCGTGCAGCCAACGAGGGCGGTGGCGCCAGCCCTGTTGTCTGCGACGCCGACCACGACGATACCGCCCGTAGCGTTGGCGAAGCAGAGCGCCGCATCCGCGATGGTCTTGAGCGCGTCGCCCTCGCTGCGCCCCTGTTCCTTGAACTCGAGGCTGGCAGACTCCAGGCTGCGGGGCGTCGCTCCCGCTCGAATGGCGGCCAGCGCGGCGCGGGCTTCGTCGGTCCTGGGCATGTGAGCCTCCGTTTCGAGGACATTTATACATACGCTACACAGTGAAGCCCAGGCATAAACTCGGCCAAAACTCTGGCGTGCCGAAGAGACAGCAGTCGGACGTGGTGGCCATCCTGCCGCTGGTGGAGCGGAATCTGCGGGCAGACTTGATTGGCGGGCGTAACGGCCTGCCTTGAAGGTCTGCTGGAAGTCCAAACGTTTGGACTGGCCGCCGGGTCACGCGCGGCCGCGAGCACAAATTCGCAGGCCCATCTCCACTCAAGGTACGAAGTAGGTGC
>JANYBC010000099.1 GCA_025360965.1 Anaeromyxobacter sp. | reverse complement strand
CTTCTACGAGAACCCGCGCGACCCTGAAGTCAACGCAGCGCTACAGGACGCCTGTCGCCGCCTCAACGACCGCAAGCTTGTGCGAGAGGGCCGCCGCCTCCGATATGCCGTCGAGGCCGCGCCGACGCCCGGGCGGTCCGGCTGATCTGATCCCCGGCCGCCCCCTGGGCCGAAGTCCCTGTCAGAGGCCCTCGGGACCGCAAAGTTCCGGGGGCCTCACTGTTTCTTGGTCCATCCGTCGACCAGGATGGCAGCGTGACGGACGTCGGGCGTGGCAGGATGGGGCTCTGTGACGCCACCCCCCGACTCCACCGCGCCGGCTGTCCCGCTCGAAGCGCTCATCCGCCGCTGGAGAGACGACGCTGGAGGGACCTACCGGACCTGGTTCCTCTGGGAGGAGCGACTCAAGAACTTCCGCTCCATCCGGCGTGGCCTGGCTGTCGTGGTGGACGAGGTCGCCAGGGGCACGTTCGGGAACGCCTTCCGTGGCTCATCCCTCGAGGTCGTCGTCGGCTCCATCGCCGAGCAGCGCCAGATCTTCAAGGGTGCAGACCATGCCTTCCAGTGGAAGCCCAAGCTCCGCATCCCGGACATCTATGAGAACGCGGAGAACCAGCGCGCCTTCGGGCGGCTCCTCGACGTCTGCCTCTGCTGCGACGCGGAAGCCGAAATCCTGTCTGCGATCCGGGAGCTCGCCTCCAGGTCGATAAAGGGGCTGGGCCCGGCGGCGGCCAACCTCCTCTACTTCCTCCACCCGACCCGGGTCGTCCCCTTCAACACCGCCATCGTGGAGGGCTACAATACCCTGACTGGCGCGAAGGTGAAGCTCGGACGCTGGGACCAGTACCTCGCGATGCGTGAAGGGGTGCTCCGACTCAACGCCACCCACCGGGCGTTGCTATCGACGGACCTCGGCGCCATCGCAGGCCTGCTGTTCGATCTCGGGTCCGGTCGCTACCGGGTCGAGGCGCTGGCGGACGAGGCCGCCTGGGCGGCCGACCTCGCCCGCCTCCGTGAGGAAGGCGCCAAGACCGGACCCTCGAAGGCCCGGGAAGGCGCGGACGACCTCGGTCATACGACCGTCCAGGGCTGGCTCCGGGATCTCGGGCGCGCCCTCGGCTTCGAGGTCTGGGTGGCCTCCAACGACAAGGGCCGCCCCTACGCTGGTGGGTGGCTCGGCGACGGGTGCTTGGCAGAACTGCCGCCCGGGCTGGCCGCGACGCCCGGGGCCGAAGCGATCCGGCTCATCGACGTGCTCTGGTTCGACCGGGCCACCTCCAGGGTCGAGGCGGCCTTCGAGGTGGAGCACAGCACGTCCATCTACTCGGGCATCGTGCGGATGCTCGACCTCGCCATGACCCAGGCCGAGGGACTCCGCGGGCTCTTCCTCGTGGCTCCAGATGCGCGGGAAGAGGACGTCCGCAAGCAGGTGTCGCGGCCGGCCTTCCGCAGCATCGCCGACCTGCGGGTTCGCTGGCTCTCCTACGGGGAGCTGGAGCGTAACCGCGAGGCCATGGCCCGCTTCGGCAATGGCCTCAAAGCGATCGAGGCGATCGCGCGGGACCTGTGAGTCCTCAAGCACGGGGTCTGCGACCATGACGCCGCCCGTCGCGCCCGAGAAGGCCGCGCTGAGCATGGGTGGCGAGTGACCGCCCTGTCGGCAGAGCGTGAATCGAATCGTCAATGGTCCAGCGAGGACGGAGCTCTGATCAGGCACAGCCGCAGCCCTCTCGGTGGTCACCCGAATATCTCGGAATGCGACCCGAGCCGAACGAGCTGGAGCGTCGCCGCGTCGGGCTTGCGGTAAATGAGAGTGGACCCCGGCGCTCTCGCGCTTCCAGTCCCGCCGGAACGCCTTGGTGTGCTCAATCCTCCGCATTCAGGTCGGCCATCAGGTCGGCCACGGTGGCGTGGGCCTTGAGGCCGCCGCGGCGCGCCTCCTTCATCGCCGCCCGGGTTGTTGCGTTCGGGACGCGGACCTCGAAGGGGAGCGCCTTCTCGGCCGCCACGCGAGTGAGCAGCACCCGAACGGCGTCAGAGACCGACAACCCCATCGCGGACAAGGCCTTTTCGGCCCGTGCCTTCATCTTCTCGTCTACCCTGACGTGGACCATTGCTGTGGCAGCCATGAGATACAATGTATCGCAAGCGGCCATGCCCGTCAACGCCCGACCTGAAAGGGCCCGCACCTTCCGAAGAGGTTCCTCGGCTTTGCCGTCACGACGCACCGTGCTCGGGAGGATAGCGCCGGGAGGGGCGTCCCGGTTAGATCACCTGCATGTCAACCGCCCTCACCGACGGCATCCGCGTCGAGGTCCGCAGCGACTTCCGGCCGGATCGCTCCGACACCCGGCAGCGGCGCTGGCTCTTCACCTACACGGTCACCATCCGCAACGAGGGGACCACCCCGGCCCGCCTGGTGGCCCGCCACTGGATCATCACCGACGGCGCCGGGCAGCGGGAGGAGATCGAGGGCGACGGCGTGGTGGGGCGCCAGCCCCGGCTCGAGGCCGGCCAGGCGCATGAGTACACCAGCTTCTGCGTGCTCCCCACCAGCCACGGCTCGATGAGCGGCAGCTACCGGATGCTGCGCGACGACGGCACGCGCTTCGACGCCGAGATCGCCCCCTTCTCGCTGGTGGTCCCGGGCACCTTGAACTAGCACCCGGCCAGCTCGACGCGCCGGCGACTGCCGGCCCGCCGGGTGGTCACCAGTACTTCTCCACGTGGATCTGCCCGGGGCGCGCCTTCTCATGGACCAGGAAGCCGTCCCTGGTGAGCAGCGTGGTCATCTCCTCGGTCATCAGCGGGCTGCCGCAGAGGAAGACGTGGGTGGTGGCGGCGATCGGCTTCTTGCCGAAGGCCTTCTCCAGCGCCCCTCCCTCCCAGAGCGACTGGACGTGGCCAGTGGCGCCGCTCCAGGCGGTCGGCTCCTCCTTGGGGCGGCTCACGATCGGCAGGTAGCGGAAGTTGGGGCAGACCCTGGCCAGCGTGGTCAGCTCGGCGGTGTAGCCGAGGTCCCAGGAGTGGCGGGCCCCGACCAGCACCGCGAAGCGGCGGCCCGGGTTGGAGGTGATCCCGGCCCGCAGCATGCTCATGTAGGGGGCCAGCCCGGTGCCGGTGGCCACCATCACCACGTCCTGGTCGGCCGGGACCTCGGCCAGCGTGAAGAGGCCGGTGATCTTCGGCCCGAGCCAGAGCTGGTGGCCGGGTTGGAGCGCGAAGAGGCGCGGCGTCAGCTCGCCGGAGCGCACCAGCGTGAGGAAGAGCTCGAGGTGCTCGCCGGGGAGCGAGGGCGAGGCGATCGAGTAGGCGCGGCGGATGAAGCGCTCCGGACCGGCGCCTGGATCCTCGGGATCGGCCAGCGGCGAGCGCGGCGCGCTGGCCGGCAACCCGATCACCGCGAACTGGCCCGACTGGAAGACCGGCACCGGGCCCGTCAGCGGCGCGATACGAAGCACCATCAGCCCGGGGGCCATGTCGATGCGCTGGGTGACCACGGCGTTGAGCTCGATCTTCTTCACTTGGTCGTCCCCCTGTCCACGGCCAGTTCGGCCAGCAGGTGATCGGCGCGGGCCACCTCGGTGAGGTACCAGAGCAGGTAGCGGCTGTCGACCTGGATGGAGCGGGTCGAGACCGGGTCGAAGAGCAGGTCGGAGGAGACGCTCTCCCAGGCGCCGTCGAAGAGCAGGCCACAGAGCCGTCCCTGGGCGTCGAGCACCGCCGAGCCGGAGTTGCCGCCGGTGGTGTCGACCGTGGAGAGGAAGTCGACCGGGACGTCGCCCAGCTTCCTGTCGGCGAAGCGGTGCTTCGATCGATCCGGCGTGGCCATGAGCCGCTCGCGCATGGGCGCCGGCAGGTCGAACTCCCCGTCGCCGGGGCGGTCCTTGTCGAGGACGCCGGCCAAGCGCGTCTGGGCCGTGTAGACGACGCCGTCGCGCGGCGAGACCGCCTTGACGGTGCCGTAGGTGACCCGCAGCGTGGAGTTGGCGTCGGGCGCGACCAGCCCCCCGGCCCTCTCCAGCAGGGCCGCGGCGTAGACCGGAGCGTGGCGGCTCCGCGCCCCGGCCCGGGTCTTGTCGGCGTCGTGCAGCTGCCGATCGAACGGCTCGAGCGCCGTGGCCAGCGCCACGAAGGTGTCCCCGGGCGCAGCCTCGGCCGGCGACCGCTCCAGCAGGGCCAGGCGCACCGCCTTGTCACCCAGCCGGGTGCCGGCGTAGAGCCGGTCGAGGAAGCCTTCCATGGCCTTGCCGGCTGCGGCCGCGTCCATCTCGGCGGCCAGGCCGACGGCGACGTCGAGCGGACCGATCCGCTGCCCGGCCGGGAGGGCCGCCGCCTCGGCGAGCGCGTAGCGCAGCATGGCCCGGTCGACGGCCGGGTCGTAACTCCTCTCCAGCCGCTCCATCCCCTCCCGCAGCCGCGACCCGTTGCGCTGCTGGAACTCGGCCTCGCGCTCCACGTCGGGCTTGCCGCGCTCGGCCGCCAGCCGCACCCCGGTGCGCGCCGCGCCCAGCAGCGCCGACTGCGCGGAGAGCGCGGAGAAGGCCGCGTCGCGCTCGCGCGTCTTCTCGCGGTCCAGCTGCAGCGCCTCGAGCCTGGCGACCGCCTCGCCGTAGACCGCCTGCCGCTTCGGGTCGGCGGCGATCCACGTGAGCAGCGCCTGCTCGTTGGCCTGGCGGGTGGCCAGCAGGCCGGACCGCTTCGCCCCCTCCAGCACCCCCTTGGCCTTCTTCATCGAGTTGGCCAGCCCGCGGACCCGCGGGTTGACCTTGATGGCGGCCTCCCTGGAGCCTTTGGAGATGCCGTCGAGGAGCGCCAGCAGCTCGGTGTTGCGGCGGACGGTGCGCGGGTAGCTCCACTCAAGCTGCTCCTTCACCTGGCGCGCCGGCTGGAGCCGCGAGGTGCGGCCCGGGTACCCGGCCACGATGACGAAGTCTCCCTCCGAGGCGCCCTGCGGCGAGACCGTGAGCCAGTGCGCCGGCCGGTAGGGCACGTTCTCCCTGGCGTAGGGCGCCGGCTTGCCGCCCGGGGCGACGTAGGCCCGGTACATGGAGAAGTCGCCGGTGTGGCGCGGCCACATCCAGTTGTCGGTCTCGCCGCCGAAGTTCCCCACCCCGCTGGGCGGCGCGAAGACCAGCCGAAGGTCCTGCAGCTCGAGCTGCCCGATCTCGAACCAGCGCGCCCCCTCGAAGAAGGAGGCCACCGTGCACCGCAGACCGCCCTTCTCGCAGGCCGCGGTCCGCACCTTGACCCGCTGCTCGATGAGCCTGGCCCGGGCCAGGTCGTCCGGCGCGGCGTCGAGCCTGGCGGTGATCTCGGCGGTCACCTCGGCCACCTGCACCGTGACGTAGGCCCGCGACCCCGGGCCGTTCCAGAGCTCCTCGGCGCGGGAGCGCGCCAGGTAGCCCTCCTTGAGCAGGTTCCGCTCCGGCGTGGAGTTGAACTGCAGGGCACCGATGGCGCAGTGGTGGTTGGTGATCACCAGCCCGTCGGGTGAGACGAAGGAGGCGCTGCAGCCTCCCAGGCTGATGATCGCCCCCATGGGCTGGCCGGTCAGGTCGGCGAAGGCCCTGGGATCTCCCTGGAACCCCAGCGCGGCGAGGCGCGGGGCCAGCGCCGGGATCTGCTGCGGCATCCACATCCCCTCGTCGGCGCGGGCGGTGGTGAGCAGCAGGATCGGCAGGAGCAGCAGCGTCTTCTTCACGGGGAGGCCTTTCTCGCGGCGCGGCGGCGGGAGGAGACCACGACCGCAGGCGGCACGCCACGTCCGCCGGGAGCGGGACGCGGTGCAGCGTCACTTTCGCAACAGCTCGTCGAGCAGCTCCTGCTGCGTGACGATCTTGTGGCGCAGCATGATCCTCAGCAGGGCCGCGGCCACCTGGGTCGGCTTGACCGGCAGCGGCACGTCCTCCTGGCCGGCCGCCAGCCGCTCCAGCGCGTCGAGGACCACGACCTCCTTGGGCGTCAGCGGCCGCATCGCGATGCGCCCCTCGACCGCCTCCTCCTCGTGGACCAGATCGGTGACGGCGGGCGGCGGGATGGGGTGCGGCGCCGGGCGGGGCACCGGCGTGAAGGCCGGGCCACCCCCCCAGGGCGCCGCGGCGGGGGCCGCGGGGCGCGGCGCGACGGGAGGCGGGGTGACGGTGGGGCGCGGGCCGGTGGCGGGCG
>JANYBC010000095.1 GCA_025360965.1 Anaeromyxobacter sp. | reverse complement strand
CCGGCCAGCGAGGCGGCGGCGGTGAGGCGCAGGAGGCGGATCATCTGGACTTCCCTCCCTGGGGCTTCCGGGTGGAGGGCGCCGAGCCGGCGGGGAGGCCGGGCGCGGCGGGCGGCGTGGCACCGGGCGCGTCGACGCCACCATTAGCGGCGCCGATGGGCGGCGGCCGCGGCGCCTCGCCGACCGGCACGCGGACCCCCTGGGCGACCAGCTCCATGGCCCTGGCGATGGGGATGTGGAGCACGCCGGCCTGCCGGTCGACCCAGCCGTAGCCGTCGAGGTGGGCCTGCCGCAGCTCCCGATCGCGGGCGCCGCGCAGGTTGGAGTTGAAGAGCTGCTGCTCGACCAGGCCGATCTTGTCCCGCCCGACCTCGGGCGGCAGCACGGCCTGCGGCGTGACCGCGTTGCTGTGGCGGATCCAGGCGATGGAGGCGGCCGAGAGCAGGATGAAGATCGCCAGCGTGCCGAAGCCGATCATCAGCACGGCCCGGGAGTTGACCCGATCGTCCTCGGCGCGCGGATGGGCGCCGCTGTGGTCTGGCTGGTTCATTGCGGCTGGTACCTCAGCGACTCCTCGAGATACGGGTCGCGGACCGGCATGGTGGCGACGCCACGCATGCGGAAGACCAGGAAGGCCAGCGCCACGCCGCCCACGCCGACGAAGGCGGTGAGATCGAGCCAGGAGAAGTGCGGCCCGGCCTCGTGGATGCGCGGCATGATCACCCAGTGCAGGTCGACGAAGTGCGCCACCAGCAGCCAGACCGCCACCGCGGCCAGGCGGCGCGGGTTCCGCTTCAGGTCGCGGGAGAGCAGCAGGAAGAACGGGATCGCGAAGTGGGCGACGGCGAGGAAGATCCCCACCCGCCCCCAGGGCGAGTCGGTCCGGACCACGTACCAGGGGATCTCCTCCGGGATGTTGGCGATCCAGATCAGCATGAACTGCGAGAAGGCGATGTAGGCCCAGAAGGCGGTGAAGGCGAGGAGGAACTTCCCCAGCGAGTGGACGTGGTCGGCGTTGAGGTGATGGCCGAACTGGCCCGGGTCGGCGCGGGTGGCCGCGGCGGCGATGATGAGCACCGCGAAGCAGGCCAGGAAGCTGCCGGCGAACCAGTAGATCCCGAACATGGTGGAGTAGAAGCGAGGGTCGAGCGACATCATCCAGTCGAAGGAGGCGAAGGAGAGCGTGAGGGCCAGGAACGGCAGCGCCCCGGTGCCGAGCCGCCGCTGCCAGGCGGTGAGCCGGTGCCCGCCTTCGGTGTCCTGCCGGACGCTCCAGCGGCGCAGCAGCGTCGCCACCGCGATCCAGACCACGAAGTAGATGGCGGCCCGGACCAGGAAGAACGGCACGTTCAGGTAGGGGCGCTTGTACTCGATGGCGTGGAGCAGTTCGCCGGTGGCGCCCGACGGATCGACCCAGCTGAAGATGTGGCGCATCCCCAGCGCGAGCGGGATGAAGAGCACCGCGAAGAGCGGGAGCGTCAGCGGGATGGTCTCGAGGAACCGGCGCAGCACCACCGGCCAGCGGGCCTTGGAGGCGTGGAACGCCCCCAGCAGGATGAGCGCGCCCAGCGCGATGCCGAGCCAGAAGACGAAGGCCACCAGGTAGGAGGCCAGCGCCTGTCGGGGGTCGGCCAGGCCGCCCAGCGCGGTGAGGCCGAGCCCGGCGGCGCCGACCGCGCCGGCCATGGTGATGAGGCGGCGGCCGCCCTGGAACGTCGTGGCGGTCATCGAGTGTCTCCCTGGAGCTTCTGCATGGTCTCTGGTGGCACCTGCGTGGCGCTGGCGTGCTGGCTCAGCTGCAGCGCCCGGACGTAGCCGACCACGCCCCAGCGCTCCTCGGGCGTGAGCTCGCCGGCGTAGCTGGGCATCAGGCCGAAGCCCTTCGAGATGACCTGGAAGAGATAGCCGTCGGGCACGTCGCGGTAGAGGTGCAGGTTGGCCGGCCGGCGCAGCGACATGTTGAGCGCCACCTGGCTCTGCCCGTCGCCGGCCATGCCGTGGCAGACGGCGCAGTGGATGTCGAACTTCTTCCGGCCGGTCGCCAGCAGCTTCGGGTTGAGCGGGACCGGTGCCTGCGCGAGGGGCTTCCCGTCCTCGCCCACGCCCTGCTGCAGCGCCGGGTCGCCCACCGAGCCGTAGGGGACGGTTCCGGCCGGCGGGGTGCGCATGGCGAGGCCGTCGGCGTGGAACTCGCTCGACTGGTAGGACTTGTACTTGGGCTGGCGCTGCATCGGGTCGTAGGCCGGGCAGCCGGCCAGCAGCGCCAGCGGGAGCAGGAGGGCGACGGGGCGGGGCGTCATGAGGCGTCCTCCACGATCTCGACCTGCAGGGCGCCCAGCGACCGCAGGCGCGCCGCGGTCGGCTCGGCCACCTCGGGGGCCACGGCCGTGGAGAGCCAGAGGCCGTCGACCGAGGCGCTGCGGAAGGCCTCCACCTCGAAGACCGGGTGGTGGAGGCGGGGCATGCCCCAGAGCTTGAAGAGGCCGAAGAAGATAGTGAGCGCGGCGAAGAGGATGCCGAGCTCGAAGGTGACCGGGATGAAGGCAGGTGGGCTGTGTGGCGGCCGGCCGCCCACGTTGATGGGCCAGGCGATGCCCACCAGGTACCACTGCATCACGTAGCCGCTGACGGCGCCGATGAGCCCGGCCACCAGCGCGATGCGCGGGATGATGGATCTCTTCAGCCCCAGCGCCTCGTCGGAGCCGTGGAGCGGCACCGGGGAGTGCAGATCCAGCTCGGTCTGCCCGTCGGCGCGCAGCGCCCGGGCCGCGTCGAGCAACGGCGCCTCGGCGGCGAACTCGGCGACCACGTAGCGCTTCACGGCGTCCCCTCCCCGTGGGCGGGCTGGCCGGCGGCGTGCGCGTCGTGGTGATCGAGCTCGCGGCGCAGCTCCTTCACCTCGGCGATGGGCACCACCGGCAGGAAGCGGAGGAAGAGCAGGAAGAGCATGCCGAAGGTGCACATGGAGCCGAAGAGCAGGCCCCAGTCGACCCAGGTGGGCGTGTACATCGCCCAGCTGGACGGGATGAAGTCGCGGGTGAGCGAGACGGCGATGATGGTGAACCGCTCGATCCACATGCCGACGTTCACCAGGATGGAGGCCACGAAGAGCACCACCAGGTTGCGCCGCATCGAGGGGAACCAGAACAGCTGCGGCACCAGCACGTTGCAGACGAGCTGCACGTACCAGATGGCCGCGTAGGGGCCGTTCCAGCGGTTGAGGAAGGCGAAGGCCTCGTACTTGTTGCCGCCGTACCAGGCCATGAAGTGCTCCATGGCGTAGCCGTAGGAGACCATCAGCCCCGTGGCCAGGACCACCTTGGCCATGTTGTCGAGGTGCTTCATGGTGATGACGTGCTCGATCCCGAGGACCTTCCGGGCCGGGATCATCAGCGTCAGCACCATGGCGAAGCCCGAGAAGATGGCGCCGGCCACGAAGTAGGGCGGGAAGATGGTGGTGTGCCATCCCGGCAGCTGGGAGATGGCGAAGTCGAAGCTGACGATGGTGTGGACCGAGACCACCAGCGGCGTCCCCAGGCCGGCCATCAACAGGTACCCGATCCGGTAGTGCTGCCAGTGGCGGGCCGACCCACGCCAGCCGAAGGCGAAGATGCCGTAGATGGTCCGCTTCAGCCTGGTCGGCGCGGTGTCGCGCAGGGTGGCGAGGTCGGGGATGAGCCCCATGAACCAGAAGAGGAAGGAGACGGTGGCGTAGGTGGAGATGGCGAAGACGTCCCAGGGCAGCGCGCTCTTGAAGTTGGGCCAGAGCTGGGTGGTGGACGGATACGGCATCAGCCACCAGAAGAACCAGGGCCGGCCGAGGTGGATGATGGGGTAGACGCCCGCCATGGCCACCGCGAAGAGCGTCATGGCCTCGGCGAAGCGGTTGATCGAGGTGCGCCACTTTTGCTGGAAGAGCAGGAGGATGGCGCTGATCAGCGTGCCGGCGTGGCCGATGCCGATCCACCAGACGAAGGTGGTGATGTCGAAGGCCCACGCCACCGGGATGTTGTTGCCCCAGGCGCCGATGCCGACCACCAGCGTGGTGGCCAAGGAGAGGAGCCAGAAGCCCATCCCGGCGGCCAGCGCGGTGACGAGCATCTTCCAGCCCCTGGTCATGGGGGCGTAGAGCGGCTTGACCAGCGACTCCGTGAGGGCGCGGTCGTCGGGCCGCCCGACCAGGACCGGGACCGGCTCGAGCGGGTCGAGGGCGATGGCGGCGGTGGCGGGCTTCGAGCTCATGCCAGCTCCGGGTTCGGGTTCTTGAGCCGGGCCAGGTAGGCGGTGCGGGGGCGCGTGCCGAGCTCGTGGAGCAGGTCGTAGCGCCGCTCGCCCTGCTGCAGCCGCGCCACCTTGGAGCTCTGGTCGTTGAGGTTGCCGAAGACGATGGCCTCGGCCGGGCAGGCCTGCTGGCAGGCCGACACCACCGCGTCGCCGCCGATCTTCAGGCCGCCGACGCGGGCGTCGATGCGGGCGTGCTCGATGCGGTGGACGCAGTAGCTGCACTTCTCCATGACGCCGGTGGCACGCACCGTGACGTCGGGGTTCTGCAGCATCTTGAGCTGCGGCGAGACGGCCTTGTGGTAGTCGAGGTAGTTGAAGCGCCGCACCTTGTAGGCGCAGTTGTTGGAGCAGTAGCGGGTGCCGACGCACCGGTTGTAGACCATCTCGTTCAGCCCCTCGTCGGAGTGGACGGTGGCGTTGACCGGGCAGACGTACTCGCAGGGGGCCTGCTCGCAGTGGACGCAGGCCAGCGGCTGGGAGATGGTCTCGGGGTCGGCCTCGGAGCCTTGGTAGTAGCGATCGACGCGGAGCCAGTGCATCTCGCGGCTGTTGAGCACCTGCTCCTTGCCCACCACCGGGATGTTGTTCTCGGCCTGGCAGGCCAGCGTGCAGGCGCCGCAGCCGATGCACTTGCTGAGATCGATGGCCATGCCCCAGCGGTACTCCTCCTTGCCGTAGTCGACGAGCGGCAGCAGCGACTCCTGCGGACCGCGTTGCTCGTCGAGCTCGTGGACCGCCTTGCCCAGCTCCGCCACGTCGAAGGAGAGCGCGATGGAGCGCCCCTCCATGGAGAAGTGCTCCTGGGTCTGGGCCAGGTCGTGGTGCTTGCCGGTCGCCTTGACCTCCAGCCCGCCGTCGATCCAGGGGGCGGCGGCGGCGCGGAGCGCGTAGGCGTTGAAGCCGACGCCGGCGCCGGCCGGGCCGGCCACGGCGCGCCCGTAGCCGAGCGGCAGGGTCACCGCCTCGTCAGCGTGGCCGGGCTGCACCAGCACCGCGGCGGTGACGCTGCGGCCGCGCAGGGTCAGGGTCACCTGGCTGCCGGTCTTGAGGCCGAGCCGGGTGGCGGTGGCGGGCGAGAGGCTGGCGGCGTTGTCCCAGGTCAGCTTGGAGACCGGGTGCGGCAGCTCCTGAAGCCAGGCGTTGTCGGCGTAGCGGCCGTCGAGCGCCTTGTCGTCGGGGGCGAAGATCGCCTCCAGCCCGGGGCGGGGCGCGGGGGCCGCCTTGAGGGCGTCGGCGACGCGGGCGGCGTCCACCGCCACCTTGACCGGCGCGGCCTGGGCCACCGCCGGGCCAGCGACCACCCCGGCCGAGAGCCACTCGCTCCAGGCCCGGTCGAACCCGGCCTCGCCGGCGCGGGCCTTCCAGGCCTCGCGCACCAGGCGCCAGGCGCCGAGGTGGCCCTTATCGACGAAGGCGGCCAGCAGGTCGAGCTCGGTGATGCACTCGACCAGCGGCGAGAGCAGCGGCTGGACGATGGAGGCGGTGCCGTCACGGCCCCGCAGGTCGCCCCAGCTCTCCAGCGGGTGGGCGGCCGCCACCACCACCCCGGCCGCCTGGGCGGTCTCGTCGTGGCGCGTGGCGAGGTAGATGACGTTGGGGACCTTGGCCAGCAGCGGGCCGAGGTCGAGGTCGGCCGGCGCCGTGTAGACCGGGTTCCAGGCGGTGATGATCAGGGTCTCGACCTGGCCGGCGCGCAGCTCGCGCACCAGCGCCTCGAGCCGGTCCGGCCCGCTGGCGGCGTCGAGCAGCGCCGGCTCGCGGTAGACCACCGTGGCCCCGGCGTTGCCGAGGGCCTGGTTGAGCGCCGCGGCCAGGGCGTGGACCGCGGCCGGCTGGCGGCGGCCGGCCAGCACCAGGCCGCGCCCGCGGGCCCTTGCCAGGTCGGCAGCCACGGCGGCCGCCTGCTTGCCGCGCGGGCCGTCGAGCGGCGCTCCCAGCCAGGCGAGCTGCGTGAGGCCGTGGGCGGAGGCGAGCGCCGCGGCCACCGCCCGGCCGAAGCCGAGCACCTCGGAGGCGCGCATGCGGAGCCGGTGATCGGCGGCCCCGCCGGTGACCGTGAAGCTGCCCTCGGCGACGTAGAGCCGGTTCATCCCGGCCGGCTGCCCGCGCCGGCTGGCGAAGTCGCGGGCGTGGCGCAGGTGATCGCCCTCGCTGGCGAGGAAGTCGGCGTCGAGCGAGAGGATGACGTCGGCCCCGACCAGCCGGTACTCGGCGTCGAGCGGCCGGCCGAAGGCCAGCGCGGCCCCCTCGCGGGCGGCGTCGTCGGAGACCGGGCCCCAGCTGTCAATGCGGGCCCTCGGGAAGCGGGCCAGCAGCCGGGCGCGCAGGGCGGCCAGCGTCGGTGAGCTGGTCGGCTCGGCCAGGACGCGCAGACGGGCGCCGCCGTCCCTGGCCAGCGCGCCAGCCAGCACCGCCAGCTCGCCCAGGTAGGCGCCCCAGGCGACCGGCTGGCCGTGACGGCGGATTCCGGCGAGCCGGTTGGGATCGTAGAGGTCGAGGATCGAGGCCAGCTCGTGGAGGCCGGCGCCGCCGAGGCTGGCCGGGTGGGCCGGGTTGCCCTCCATCTTGGTGGGGCGCCCCTCGTGGCTCTCCACCACCACGCCGACCCCGTAGCCGCCGCGCGAGACGGCCGTGGCGTAGGAGGAGGCGACGCTCGGGGTCACGCTGGCCGGGCGCTTCACGTAGGAGACCACCTGCTCGCGCGGCGGTTTGCAGGCCGAGAGGCCGGCCAGCGCGGTCGAGGCGCCCAGCACCTGCAGGAAGGAGCGGCGCGAGAAGCCCTCGGGCGCCGGCTGTTCACCGTCCGGGTAGAGGCCGGCCTCGGGAGCGGCGGTGCCATCGCGCTCGGCCAGGCTGCGCCAGCGCGGGGCCGGCTGGCTGGCGGGGGACTGTCCGAAGATGGGGAGGCCTAGCGATGGCATGTGGTGCAGCTCACTCTCGCGTGGACGTCGTACAGCTTGGCCAGCTTCGGCCCGACCTCGGCCTGGTCGGCCGGCGCCTGCCACTTCATGTTGGTGATCTGGTCGAGCGGCCGCAGGCGGGGCGCCGGGTCGTTGTGGCAGTCGATGCACCAGCCCATGCTGAGCGGCTGGGCCTGCTCGATCGAGGCCATCTGATCGACGCGCCCGTGGCACTCGGCGCAGCCGATCCCCTTGTTCACGTGGATGGCGTGGTTGAAGTAGACGAAGTCGGGGAGCTTGTGGACGCGCGTCCAGGGGATGGCCTTGCCGGTGAACCAGCTGGCGCGGACCTTGTCGAGCAGCGGGCTCTTGTTCCAGATCTGCGAGTGGCAGGAGAGGCAGGTCTCGGTCGGCGGGATCCCGGCGCTGGAGGCCTTCTCGACGCTGGTGTGGCAGTAGCGGCAGTCGATGAGGTCGTCCTGGACGTGGTGCCGGTGGTCGAACATCACCGGCTGGACGATCTGCTCGGCCTGGCTCACGCCGTAGGGCGTGCGCTGGTAGAGGAGCAGGCCACCGATGGTGGCCACGGCGCCACCCGCGAGCAGTCCCAAGACGAGCTTGAGGAGGGCGTCGGATCTCGGGGAGAAGAGTGCGCTCATGGAGGAGTCGCCGACCGTGTACCCCCGCCGCTGCTGCGGAGGTGGTGTGGCCCGCTTCGGGCTGTAAATTGATCTAACTCAAGTTTTTACGAAAGGTCCCGGATGGGGGGTCAATGCATGTTTTTCTTGAACGGGTACGGTCGAATTGGGCGCCCCCTCGGGGGCTTGGCGGTGCCCGGCCTGCGACACCCAGTCCGTGACGCATTTAGAGGTCCCACCGCCCGCGCCGGGTCGGCGCCCGCAGCGCCTCGTCCAGCGCGGTGAGGAACCGCTGGCGCGGCCACTCCTCGGCGCCGAAGCGGACCAGGTGCTCGGTCCTGACCTGGCAGTCGATGAGCCGCACACCGCGCGCCGCCAGCCACTCGACGCTCTCCACGAAGGCCAGCTTGGAGGCGTCGGGCCGGGCGGCGAACATCGACTCGCCGAAGAAGGCCGCGCCCAGCGACACGCCGTAGAGCCCTCCCACCAGCGCCTCTCCCTCCCAGGCCTCGAACGAGTGCGCGAAGCCGAGTTCGTGGAGCTGGCGATAGGCGCGGACCATGGCCGGCGTGATCCAGGTGCCCTCCTGGCCGGGCCGCCCGGCCTCGGCGCAGGCCTGGATGACCCGGTCGAAGGCGGTGTCGGTGGTGAGCCGGTACGGAGCGCGGCGGCGGGTCCGGGCCAGCGAGCGGGGAACATGGAGCCGGGCCGGCTCGAGCACCAGCCTCGGATCGGGAGACCACCAGAGGATGGGGGCGTCGGGGCCGTACCAGGGGAAGATGCCGGCCCGGTAGGCGGCCAGCAGCCGCTCCGGCGAGAGGTCCCCGCCCACCGCCAGCAGCCCGTCCGGCTCGGACCGGCGCGGGTCCGGGAAGGCCACGTCGCGCGGGAGCCGGAAGAGCGTCACCCCGACAGTCTATGCGACCGCGGCGGTGGGGCGTGACGGCTACCCCGGGGGCGTGCAGGGGATCGGGGACCCGGACCGCTGGGCCATCCGGTCGGCGCCCGCCCTGGTCGACTGGACCGCGGAGACGTCGCCAGCCTGCGGAACGGGGGTGGTGGCGACGCTGGCGAGGAAGGCGAACTCAAAGGCGGCGACGGCGGCGACGAGGACGATGGTCTTCATGGCGACCTCCTGTTGCCCTGCACTACGAGCCCGGGGGGTCGCTATTTCAGCCCCCGGCCAGGTCGTCCCGCAGCGCGGCTCGCTGGTCCGCCGAGAGGGGCTGCTCGGCCGTGAGGGCCGGCAGGTCGGCGCCGAGCGCCACCGGCACCTTCCCGCCGACGTCGAACTTGAGGTACTGGACCGCGGAGAGCCGGTCCTCCCCCACCTGCCGCGGATCGAAGCTGGGGCGCACCCGGGTCCCATCCTCGAGCCGGGCGTAGAGGCAGGGCATCAGGCCGAGCCACTCGCGCAGCTTCCGGTCGCGCTCGGCCGCCTCGGGCAGCTCGATGAGCAGCACCGCCCCCAGCTCCCCCGGCCCTCCCAGCACCTCGTTGTAGGTCTCGAGCTCGTGGCCGATCTCGGCCTCGCCGGTCATCTTCTCGGCGCGGACCATCTCCTGCACCTGGTAGCGGATGGTGGCGGTGTTCTCGAAGAGGAAGGTGAGCGCGCCGCCGAGCGTGATCCGCCGCCGCTCCTTGGCCTCGATGATGGCCGGGCGGACCTGGGCCCGCGAGCGCTCGTAGGCGTCGAGCGGCATGATCTCGTCGCGCCGGACCGGCCTCACGCGCCACCTCCCTGGCCCGGCTCGAAGCCCTCGCCGCGGTAGGCGCGGGCCAGCAGGGTGACCGGGTGGAGCGGCTTCTTGCCGGCGTGCTGCTGGAACTGGATGGCGGCCAGCGGGCAGTCGGTGGCCCAGGTCTCGGCGGTGGCGGCGGCCATGCCGTCGAAGGCCTTCTTCCCGATCCGCGCCGACGGCTCGAACCCCTCCACCGTCATGGCGAAGGTGCCGTCGTGGCCGCAGCACTCCATCACCGTCCCCGAGACCGTGACCCCGGGGATCTTCCTGAGCAGGTCGCGCCCCTTGAAGCCGACCCCCTGGGCCCGCAGGTGGCAGGGGGCGTGGTAGGCCACCCGCCCCCCCGGTGGCGTGCTCTTGAAGTCGGTGTTGAAGCGCGGCTGGTCGCGGATCGACCAGAGGAACTCGGAGACGTCCATGACCGCCGGCGCCAGCTTCTCGGCGCGGGTCCGGTCCTCACCCTCGAGCAGGTGCGGCCACTCGCGCCGCATCATCATCGAGCAGGTCGGGTTGATCACCAGCACCTTGGCACCGCGCTCCACGAAAGGCAGCAGCAGGTCGAGGTCGTGGTGCGCCTGGGCCCGGAGCGACTCGAGGTCGCCCTGCTCCCAGGCCGGCATCCCGCAGCAGCGCAGCCCGCGCACCACCCGGGCGTCGACGCCGTTGCGCTTCAGGACGAAGAGCGCGTCCTTCCCCAGCTGCGGCTCGTTGTGCTGCACGAAGCAGGTCTGGAAGAGCACCACCTCGCCGCCCGGCTCCGGCTGGATCAGCCCCTGCTTCTCGGCCCAGCGGTCGAAGGGCTCGGCGGCAAAGTCGGGCAGCAGCTTGTTGCGGTGGACACCGACCGCCTTCTCCAGCAGCACCCGGAACGGCCGCACCCGGTTCATGAGGTTGGCCATGCCGAAGCTGGCCCGGGCCAGGGCGGCGGCGCCGTCGGGGTCGTTGAGGACCCGCATCCGCAGCGTCTTCCCCTGCCCGCGCCGCTTCAACCCGCGCCAGCGGTGGACCAGCTTCGGGAAGTCGAGCTGGAACTCGTGCTTGTCACGCGGCGTGTAGGGGCACTGCACTTCGCAGAGCTTGCACTGGAAGCAGGCGTCCATGACCGCCCGCTCCTCCGCGGCGGTGACCTTGCCGACGTCGCCGTCGTGGCGCTCGTCGATGGCCTTGAAGAGCAGCGGGAAGCTGTCGCAGTACTTGAAGCACATGCGGCAGCCGTGGCAGATCTCGAAGGCGCGGTGGACCTCCCCGGCCAGCGCCTCGGGCTGCCAGTAGATCGGCTCGGACGGATCGTAGGAGAGACCCGGGGTCGGCTGGACGGAGATGCCCTTCTGGCCTTCGCTCATGCGCTCACTCTCCCGCGGGCCGGCCGCGATGGCCAGAGACGAGGAAGCCCGCCGCCCCGAAAAGGACGCCGGGCTCCCTTGGACCGCTCAGCCACCCCTAGCTGATGGTCTTGAGCATCTTCTCGAAACGGCCGGCGTGCGACTTCTCGGCCTTGGCCAGGGTCTCGAACCAGTCGGCGACCTCCTTGAAGCCCTCGTCGCGCGCCGTCTTGGCCATGCCCGGGTACATGTCGGTGTACTCGTGGGTCTCGCCGTGGATGGCCGCCTTGAGGTTGAGGGCGCTGTCGCCCAGCGGAAGGCCGGTGGCCGGGTCACCGACCTCCTTGATGAAGTCGAGGTGGCCGTGGGCGTGGCCGGTCTCACCCTCGGCGGTCTCGCGGAAGTTGGAGGCGACCTCCGGGTAGCCCTCCACGTCGGCGACCTTGGCGAAGTAGAGGTAGCGGCGGTTGGCCTGCGACTCGCCGGCGAAGGCGTCCTTCAAGTTCTGGTGGGTCTTGCTGCCCTTCAGGTTGGCCATATGCTTCCCTTCCTTGGTTGTCGGGTTCCTGGTGTGCGGTTGATATCAGGTGGCGGCGGTCCCGCCGCACGTCCCGTTTGGGGGGCTAGCGCCCGCCCCTTCACTAGATGTTCTGGGAGAGGATCAGGTGGACGTACTGGGCCCGCTCGAAGGCCCCCGGGTCGCTGATCTGCTTCTGCGAGAGGCTGCCCCTGAACTCGTCGAGGCTGGAGTGGCCGCGACGCTCCATCCACTCCTCGATCCCCTGCTGGACCTTGCCGAGGTGCGGGACGCCGTTGCGGGAGAGCGCCGAGGCCAGCTGCACCACGGTGGCGCCAGCCAGCAACTGCTTCACCGCCCCGGAGGCGTCGTGGACGCCGGTCGAGGCGGCCAGGTCGAGCTGGACCCGGCCGTACAGCAGCCCGATCCAGCGCAGCGGCAGGAGCGCCTCGGTCGGCGTCGAGAGGCTCATCATGCTCTGCGGGGCCATCTTCTCCAGCGAGATGTCGGGCTGGAGGAAGCGGTTGAAGAGGACCACGCCGGCCACGCCGGTCTGCTGCAGCTGGGCCACCAGGTTGGCCAGCGAGGTGAAGTAGGGCGAGAGCTTGACCGCCACCGGGATCTTCACGGCCGCCCTGACGCCGGCCACCGCCTCCACGTAGCGCCGCTCCACCTCGGAGCCGGGCACCGAGGGGTCGGCCTCCACCGCGTAGACGTTGACCTCCAGCGCGTCGGCGCCGGCGTCGGCGATCTGGCGGGCGTAGCCGGTCCAGCTCCCCGGCGCGCAGCAGTTGAGGCTGGCGATGACCGGGATGCCGAGCGCCTTCTTGGCCTTCTTCACCAGCGAGAGGTACTCGTGGGGTCCGACCCGCTGCGGAGGGAAGTAGGTGCGGGCCTCGGGGTTGGACTCGGCGTGCTGCGCGGCCGCCTCCTCCAGCAGCGTGTTGTCGGCCTCGATCTGCTCCTCGAAGAGCGAGCGGAGCACCACCGCCCCGGCGCCGTGCCCCTCGGCCGCCTCCAGGTTCTCGATCCGGTTGGAGAGGGCCGAGGAGGCGAGGATCAACGGGCTCGGGAGCTTCAGACCCAGGTAGTGTGTGCTCAGATCGGCCATCGGTTCTCCCTGTGCGGATCGATGCAGTCGGTCAAGAGGTCGGGCTGCCGGAAGGCTGCTGGAGTCAGGGTACTACGTCGGGTGTAGCGCCGGCACGCCCCGTGTGCCACGCCGATCGACGACCGCCCGCCGCCGACCGCCGACCGCCGCCCGCGACCCCCGGCCCCCCAGCCGTCATGGTCAGGGACCGGGCCTGACGGTCAGCACCGGGCAGGTGGCCCGCCGCACCACCCGCTCGGCCACCGAGCCCATCAGGGCGTGCTGCAGCCCGGTCCGCCCGTGGGTACCGAGGATCAGCAGGTCGGCCTGCTGCTCCTTGGCGAACGCCAGGATCTCGTGGGCCGGCTCCCCGATGGCGGTGGCGATCTCGACCTGGGCGATCCCGAGCTTCTCGGCGATCGCCTTCCACTCCAGCAGGTGGCGGTGGGCCTGGTCGGAGAGCTCCTCGAGCATCTTGCTGGAGGCCACGAAGGAGCCGTCGGGGAAGGTGTAGCCGGGCACCGGGTAGGCGTGGAAGAGGGCCACCTTGGCGCCGTAGCGCTTGGCCACCTGAGCGGCCGCCTCCAGCGCGGCCCGGGAGGCATCGGAGAAGTCGATGGGACAGAGGATCCTCTTCCAGTCGGCGCTCGGCATGTGCTGCTCCCGTGGTTGAACTGTGGCGTCAGCAGGATCCTACGCCGGTCGCCAGATTTCCGAGGCGCCCCGATCAGGGCTCCCGGCCGTCAAAGCGGCGCTCGACCTGGCGCGGGCGCGCAGGCCCTCGGCGTGCGTCGGTGACGAAGGAGCCGACCGTGGCCAGGGCCTTGTCGAGGAAGGCCTCGAAGCGCCCCAACTCGTCGTCCGAGTGGGGCGGGCTCTCGGGCTCCTGCCACTCCCCGCGCGCCATCCGCTCCGGAAGCTCCTCGAGCTTCCGGGTCATCCGCGCCACCGGCTCGAAGACCAGCGTCTCCAGCAGGAAGATCACCAGCGCCGCCAGCGCCGCGGCCAGCAGCACCACCAGCACCACCACCTGGAGGCGCAGCTCGTCGACCCCGGCCAGCAGCGGCGAGATCTCGTGGCGCTCCACCACCGCACCGATGGTCTTCCCGTCGGCGTCGAGGAGCGGGAAGATGCCGCGGGCCCAGCTCCTGCCGTCGCGCACCTCGCGCCCCAGCAGCGCCGGCAGCTTCGGCACCTGCTCCATGCGATCCAGCCCCGAAAGCAGCGAGGCGTCTCCGCCGGTGTTGCCCACCTCGAAGAGCTCGGACCGCTCGTCCCACCGCCCCGGGTGCCCGGTGATGCGCTGCCAGCTGACCCGGTCGAGCCGGCGCTTGTCGAGCAGCATGCCGAACTCGTCGCCGGTGAGCCGCGAGAGCCGCACCAGGAAGGTCTCGATGTCGCTCCCCAGCTCGACGTAGCCGACCAGCTTCCCGCGCCGGAACCAGGGGCGCACCACCCGCACCGCGTAGGCGGTCCGCCCCAGCTCGAGCCCGCGGGCCTCGGCCCCGGTGGCCACCGCCCGGCGGAGGCTGGGGCGCCTGACCACGTCGCCGCCGAGCTCCGGCTGGTGGACGCGGAGCCAGATCCCGGCGGCGGGGTCGGCCAGGTGGAAGTACCAGTGGGTCACGCCGTGGGCCTCGCGGAGCCGCTTGAGCAGCGGGGCGGCCCGGGCCTGCAGCGCCGCGCGGTCGCCGCGCGCGAATGACTCCAGCATCAGCTCGTCCTGCTCGATGACCTCGAGCAGGGCCGAGAGCCGGTCCTCCTCGGCCACCTCGATGCTGGCCAGCGCCGAGGCGGCCTTCTGCACCTCGTGGAGGGAGGCCTGCTCGACCGCGCGCTGGTGGACGAACCGCATCAGTACGGCGATGGCCACGGCGATGACCGCCAGGCCGGCCACCAGCGGGACGATGAGCTTGAAGCGGATCGACCTCAGCACCGCCCGACTCCCTTCAGAACCTCAGCAGCGCATGGACCTTGTCGGCGCCCAGCCGGGCCGAGCCGCCCAGGAAGGCCAGGTCGACGACGAAGGAGTAGCCGACCAGCTGGGCCCCCTGGCGCGACACCAGCCGTCCGGCCGCCTCGGCGGTGCCGCCGGTGGCCAGCACGTCATCCACCACCAGCACCCGTTCTCCCGGCTGGAAGGCGTCCTCGTGCAGCTCCAGCACCGCCTCGCCGTACTCCAGGGCGTAGGCCTCCTTGATGGTCCGCCACGGCAGCTTGCCCGGCTTGCGGACGATGGTCAGTCCGGCGCCCAGCGCGTAGGCCAGCGGCGCCGCGAAGACGAAGCCGCGCGACTCGATGCCGATGACCTTCTCCACCCGCGCGCCGCGCCAGCGATCGACCAGCGCGTCGATGACCTGCCTGAAGAGGCGCGGGTCGGAGAGGATGGGCGTGATGTCCTTGAAGACGATCCCCGGCCTGGGAAAGTCCGGGACGTCCCGGATGGCGGCGCGCACGTCCTCGAGCATGGGGCTTTTCCTTAGCACGGGCTCACGGCAGAAAGAGCAGGGGGTTGCGCGGCCGGGTGCCTTCCCGCACCTCGAAGTGGAGGTGCGGGCCCGAGCTGCGCCCGGTCTGGCCGACCCGGGCGATGGCCTGGCCGCCCTTCACGGCCGCCCGCTCCTCCACCAGCAGGGCGCTGCAGTGGGCGTAGAGGGTGACCAGGCCCCCCTCGTGGCGGAGGATGATGATCGAGCCGTAGCCCGACTGCTCGCCGGCGAAGATGACGGTGCCGGCGGCGGCCGCGCCGATGATGGTCCCCTCCGGCGCCGAGAGGTCGATGCCGTCGTGCCGCCGGCCGGAGCGGACGCCGTAGCGGCCGTAGAGGACCCCCTTGAGCGGCCAGCCCAGCTTCGCCTTCAGCGCCGAGGCGGGCCGCTCCAGCTCGGGCTCCGGCGGGGGAGCGCGGCCGATGGTCCGCTCGCCGGCAGTGGCCCGCCCGCCGGCCGGGGGCGCGGCGCCGCCGGTCTCGTCCAGCCCCACCACCCGGCTCGCCCCCGGCACGAAGAGCTCGGTCCCGACCGCCACCTGCTTCGGATCGACGATGCAGTTTTCCTCGAGCAGGTCGGCCGGCGCCACCCCGTAGGCGCGGGCGATCCGGTAGACGGTCTCGCCCTTGCGCACCACGTGGACCACGCCCACCACCTCCGGCTCCTCGTGGTACTCGCTGGCGGCCAGCGGGATGGGGGGCGTGCGCTGCGAGGTGGCCTTGCTCGCGGGGGGGCGCAGGATCGGCCTCGGCGAGGCGCAGGACACCAGCAGGATCGCGGCGGCGGCCGGCGCCGCCAGCCTGATCACGGGCCGGGCTCCCGCGGAAAGCCGGGGAGGTGGATGGCCTGCAGCGGCCCGAGCGCGGCGTGGTCGGTGGCGTCGAGCTGGACCGGCGTCACCGAGGCCAGCCCCTCCTCCATCACCGCGTTGCAGTCGGAGCCGGGGATGTCGTGGTTGACCGCCCCGCCCTCCCCACCGATCCAGAAGTAGCGCCGGCCGCGCGGGTCGAGCTTCTCCACCACCTCGTTGCCGTAGGTCCGCTTCCCCAGGTTGGCCAGTCGCCAGCCGCGCACCGGGCCGGCCGGCACGTTGAGGCTCAGCAGCAGGGGACTGGCCGGGCGCGAGGCCACCAGGGCCCGGGCCAGCTCCACCGCCAGCCGGGCGGCGAGGCTGAAGTCGTGTGGCGGCGGGGCGGCCAGCGAGACGGCGATGGCCGGCACCCCGATGAGCGCCCCCTCCATGGCGGCGGCCACGGTGCCCGAGTAGTGGACGTCGTTGCCGAGGTTGGGGCCGTGGTTGATGCCCGAGACCACCAGGTCCGGCCACCGGCCCTTGAGCACCAGGTTCATGCCGACGTAGACGGCGTCGGTGGGGGTGCCGTCCACCGAGAACCAGCGGGGCTCCAGCTCGGCGAGCCGGAGCGGGCGGTGGAGCGAGATGGCGTGGGAGGAGGCCGACTGCTCCCGGTCGGGAGCGCAGACCCAGACCTCGTCGCCCTCGAAGGCAGCGGCCAGGGCACGCAGCCCGGCCGCGTGGACGCCGTCGTCGTTGGAGAGGAGCACCCGCACGGCCATCGAATCTATCAGCGCGGGCCAGAGGCGGGAAGCCGGACGAGAACCTACTCGAACTTTGCGACGGCGACGCCAGAAGCCGTCGCCGTCGCGGTCAAGCGCCGTCCCGATCCAGCCCCTGGTCCCGGAAGGAGGCCGGGTCCTCCAGCGCCTCCAGGTGCGTGAAGACCGTGGCGTTGTGGAACGAGGCGCGCACCTCGCCCTCGATCTGCTCGGCCAGTTCGTGACCGCGCCGCACCGTCCAACCGCCCGGCACCAGCACGTGCATGGAGATGAAGCGGCGCGAGGCCGCCTGCCGGGTCCGCACCGCGTGGAACTGCAGCTCCGGCCCCTCGTGGCGCGCCAGCACGGCCCGCAGCGTCGCCAGCTCCTCCGGGGCCAGCGCCGTGTCGAGCAGCCCCAGCGCCGAGCGGCGCAGCAGCTTGACGCCGGTCCAGACGATCTGGGCCGCCACCACCAGCGCGATGATGGGATCGAGGATGTTCCAGCCGCTCACCGCCACCAGCCCGATGGCCGCCAGCACCCCGGCCGAGGTCCAGACGTCGGTGAGCAGGTGGTGGGCGTCGGCCTCCAGCGCGATCGAGTGGTGGCGCTTGCTGGCCGCCAGCAGCACCCGGGAGACCACCAGGTTGACGATCGAGGCGCCGGTGGAGACCACCACGCCCCAGCCGACCTGCTCCAGCGGCTGCGGGCTGAGCATCCGCGCCGACGCCGTCCAGCCGATGCCGACCGCCGCCAGCAGGATGAGCGCCCCCTCGGCGCCGCTGGCGAAGTACTCGGCCTTCTCGTGGCCGTAGGCGTGGTCGTCGTCGGGCGGCCTGGCCGCCACGATCAGCATGACCAGGGTGATGATGGCCGCCACCAGATTGACGAGCGACTCGAGCGCGTCGGAGAGCAGCCCGACCGAACCGGTCAGGCGCCAGGCCACGGTCTTCATCCCGATTGTCACCACCGCGGCGGCGATGGAGAGGAAGGCGAAGCGGCGCAGGTCGCCGACCGGCAGCGAGGACGAGGTCATGGGCCTTACTTTACGTCATGTGGGCCCGCGCCTGAGCGCCTCTCGACCGACCCAGTCGCAGGCAAATTGCCACGCGATGCGACCGCTCCGGTCCCCCTTCTTCTGCGACCAGAGGATGGCCTCGGCCTCGGCGTCGGCGGTCCAGGCGGACGCCACGCCGGCCCGCTCGGCCAGGCGTGTGACCCATTGCCGCACCACCTCCACGTAGCGGTCCTGGCCGAAGGGGTGGAAGGCCACCCAGAGGCCGAAGCGGCCAGAGAGCGAGATCTTCTCCTCCCCCGCCTCGCCGTGGTGGACCTCGCCCTCCACCATCATGGCGCCGCGGTTGTCGCTGTCGAACTCGGCCACCAGGTGGCGCCGGTTGGAGGTGACGTAGATGAGGACGTTCTCGGGCAGCGCGTAGACCGAGCCGTCGAGGGCGCTCTTGAGCACCTTGTAACTCGGGTCGCCGGTCTCGAAGGAGAGGTCGTCGGAGAAGACCAGGAAGCGCCACGGCTGGGCCTTGAGCGTCTCGACGATGGCCGGGAGGCTCACCAGGTCGTCCTTGTCGACCTGGATGATGCGCAGCCCCTCGGCGGCGTAGCGGTGCAGCAGCGCCCGGATCAGCGACGACTTGCCGGTGCCGCGCGTTCCCCAGAGCAGGGCGTTGTTGGCCGGGAGCCCGGCCAGGAACTGGCGGGTGTTCACCTCCACCGCCTGCTTCTGCGCCTCGATGCCGAGCAGGTCGTCGAGGTGCATGGCCTCGATCTCCGGGACCGGCTCCAAGCTCCCGGAGAACGGTCCGCGGTGCCAGTTGGCGGCGTGGCAGGTGGCCCAGTCGATGGCCGGGGACGGCCTGGGGAGCAGCGGCTCCAGCGCCGCCAGCACCCGCTTCAGCTGGGCAGTCAGGTCGGGGTCGAGGCTCACGCTTCCTCCGCGCTGCGGGCCGGGCGGGGGAAACGCTAGTCGGCCGAGGCGGCCTTGACGGTGCTGATGGCGCCGATCTTCTCCAGGAAGAGCGCCTTCGTGAACTCGCGGTTGAGGCGGGCGATGAACTTCACCTTGATGCCCTTGGGGCAGGCCCCCTCGCACTCGTAGTGGTTGCTGCAGTTGCCGAAGCCCTGGTCGGCCATGGCCCTGACCATGGCGGCGACCCGCTGGGGCGCCTCCACCTGGCCCTGCGGCAGCTCGGCCAGCTGCGAGACCTTGGCGCCGGCGAAGAGCATGGCCGCGCCGTTGGGGCAGGCGGCCACGCAGGCGCCGCAGCCGATGCACTCGGCCGCGTCCATGGCGTAGTCGGCCTCGGGCTTGCCGACCAGGATGGCGTTGCCGTCCGGCACGCCGCCGGTGTGGCAGGAGACGTAGCCGGCCGCCTGGATCAGCTTGTCGAGCGAGCCGCGGTCGACGACCAGGTCGCGCAGGATGGGGAAGGCCCTGGCCCGCCACGGCTCGATGTAGATGGCGTCGCCGTCCTTGAACTTCCGCATGTGCAGCTGGCAGAGCGTGGTGCGCTCGTGGCCGCCGTGCGGCACGCCGTTGACGACCGCGGAGCACATCCCGCAGATGCCCTCGCGGCAGTCGTGATCGAAGGCGATGGGGTCCTGCCCGGCCTTGATCAGGTCCTCGTTCACGACGTCCAGCATCTCCAGGAAGGAGTGGTGGGGCGTGATGCCCTTGGCCTCGTAGGTCTCGAAGCGGCCGGCCTTGTCGGGCGCCGACTGCCGCCAGACGATGAGCTTGAGGTTCATGGTCCCGTGTTCGGTAGCGTGCGCGCTCATTACTTGTAGCTCCGGACGGCGAGGTGGACGTTCTCGAACTTCAGCGGCTCCTGGTGCAGCTCCGGCGCCTTGCCAGTCCCCTTGAACTCCCAGGCCGCGGAGTAGGCGAAGTTGGCGTCGTCGCGCTTGGCCTCGCCGTCCGGGTACTGGTGCTCCACCCGGAAGTGGCCGCCGCAGGACTCCTGGCGGTGCAGGGCGTCGCGGCTGAGCAGCTCGGCGAAGTCGATGAAGTCCGAGGTGCGGCCGGCGTTCTCGAGCTGCTGGTTGAGCTCGTCGCCGGAGCCGGTCACCTTGACGTTCTTCCAGAACTCCTCGCGGATGGCCGGGATCTTCTGGAGGGTCTCGTTGAGCGACTGCTCGGAGCGGGCCATGCCGACGTTGTTCCACATCAGCACGCCGACTTCGCGCATGAACTCGGTGACGGTCTTCTTGCCGTTGATGGAGAGCATGCGGTCGCGCTCGGCCTTCACCTCGGCGATCGACTTGAGCATCTCCGGGTGATCGGCCTTCACCTTGCCCGGCTTGGTCTGGGCCAGGTAGTTGGCGATGGTGAAGGGGATGACGAAGTAGCCGTCGGCCAGCCCCTGCATCAGCGCGCTGGCGCCCAGCCGGTTGGCCCCGTGCACCGAGAAGTTGGCCTCGCCCAGCACGAAGAGACCGGGGATGTTGCTCTGCAGGTTGTAGTCCACCCAGAGGCCGCCCATCGAGTAGTGCGGGGCCGGGTAGATGCGCATGGGGCGCTGGTAGGCGTTCTCGTCGGTGATGCGCTCGTACATCTCGAAGAGGTTGCCGTAGCGCTCGCGGATGGTCCCCTCGCCGAGCCGCGCGATGGAGGCCGAGAAGTCGAGGTAGACGCCGCGACCGCCCGGGCCGACGCCGCGCCCCTCGTCGCACTGCTCCTTGGCGGCGCGGGAGGCGATGTCGCGGGGGGCGAGGTTGCCGAACGAGGGGTACTTGCGCTCGAGGTAGTAATCGCGATCGTCCTCGGGGATCTCGCTGGGCGCCTTGCCGCAGTCCTCCTTCTTCTTCGGGACCCAGATCCGGCCGTCGTTGCGGAGCGACTCGGACATGAGCGTCAGCTTCGACTGGTAGTCGCCGGTCTGGGGGATGCAGGTCGGGTGGATCTGCGTGTAGCAGGGGTTGGCGAGGTAGGCGCCCTTCTTGTGGGCCTTCCAGATGGCCGAGACGCTGCAGCCCATGGCGTTGGTGGAGAGGTAGAAGACGTTGACATAGCCGCCGGTGGCGAGCACCACCGCGTCGCCGACGTGGCTGCGCACCTCGCCGGTGACCAGGTCACGGACGGTGATGCCCTTGGCCTCGCCGTCGACCACCACCAGATCGAGCATCTCGGTGCGGGCGAACATCTTCACGGTCCCGGCGCCGATCTGCCGGGAGAGCGCCGAGTAGGCGCCCAGCAGGAGCTGCTGGCCGGTCTGGCCGCGGGCGAAGAAGGTGCGGGAGACCTGGGCGCCGCCGAAGGAGCGGTTGTCCAGGTAGCCGGCGTAGTCACGGGCGAACGGCACGCCCTGCGCCACGCACTGGTCGATGATGTTGTTGCTGACCTGGGCCAGCCGCCAGACGTCGGCCTCGCGGGCGCGGAAGTCGCCGCCCTTGATGGTGTCGTAGAAGAGCCGGTAGACGCTGTCGCCGTCGTTCGGGTAGGCCTTGGCGGCGTTGATGCCGCCCTGGGCGGCGATCGAGTGGGCGCGGCGGGGGCTGTCCTGGTAGCAGAACGCCTCCACCTGGTAGCCGAGCTCGCCCAGAGAGGCCGCCGCGGAGGCGCCGGCCAGGCCGGTGCCGACCACCAGGACCTTGTACTTGCGCTTGTTGGCCGGGTTGACCAGCTTCAGCGAGTCGATCTTGTGCTTGTCCCAGGAGTCCTGGATCTTCCCGGTAGGTGCCTTGCCATCGAGGATCACGGTTGTTCCCCTTACTTTCCGATGAGGCCGAAGAGAATGGCGAGGGGGATGGCCCCGTAGCCGATGAGGAAGATCACGGAGAGCACCGAGCCGAACCTCACGAAGCCGGGCATGGTCTTCGGGTTGTTGAGGCCGACCGACTGGAAGGTGCTCTGGATGCCGTGGGAGAGGTGGAGGTAGAGCATCAGCATGGAGACGACGTAGACCAGCGCGGTGATCCCCTTGCCGAAGGCGCCGGCTACCATGGCGAAGACGTCGAAGCGGCCCGAGAGCTCCTGGACCTGGACGATCTCCATGCCTGGGACGGAGCGGATCGTGAAGTGGAAGAGGTGGAAGACGATGAACCCGCCGAGCAGCAGCCCGGTCCAGATCATGTTCTTGCCGGCGAAGGTGGCGCGCAGCCGGCGGTCGACCGCGTAGGCGGTCGGGTTGGCCTTGTTGTTCTCCAGCGTGATGGCGATGGAGAGCACCAGGTGGAAGAGCACCGCGGTCAGCATCACCAGGCGGGTGGCCCAGACCACGACCGGCAAGCCGTGGAGCTTCTCTGCGTAGGTATTGATGCCGTTGGCCCCTGCGAAGATGCTCATGTTCCCGAGCATGTGGCCGACGACGAACAGGACCATCAGCAGGCCCGTGATCGCCATCACGACCTTTCGCCCGATCGAGTCCGAGAGCAAGCGCATGAACTGTTTCCCTTCTTCCTGGCCGGAGCGGCGGCGTGTCGGGCCGGGCTCCAAGCGTTGTGAACGTCGGGGGGATCCCGGTTGAAACGGGTGCGCATGCTACGAGATCTGAAGACCGATGTGGTGATCCAGAGCAGGAAGCGGCGGCTTTTTTTTGAGGAGTCATCGCCCGTTCAAGTCTACAAAGGTCGGCAGGGCGGATGCTCCGACCACCCGTCCGCCCGAGCGGACGAGCACCGCGGAGATCCCGGATCACCGCTCGCCATCTGTCTAGATCGGTGCCAGGATCGGGGTATTGTCTCGGCCGGCGAGGAGGGCTCGCCTGGCAGGTGGGGAGGACCGATGGCGACGGTGTCGAAGGTCTCGAAGAGACCACAGCCGGGGCTCGAACCGGAGTACTGCAAGGGCTGCAACCGCTGCGTCGAGGCCTGCGTCCACGGCTGCATCGCGCCGGGGCAGGAGATCAACCCGCTGACCGGACTGATGCCGGTCGCGCTCCACCTCGACGAGTGCAACGGCTGCGGGCTCTGCGTCGACGCCTGCCCGGAGCCCTGGGGCCTGCGGGTGCCCGACCCCACGCCGCCGCGTCCGCGGGCGGTGCCGGCGGATCTCGCGCCCGAGCGGCAGCCGCTCGGCGAGGGGAAGCCGCTCATCTTGAAGGGCGCCCACGCCTCGGCCATCGGCGCGCTGCTGGCCGGTTGCCGCCACTTCTTCGGCTACCCCATCACGCCCTCCACCGAAGGGGCCGAGCTGATGGCCCGGCTGCTGCCCCAGCTCGACGGCCACTTCGTGCAGGCGGTGAGCGAGGTGGCGGCGGTCAACATGATGTACGGCTGCGGCGGCGCCGGCCTCCCCAGCATGACCTTCACCTCCTCGCCCGGCTTGAGCCTGATGCTCGAGGGGGTGAGCTACATGATCGGCGCCGAAGTCCCGGGGGTGATCGTCGACGTCATGCGCGGGGGCCCGGGGCTCGGCGGCATCGGCCCGGAGCAGTCGGACATCAAGCTGCTCTGCCGCGGCCTCGGCCACGGCGGCACCCACGCCATCGTGCTGGCCCCGGCCACGCCGCAGGAGATGCTCGACTTCACGCAGCTCGCCTTCGCGCTGGCCTTCGAGTACCGCAACCCGGTGATGATCGCCGCCGACGGCTACCTCGGCCAGATGACCGGCAAGGTGCTCCTGCCGCCGGCCGCCGTGAAGCCCGGCCTCCCGGCCTGGTCGGTCCACGGCGACGCCGCCCACCGCGGCAACCTCATCAACTCGTTCCACCTGGCCGAGGCCGACCTCGAGGCCCACAACCGCCACCTGCAGGCCAAATACCTCATGATGATCAAGGCCGAGCAGCGCGCCGACCTCTACCGCTGCCAGGACGCCGACGTGCTGCTGGTGGCCTGCAACACCCCGGCCCGCATGGCCAAGGGGGCGGTGCGAGCGCTGCGCGACGAGGGGATCGCCGCCGGCCTCTTCCGCCCCCAGACGCTCTGGCCCTTCCCCATCAAGGCGCTCAAGCCGCTGCTCCGCGAGGTCCGGCAGATCGTGGTGGTGGAGGCCAGCGACGGGCAGCTGGAGGACGAGCTGCGGCTGGCCCTCTCCCACGCCGGGGTGGGCGAGGGGATCGAGCTGCGGCACCTGCGCCGCATGGGCGGCGTGCTCCCCTCCCAGCGCGAGATCGTCGACGCCGTGCGCGCCGCGGTGAAGCGGAGGGCCCTGGCGTGAGCACCTTCTACGAGCGGTTCGAGCGGCACGACCACGCCCGGGGGCTGAAGGCCCGCAGTACCCACTACTGCGCCGGCTGCGGGCACGGGCTGGTCCACAAGCTGATCGGCGAGGCCATCGACGACCTCGGGCTGCAGGACCGGGTGGTGGCGATCTCCCCGGTTGGCTGCAGCGTCTTCCTCCACTACTACCTCGACGTCGGCAACACCCAGGCCGCTCACGGCCGGGCCCCGGCGGTCGGGATCGGCCACAAGCTGGCCAACCCCGAGGCCATCGTCATCAGCTACCAGGGCGACGGCGATCTCGCCTCCATCGGCCTGGCCGAGATCATCCACGCCGCCCAGCTCGGGCTCCCCTTCACCGTCATCTTCGTCAACAACGCCATCTACGGCATGACCGGCGGCCAACTGGCCCCGACCTCGCTGATGGGGCAGCGGACCTCCACCAGCCCGGGGGGGCGCAACCGCCACATGGGCTCGCCGCTGCGGATGGCGGAGATGATGGCGCAGATCGACGGCACCGCCTACGTCGAGCGGGTGGCGCTCTTCGACGCCAAGCAGCGGGCCCGCGCCGGCAAGGCCATCAAGCGGGCGCTCCAGGTGCAGGCCGACCGGGTCGGCTTCGCCTTCGTCGAGGTGCTGGCCGAGTGCCCCACCCACCTCGGCCTCACCCCGCCCGAGACCGAGCGGTGGGTGGCCGAGAAGATGGTCCCGGTCTTCCCGCTCGGCCTGAAGAAGGAGCCGACCGCGCCGCCCTTCCCGCCCTGGCCGCCGCCGAACCACGATCCGGCCGAGCTGCTGCGGGTCATCGGCGCCACCTCGGCGCCGGTGGCGCGCTTCTGCCGGGGCTTCCCGGTCACCGCCTTCGGCGAGGACATCGCCCTCAAGCTGGCCGGCGCCGGCGGCGACGGCGCCCAGACCGCGGCGCTGCTGCTCACCAAGGCGGCCATCAACGAGGGGTTCGACGCCACCCACATCCCTAGCTACGGCCCCGAGTCGCGGGGCGGCACCTCCTACGCCGACGTCCGCATCGCCGAGAGCGAGGTGCTCTCGCCGGCCGCCCCACACCCGCACGCGCTGGTGGCCTTCAACGCCCCCAGCCTGGCCCGCTTCGGCCCCGAGGTGCTGCCCGGCGGCGTGGTGGTCTACGACTCGACCGTGGTCACCGCGCCGCCGTCGCTGCCGCCCGGAGTCCGCCCGGTGCCGGTGCCCTGCACGGCCATCGCCCACGAGCTGGGGCAGAAGATGGTGAAGAACGTGGTGGCCCTCGGCGCCCTGGTGGCGGCCACCGGGCTCTTCCCGCCCGAGACCCTGGTGGCCGCGGTCCACCAGGCGCTGGCGTCGAAGCCGAAGCTGCTCACCGTCAACGAGGAGGCGCTGGCCCGCGGCCGCCGCGCCGCCGAGGAGGCGCTGGCCCAGACCGCGGGATAGGGCCCGGCGTCCAGGGTCCGCCGCCGTCCCGGCCATCCGCAGGCCAGGGCCTTCCGCCGTCGTCCCCGGGCACCCCCGTGGTACCTTGCCGGAAATGGCCGGCCCCACCGATCACCACGCCGCGACCGTCACCGACGCCTGGGACGAGACCGGCGCGCTGCGCGCGGTGCGGCTCCAGCTGGCACCGGCGGTGGCGGCGCTCCACCAGCGGCCGGGGCAGGTGCTCAAGGTGAAGGTGGCGGCCGGTGAGGCCTACTTCGCCCTGGCGACCGCACCTGCGGCCGGCGGCCTCGTCGAGCTGCTCGTGAAGCGGGGCGGCCCGGTCGGGGACGCGGTGACGGTGGCGTCCCGGCCCGGCGCCTCGCTCCAGGTGACGCCCCCCTTCGGCCGCGGCTTCCCCATCGAGGCGGCCCTGGGGCGCGACGTGCTGCTCTTCGCCGCCGGCTCCGGCATCGCGCCGGTCCGCTCGCTGATCCAGGCACTGCTGGCGCGGCGCGACGAGGTCGACCGGGTGGTGCTCTTCTACGGCCAGCGGCGCGGCGCCGAGTTCGCCTACCGCGCCGAGCACCTCGGCTGGGAGCGGCGCGGCGTGCGGGTGGTGCTCTGCCCCTCCCACGAAGACGACGCCTGGCCCGGAGTCCACGGCCGGGTGCAGGAGGCGGCCCGGGCCCTCGACTGGGGCGGCGCCCGCCCGGCCCAGGCCACCGCCTTCGTCTGTGGCATGTCGCCGATGGTGACCGACGTCCGGGCCGCGCTGGCCGAGGCCGGGGCCTCGCCCGAGCACGTCCACGTGAACTCCTAGTGCCGCGACCCAGGCACCGACCATGATCAACAAGACCTCGCTGCAGCGGAACTTCCTGCTCGCCCTGGTGGTCACCTCGGTGGCGCTCACCGTGGTGCTGGTCTCGCCCTTCTGGACCGCCTTGCTGGTGGCGGCGGTGCTGGCCGCCTCGCTGCGCGGTCCCATGAGCTGGCTGGTGACGCGGCTGCGGGGCCGCCGCGAGCTGGCCGCCGGGCTGCTGGTGGTGACCTTGATCGTGGCGCTGGTCATCCCGGTGGCGGCGCTGCTCACCGTCATCGCCGCCCAGTCGGTCGAGGGCGTCCAGTGGCTGCGCGAGGCGCTGGCGTCGCAGGGGATCGCCGGCATGATGGCCCGCCTGCCGGTCTGGCTCGAGCCGCTGGGACGGCGGATCACCACCTCCCTGCCGCAGCTGCTGGCGGAGCTGGAGCGGATGGTGGGGGCCGGGGGCGGCCAGGCCTTCACGGCGCTGGGCGGCATCATCGCCGCCACCGGCGGCGCCATCGTCAAGCTGGCGGTCTCGCTGGTGGCTCTCTACTTCTTCCTGGTCGACGGCCACAAGCTGGTCATCTGGCTCGACGCCAACGCCCCGCTCGCGCCCGGCCAGTTCCGCGAGCTGGTGGGCGAGTTCCGCCGCACCGCCGTCTCGGTGCTGGTCGCCACCCTGGCCACGGCCGGGATCCAGGCCGGCGCGGCGCTCATCGGCTACCTGCTGGCCGGCGCCCCGGGCCCGCTCTTCCTCACCACCGTCACCTTCCTGGTGGCGCTGGTGCCGGCGGTGGGCGGGACGGTGGTGGTGCTGGCGGTGGCGCTGATCCAGTACGCCACCGGGCATGGGGTGGCCGCCCTCTTCCTGCTGGCCTGGGCCATCGGTGTGGTCTCGATGGTCGACACCCTGGCCCGCCCCTACCTGCTGCGCGGGGGGATGTCGCTCCCCATCGGCATCGTCTTCCTGGCGCTGCTCGGCGGCGTGGCCGCCTTCGGCCTGATCGGCGTGCTGCTGGGGCCGCTGGTGGTCACCTTCCTCATCGCCGCGCTCCGCATCTGGCAGCGCGACGTCGAGGAGCGCGACGACCAGCCGCCCCCGGGGCGCGAGCCGGGCGCAGGAATCTAGCGCCCCGCCGCCGGTCTCAGCGCGCCGCCGTGAAGGCCTGGAAGGCCAGCATGGTGTCGGTCTGGCGGATTCCCGGGATGCGCTGCAGGCCGACCGGGATCAGGTCGGCGAAGGCGTCGTAGTCGGCGGCGTAGAGCTTCACGAGCAGGTCGTACTCCCCGGTGATGGAGTGGACCTCGGAGACGCCGTCCAGCTCGACGATGGCGTTGGCCACCTCGCCGAGCCGGCCCGGCTCGCACTTGACCAGCACGAACGCTGCCTTCATCTCACGCACCTCCCGCGGCGCCGGCCGCCGCGCCGCCGCCATCCTACCCCGGGGCCGGGGCCGGGGGTGCGCGCCGACCGCGGCTGCGACAAACCGGCGCGAGGGCGGAGGGTTGCGGGACGCCCCCCGGGCGCCTGTACCCCGGCGGGGAGTTGCCCCCGTGCACCAGGAGTGCGGTGATCGGGCCGGCTGGTACCAGGCCTCCCACCCCGGTCGAACCAGGAGACGACGATGATCCATGGACACGACGACGACGAGCTCGAGGTCCTCGAAGGCGACGAGGCCTCCCCCGAGGTGGGACGGCACCGCGACGTCGGCCGCGAGATGCTGGAGACCTCCATCGGCGAGCTGAAGCGCACCGCGGCGGTGACGGTGGCCCCGACCGCGACGGTGGCCCGCGCCGCCGAGCTGATGCGCAAGAAGAATGTGGGCGCCGTGCTCGTGAAGAAGGGGCGCGCCCTGGTCGGCATCTTCACCGAGCGTGACCTGGTGATCCGGGCCATGGCGACGCGGGGCTGGGCCAGCGCCCCGGTCAAGAAGTTCATGACCCCGAAGCCGGAGTCGCTCAGGCTGGCCGACCCGGTCGCCTACGCCCTCAACAAGATGAGCGTGGGGCGCTTCCGTCACCTGCCGCTGCTCGACGGCCGGGGCGAGCTGGCCGGGATCCTCTCCATCCGCGACATCGTCGACTTCATCGTCGAGCTCTGCCCGGAGGAGATCCTCAACCTGCCGTCGCAGCCCGACCTGGCCATTCCTCACAGCCCCGACGGCGGCTGAGCCGCGTCCCGGCCTGTCCACCGGCCAATGCGGGCGCGGCGGCCGGCCACCCGGCCGAACGCTGCGTCGGTCAGCGCGCCGGCGGCGGACCGGCCCGCCCCTCGAGCGCCTCGGCCTCGGCCTCCTGGCCTGCCACCCGCAGCGCCCCGGCCAGGCCCCGGAGCACCTCGGGTGAGCCGGGCTCTGCGGCCAGGCGGACCCGCCAGGCGGCGATCGCCTCGGCCAGCCCCCGCCTGGCCTCCTCTCGCCGTCCGCCGCGGTCCAGCGCCCTGGCCAGCTGCATGAGCAACTCGGGGCGCGCCACCTCGGCGACCGGCGGGTCGACCTGGGCGGCGCGCTGCAGCGCCTCCCGGACCTCCCCGTGCCGCTCCAGCCGCAGCAGCGCCCAGGCCATCGTCACCCAGCCCTGGCCGGAGCGCGGGCGCCAGGACTGCAGCAGGCGGCACTGTGCGATGGCCTCCTCGGCCCGGCCCAGCCGCAGCAGGGCCTCGGCCAGGCGGACGCGGGCCTCGAGCGCCTGGGGCCAGGCCTCCAGGGCCAGCCGGTACTGTGGGATCGAGCGCCCGGCGTCGGGCCCGCCCCGGCGCGCCAGGTAGACGTCCCGCGTGTCGAGGAGGACGCCGTAGCCGAGGTGGAGCCAGGGATCTGCGGGGCGGGCGGCCAGCGCCGACCGGTAGGTCGCATCGGAGCTCTCGAACGACTCGGCCGCGCCGTGCGCCCGCTCCTGCTCCAGCGCCCGGACCTGCGCGGCGTGGTCCGGCTGCCCGGAGAGCGGCGGCCGCTGCAGCCGGGCCAGCACCTCCTTCGCCAGCCGGTAGCGGTCGAAGCCGGTGAAGGCGAGCCTGGCCGCACAGGTCTCGAGCGACGGGGGCGGCTGCCCTGCCGGCGCGGTGCGCAGCCCTTCGGGCAGTGCCTCCTCCACGGCGGGGAGCAGGGCGGCGGCCAGCCGGTGGTTCCCCGCCGGCGCCAGGTGGACGTGCTCGAGGAAGAGCTCGTCCCCGGGCAGGCCGTGGGGGCTGGCCTCGGCCAGCGCCGCGGCGCCGTCCACCAGCCGGACGCCCGGCCCGGCGGCTCCGGCCACGCGCCGGATGATGGCGTCGATCCGGCCGTCGGCCCGGAAGCGGAGCGTGTCGAGATCCCTGGCCTTGGCGAGGCGGAGCCGGGCCCCGGCGTCGTCGCCCTGCGCCAGCGACAGCCGTCCCAGCCGGTACTGGAGCGCGGCGTAGTCCCCGTCGATCAGCTCGGCGGCACGCCAGGCCGCCTGCGCCTCCGCCCTCCGCCCCTCCGCCGAGCGCAGGTCGCCCTCCGCGACAAGGGACTCCCACTCGCGGCGTCGCTCCTCGGTGAGCCCTTCCCGGTGGAGCGAGGCGAGCGGGGCGAAGTCACGGAGCCGGGTCCCCATGGTGCTGACCACCACCCGGGCCCCGCCGGCCCGCGCCGCCGCCATCGACTCGGCCAGGTTGCGCTCGAAGCCGCCGTAGACGGCCTCCAGGGCAGGGTCCCCGGCGCGGAGCTGCTGCCCCAGGAACATCTCCATCCCACCCCAGCGCGCCGGCCCGCTGCGGGTGGTGACCATCCGGCCCAGCCCGGTCGCCAGCTGGCCGAGCCGGGTGGCGCCGAGCGCCACCGACAGCCGGATGAGCGGCAGGCTCCCGGGACGGGCGGTCAGCACGGTGCCGCTGCCGAACGGGCCGACCACCTCGTTGTTCCCGGCGTAGAAGACGAAGAGGTCACCCTGCTTGCCGGCCAGCTCCTCGGCGATGGGGAGCATGACGTGAGAGTTGATGGCCACCACGCCGGCGTTGATCACCTCGAAGCGGACGCCGGGGTGGCGCTCGGCCAGCATCACCTCGAGGAAGCGGCCGACACCGAAGGCCGGCTCCGGATCTCCCTGCGCCGCCGACTCGCCGAGGATGAAGACGCGGAAGGTGCGCGCCCCCTTCTCCGCGGGGATGACGATCGGGCTGGGGCTGCGAACCAGCCCGGGCGGGAAGAAGCGGCGCCCGAAGTCGGGGTTCTCGCAGGACGCCGACCTCCCCTCCACCCGGCACGGCACCGTGAAGCCGGGGCGGTAGCCGGCGCCGGCCAGCCGCAGCACCCCCTCCAGCAGGCCGGCCAGCAGCACCGGGAGCACCAGCACCGAGACCAGCCGGAAGGCCCAGGCCTTGGCCGGCGAGAGCGGCGCGGCGGCGGTGACGGCGACCGCCCGGCTGGAGCGCTTCCCCACGTGGCCCCGGTCAGAACAGCGTGTAGATGAACGGCGCCAGGGCGCTCCCCTGCGTCAGCACCAGCAGGGCGCCGAGCAGGATGAGCAGCGCCGCGATGGGCAGGAGCCACCACTTCTTCCCGGCCCGCAGGAACTCGAAGTACTCGACGATGATGCGGGCCTTGGACACGGGGGCTCCTCTCCTCGACCCGGCTACGAGAGCTTCCGGTGGTCGACGCGCCGGGCCGGGTCCCGCCGCGTCCAGTAGGAGGTCGCGCCGCGGTCGGGCTTGAGGTCGAGGAAACGCTTCCCGGACAGCCGCGCCACCAGGGCGATGGGGGTCACCACCAGGCAGAAGATGGCGATGAGCAGGAGGCGGGAGGTGAACCAGCCGAGCGTGAAGGCCAGCGTCATCCAGCGGCGGTAGAGGACCCGGAGCCGCGACGGGGTGACCGCGGCGACGGCCATCAGGGCGGCGCCGAAGACGGCCACCAGCGCCGGCAGGGGGACGGCCCCGGGCGGTGCGTGCTGCCCGGCGTACCGCCAAAGCCAGAGGCCGAGCGCCAGCAGGACCGCGCCGACCAGCAGGCCGAAGCGGCGCAGGGCGCGCGGCGAGAGGTCGAGCCCGCCGAGCGAGCCCTTCACGTCGTCAATCAAGCTCACGTGGCCCTCCATTCTCGCCGGGCGCCAGCGGCGGCTGGTCGGCCTTTCGCAGCAGGTGATTCCCCAGCACCAGCGCGTCCATCCCGGTCTGCATGAAGCAGCGCCAGGCGTCGCGCGGCGACTCGACGATCGGCTCCCCCCGCACGTTGAAGGAGGTGTTGACCAGCACCGGGCAGCCGGTGAGCCGGCCGAACCGCTCCAGGAGGGCGTGGTAGCGCGGGTTGTCGTCGGGGTGGACGGTCTGGACGCGCGCCGAGCCGTCGACGTGGGTGACGGCCGGGATCGGGGATCGGACCAGGTCGCGGCGGGCCAGGCCGCGCAGCGCCGACTCCGCCGCGTCGAGCGGGCGAAGCCGCTTCACGCCGGCCACCAGCAGCATGTACGGGCTCTCCCCCGCCAGGTCGAACCAGTCGGCGGCCCGCGCCACCGGCACCGACGGGGCGAAGGGGCGGAAGCCCTCGCGAAACTTGATGGCCAGGTTGAGCCGCCGCTGCATGTCGGGCGCGCGCGGGTCGGCGAGGATGGAGCGGTTGCCGAGCGCCCGCGGACCGAACTCCATCCGCCCCTGGAACCAGCCGACCACCTGCCCCTCGGCCAGCAGGCCGGCCACGGCGTCGAGGAGCGGCTCCTCGTCGAGGCGGAGGTGCGGGAGGGCGCGCGCCGCCAGGAAGGCGGCGATGGCGCTGTCCCCGTAGGCCGGGCCGAGCAGCGAGCCGCGCTGCAGGTCGCGCCCGGTCTTCCGAGGAGCCGGCTGGCCGAAGTGGTGGTGGTGGACGGCCAGCGCCGCCCCCAGCGCCCCGCCGGCGTCGCCGGCCGCCGGCTGGACCCAGAGCCGGTCGAAGAGCCCGGAGCGCTGCAGCCTGCCGTTGGCCACACAGTTGAGGGCCACCCCGCCGGCCAGGCAGAGGTCGCGCTGGCCGGTCTCCCGCCGCACCGTCCGCGCCATGCGCAGCACCGCCTCCTCGGTCACCTCCTGGATGGAGCGGGCGATGTCGAGCTCGCGCTGGGTGAGCGGCGCCTCGGGCCGGCGGGCCGGCCCTCCGAAGAGCGCCGCGAAGCGCGCCCCGGTCATGCGCAACCCGGCCCCGAACTCGAAGCAGGACATCTCGAGGCGGAGCGAGCCGTCCTCCTTGAGGTCGATGAGCCGCTCGCGGATCAGCTCGACGTAGCGGGGCTCGCCGTAGGGGGCCAGCCCCATCAGCTTGTACTCGCCGGAGTTGACCTTGAAGCCACAGAAGCCGGTGAAGGCCGAGTAGAGCAGCCCCAGGGAGTGCGGGAAGCGCAGCTCGGCCTGGAGTTCGACGCGGCCGCCCCGCCCGGCGCCCCAACTGGTGGTGGCCCACTCGCCCACCCCGTCCATGGTGAGCACGCCCGCCTCCTCGAAAGGAGACGGGAAGAAGGCCGAGGCCGCGTGCGACTCGTGGTGCTCTGCGAAGAGGACCGGGCCACGGTAGTCGAGGGCCTCTGCCACCAGGTCCGGCACCCAGAGCTTCTGCCCCAGCCAGGCCGGGATGGCCCGGAGGAAGGCCGGCAGGCCGCGCGGAGCGTAGGCCAGGTGGGTCTCGAGCAGCCGCTCCAGCTTGAGGAACGGCTTGTCGTAGAAGGCGACGGCGTCGAGATCGGCGGCGGCCAGCCCGCCCTCGGCCAGGCAGGCCCGGGCCGCCTGCAGCGGGAAGGCGGCGTCGTGCTTGCGCCGGCTGAACCGCTCCTCCTGGGCGGCCGCCACCACCCGGCCGTCGCGCACCAGGCAGGCGGCAGAGTCGTGGTACCAGGCGGAGATCCCGAGGATGTTCATGGCACCGGCGAGGCGAGGCGGGTCGCGGCACTACGCCTCGTTCACCCCGTGACACTTCTTGTACTTCTTGCCCGAGCCGCAGGGGCAGGGGTCGTTGCGGCCGACCTTGGGGGCCTGGCGGACCACGGTCTCGGTCTTGGTCCGCGGGGCCTCCTCGTCGTCGCCCGCGGCGGCGGCGTGGGACTCGGTGATCCGCTGCAGGGCCCTGCGCTGGGCCGCGATCCGCTTCTGCTCGATCTCCTCGGCGCTCTCCTGCCTCGCCAGCTGGAGCCGCAGCACGTTGCCGACCACCCCGCCCTTCACACGCCAGGTCATGGCCACGAACATCTCGTAGCCTTCCTTCTTGTACTCCTGCTTCGGATCCTTCTGGCCGTAGCCACGCAGCCCGATGCCCTGGCGCAGGTGGTCCATGGAGAGCAGGTGGTCCTTCCACATCTGGTCGATCGACTGGAGGTAGAGCCACTGCTCGTAGCGGCGCAGGACCGGGACGCCGTCCTGGCCGGTGCCGAGCTCGGCCTCCTTGGCGGCGTAGGCCTTGCTGACCACCGCGAAGACCTGCTCCTCGACCACCTGGCGAGCCTCGGCGGCCTTGGCGCTGGGGGCGCTGAACTTCATCTCCACGCCGAACTGCTCCTTCACCATGGCCGACAGCCCCGGGAGGTTCCAGTCGCCCATGTTGGGCGGGCAGGCGCCCCCCACCATGTCGACGACCAGGTCCTCGATCAGGTCGAGCATGTGCTCGCGCTGGTCCTCCAGCGTCCAGATCTTCTCCCGGCGGGTCTTGATGCGGGTCTTGGGGTCCTCGTCGTACTCGACCACCGGCACGCCGGCGCCGAAGCCGAGCACCATGCGGCGCAGCGCGTAGATGGAGCGGCGCTGCTGGTTCATGACGTCGTCGTACTCCAGCAGGTTCTTGCGGATGTCGAAGTTGTGGGCCTCGACCTTCTTCTGCGCTCCCTCGATGGAGCGGGTCAGCCAGGGGTGCTCGATCTGCTCCCCGGGCTTCATGCCCATCTTCTCCATGAGCCCGGAGATCCGGTCCGAGCCGAAGATGCGCATCAGCTCGTCCTCCAGCGAGAGGTAGAAGATCGAGGAGCCCGGGTCGCCCTGGCGGCCGGCCCGGCCGCGCAGCTGGTTGTCGATGCGGCGTGACTCGTGGCGCTCGGTGCCGACGATGTGCAGGCCTCCCAGGGCCACCACCTGGTCGTGCTCGGCGGCGCACTGCACCCGGAGCTCGGCCACTCGCGTGGCGAGCCGCCTGGCCCAGTCGGCGCGGCGGGCCTCGAAGGCCTCCTGCTCCTCGCCGTCCATGGGGGCGTCCGGCTCGAGCCCGAGCTCGTGCTTGGCCATCATCTCGGGGTTGCCGCCGAGCACGATGTCGGTGCCGCGGCCGGCCATGTTGGTGGAGATGGTGACCGAGCCCTTGCGGCCGGCCTGGGCCACGATCTCGGCCTCGCGCCCGTGGTTCTTGGCGTTGAGGACGTTGTGGGCGACGCCGCGCCGCTTCAGCAGCGCCGCCACCACCTCGCTCTTGGCCACCGAGACCGTGCCGACCAGCACCGGCTGGCCGGACTGGTGACGCTTCTCGATCTCGTCGCAGAGGGCGCTGAACTTCTCGCCTTCGGTCTTGTAGACGACGTCCTCCGAGTCCTTGCGGACGTTCACCTGGTTGGTGGGGACCACCATGACGTCGATCTTGTAGGTCTGCGCGAACTCCTCCGCCTCGGTGTCGGCCGTGCCGGTCATGCCGGCCAGCTTCGAGTACATGCGGAAGTAGTTCTGGAACGAGATGGTGGCCAGGGTCTGGTTCTCGTTCTCGATCTTGACCCCCTCCTTGGCCTCCACCGCCTGGTGGAGCCCGTCGGACCAGCGCCGCCCCGGCATGAGCCGGCCGGTGAACTCGTCGACGATCAGCACCTCGCCTTCCTTGACGACGTAGTCCACCTCGTTGCGGTAGATGTGGTGGGCGCGCAGGGCCTGCTCGACGTGGTGCAGGACCTCGATGGAGTCGGGATCGTAGAGGTTCTTCACCGAGAGCTTGCGCTCGATCTTCTCGACGCCGGCGTCGGTCATGACCACGGTGCGGCTCTTCTCGTCGACCGTGAAGTCGGCGTCGCGGATCATCGAGGGGATGACGGTGTTGACCTTGTAGTAGAGGTCGGAGGACTCGTCGGATGGGCCGGAGATGATGAGCGGGGTGCGGGCCTCGTCCACCAGGATCGAGTCGACCTCGTCGACGATGGCGAAGTTGAGCTCGCGCTGGACGTAGTCGCCGAGCCGGAACTTCATGTTGTCGCGCAGGTAGTCGAAGCCGAACTCGTTGTTCTGGCCGTAGGTGATGTCGGAGGCGTAGGCGGCCTGGCGCTCCTGGTCGGTGAGCCCGTGGACCACCACCCCGGTGGAGAGCCCGCAGAAGGTGTAGAGCCGCCCCATCCACTCGGCGTCGCGGCGCGCCAGATAGTCGTTGACGGTGACCACGTGGACGCCGCGGCCCGAGAGGGCGTTGAGCACGCAGGGGAGCGTGGCCACCAGGGTCTTGCCTTCGCCGGTCTTCATCTCGGAGATCTTGCCGCCGTGGAGCACGGCCCCGCCGATGAGCTGGACGTCGAAGTGGCGCATCCCCAGGGACCGGACCCCGGCCTCGCGGACCAGCGCGAAGGTCTCGGGGAGCAGGTCCTCGAGGGTCCGGCCCTGCTTGACCTCCTGCTTCCACTGCGCCGTGAGGCGGGGGAAGTCGGCGTCGGCGAGCGCCTTCATGCGCGGCTCGAGCTCGTTGATCCGCACCACCAGGGGCCGGATCTTCTTGAGCTCTCGCTCGTTCTTGGTGCCGAGCACCTTCTTCAGGACGTAGTTCAGCATGTGTGCGTTCCGACCTCGCGAGAAGGGGCGGGAGAATACCGCCATTGACTACCCCGAACTCATCCCAATGACCACTCCGGGTCCTCGTCAACGCTCGGGATTTTGAATTCCGTCGGCCTCCCGTAGAGTGGGAGCCCGTGCCCCGCCTCGCGCCGCTGCGCGCCCTCGCCGCGCTGATCGTCCTCGCCGCCCTCTGCGACGGCTGCGCCGGGCCCTCGATCACGCTCCGTGAAGCGCTCGACCAGAGCGACCTGCAGGCCCGCCTGGCGGCCCGCGGGCACGCCTGGCTGGGCCAGGGGACCAGCCCGTTCCTGGTCGGGGGCGAGCGCTTCACCCCCGACTGCTCCGGCTTCGTGGAGGCGGTCTACGCCAGCGAGGGGGTGGCGCTGCGCCGGCTGGCCGTCCTGGCGGCCCCGGGCGAGACCTCTGGCGTGGCGGCGCTCTGGGCGGCGGCCGGCCGCTACGGCAGCCGCTGGCGCGGCGGTGACTGGCCCGCGCCGGGCGACCTGGTCTTCTTCGACGACACCTGGGACCGGAACGGCAACGGGGCGCTCGACGACCCCTTCACCCACATCGGCCTGGTAGAGTGGGTCGACCAGCGGGGCACCGTCACCTTCCTGCACCGGGCCGGGACCGGCGTGGTGCGGGGCCACCTGATGCTGGAGCGGCCCGGCACCTCGCGCGCCGAGGATGGCGCCGAGCTCAACGCGCCGCTCCGGGTGCGAGTCTCCAGGGACGACCGCTCGCCGACGCTGGCGGGCGAGCTCTTCGTGGGGTTCGGGCGCATCGAGCCGGCGCGCGTGGCGGCGGCGCGCTGAGCGGTGCGCCGGCTGCCGGCCGGCCGCTACTCGAGGATGAACTTCCTCGGGTTCTCGGGGATGCCGTTGACGCGCACCTCGTAGTGCAGGTGCGGCCCGGTCGACTTGCCGGTGTTGCCGACGGCGCCGATCTTGTCGCCGCGCTTCACCCGGTCACCGACCCGGACGAAGGTCTCGGAGAGGTGGCCGTAGCGGGTCTTGACGCCGTAGCCGTGGTCGATCACCAGCACCTTGCCGTAGCCGCCCTCGACGCCGTTGAAGACCACCACCCCATCGGACGGGGTGGCGACCGGCTGGCCGTGCGGAGTGGCGACGTCGAGCCCCTCGTGCATCTTCCGGTCGTCGGAGTAGGGGTCGACGCGGGTGCCGAAGTCGGAAGTGACCCAGCCACGGGTCGGCCAGATCGACGGGGTCGAGGCCAGCAGGGAGCGCTGGTCGTCGAAGTACTCCTGGAGCTGCCGGAGGCTCTGCTCGGAGCGGGCCGCGTCGGCCTCCAGCGAGCCGAGCTTGCCGGGGAGCGCCTTGACGCTCTGGTCGCCGGCCGGGAGCGGCCCGGCGGGGAGCGACTCGGGCTCTGAGACCCCGACCGGTCCGATGGCCAGGTTGCGCTCAGGGTCCTGAAGCGAGGTGACGGCGGTCCGGAGCTTGGCGTCGAAGCGCTCTACCCGGTCGAGGGTGGCGCTGATGTGGGCCACCTTCTCCTGCACCAGCAGCACTTGGCTGCGGAGCTGGGCGTTCTCCTCGCGGAGGGTCGAGTTCTCCGAGGAGGCCGAGAGCAGCGTCAGGTAGTGGATGCCGGTCACCAGGGCCATGAGGGCCAGCCCGAGCCCGCCCCAGGTCGCCTTCTGCAGCCACGGGCGCGGGACGCGGAACTTGCGCACGGCCTGGCTGTGGTCGGAGACCACGATGACCGTGAAGACCTGGGATCTGGGCGCAGCGGCCATGCTCGGAGGGGCTCCCGGCTTGAAGGCGTACGAGCCGGAGCGGGGGCTCCAGCCTTGCGGACTGACCAAGGGGAACGGGTAGCAGACCCCGCCAAAGGGTGTCAAGGAACGGGCAAGCCGCCAGCCACCCTTGCGGGTTGCCTCGTTCAGGGCCAGGAGCCGATCCATGCAGGGTCAGGCATGATTGCCGCTGTCGCTTTTGCCAGCCTCGCGGCCCGTTGCCGACGGCACATCGCCCAGGTCCGGGACGGCCGGGTCAACTTCGGCGACCGGCTCCTTGCTCCCGGAGGCCTGCGTTTCGGACATCCGGACCAGGGCGACCGTGATGTTGTCGTCCCCCCCGCGGTCGTTGGCGAGGTCGACCAGCCGCTCGACGGCCGCATCCCCCTCCTCCTCGACCAGGGCCAGGATCTCCTGGTCGTCGACGTGGTTGGAGAGCCCGTCGCTGCAGGCGACCACCGCGTCGCCGGCCTCCAGCTCGAGCCCCATCAGGTCGACCAGCACCTCGCGCTCGAAGCCGACCGACCGGGTGATGATGTTCTTGTAGCGGCTGGTGCGGGCATCCTCCTCGGTGATCACGCCGCTGCGGAGCTGCTCGGCGACCAGCGAGTGGTCCTGCGTGACCTGGTAGATGTGGCCGGAGCGGAGCAGGTAGGCCCGGCTGTCACCGACGTGGGCCACGAAGGCCGAGCGGCCGTCGACCAGCACGGCCGTGACCGTGGTCCCCATCCCGGCCAGCTCGCCGTCGGCCTGGGCCGCCTCGTAGATGGCCGCGCAGGCCTCCTCGACGGCGTGGCCGAGGATGTCCGGCAGCGGGTTCTCCTCCCCTTCGGCGCCCGAGCCGAACAGGGCCGGCTCCTCGGCCTTGGCGCGGAGCATCGCCGTGCGGATGGTTTCGACAGCCAGCCGGGACGCCGTCCCGCCCCCGGCGTGCCCCCCCATGCCATCGGCCACGACGAAGAGACCGAGCGGCTCGTCGATGAGCAGCGCGTCCTGGTTCTGCTCGCGCCGCTGGCCGACGTCGGTCAGGCCGCGCGCGGCGATCCGGAGGTGCGGTGATGCCATTCGCGGCAGCGTACCCTTGCGATCGAGCGAGGGTCAACGCGAGAACCGAGAAAGCGACGCGGCGCGGAAGCTTCGCTCAGGGTGACATCGACACGCTGCGGGCCGCTGCCCGCCCTGGCGCCGAGCGCCGGCCACATCTACCAGGTCACGCAGGACCACTCGCTGGTCGCCGAGCAGCTCCGCAGCGGCGTGATCACCGAGGAGGATGCCCGCACCAGCCGCTACAAGAACATCATCACCCGGTCGGTCGGCTTCG
>JANYBC010000082.1 GCA_025360965.1 Anaeromyxobacter sp. | reverse complement strand
GCGGCCAGCGTGGCCAGGGCGTAGGCGATGGCGCCGGCCGGCAGATCCCCGAAGAGGCGCTGCGAGAGCTCCCGGGCCGGCGAGCCGCGGGCCTCCTGCTGCAGGCCGGCCAGGGCCCTCTCCAGCGAGTCGTCGGGTGGGAGCGGGAGCGCCCGCGCGCGCGCCACCAGCGCCGGGCCGTCCAGCCCGGCGACGCCGTTCACCAGCGCCGCGGCGTCGTCGAGGAACTTCCGGTAGGCGACCGGCAGCCCGGCGAAGTTTGCCTCGAGCCCGGGGCCGGCCACCGGGACGAAGAGGCAGAGCGGGAAGGACCGCCCCACCCTGTCGGAGCCGGGCGCCAGCACGCCGACCAGCGCGTCGCCGGAGGGCGGCGCCCGGAAGAGGAAGCGGACCGGCGCCGGCGAGAGCTTGAGCCCGAGCCGGTAGACCGGCTCCATGGCCTCCTGCAGCCAGGAGACCAGCGCCTGCGCCGTCGGCGCCGAGACCTCGGCGCGGAAGAAGTCCCCCTGGGCGGGGATCTTGCCGAACAGGCCGACGGCGCCGTGGCGCAGGCTACCCACAGCCGGGCCCCCCGTTGCCGATGGCGGCCGGTGGCGCCACCCCGGCGCGGAAGCTGCCCAGGAAGCGCGGCGCCACTCCCGGCCGGCGCACGCCGAAGAACGGCGCGTCGCTGCGCGAGGGGCGGAAGTCGATGGTGACGCTGGCGCCGATCGACGGCAGGCTCCAGGTGACCGCGAAGTCGCGACCGCCGGGACTGCCCTTGAGCGCCCCGGCCTCGATGAGCCGGTAGAGGCCCCAGTCGCCCTCCTGCTGCAGCACCTCCTCCTGGCCCCCGGCCGCCTTGACGCGGATCGAGGCGCCCGGGGTCTTGCTCCCGGGCCAGACCAGCTTGTGCCACTCCTCCGGCCCGTTCCGGTAGTCGAAGCGCTGCCCGTCCACCTCGAACCAGATCACCGACACGCCGGGCGTGGGCCGCACCCGCACCGAGAACTCGACCTTGGGTTCGGTGGCCCCGGCCGGGAAGAGCGTGGCGGTCACGTCCTGCACGCGGGCCAGGAAGTAGAGCAGCTCGCTCCGGAAGCCGCTCACGCCGCCGAGCTGGCGGGCGAACCGGAAGCCCTCCCCGGTGCGCTGGATGTCGGCCTTGAGCGCGGCGTCGTAGAAGCCCCATAGGATCCCGCCGGGCCGGAAGAACTCGGACAGGTCGGCGATGGCGGCGTCCTCGCCGCCCGGGTTGAAGGGGTACTTTCCGGCCAGGCTCCTCCGGAAGGGTTTGAAGACGGCGGAGCACCACTCCAGGCTGGCCCCGCTGGCGGCCTGCTTGGCGGTGTCCCGGCTGGCCGAGTCGAGCGGCGGCCAGAGCAGCGCCTCGAGCCGCGGTCGCCAGCCGATCTCCGACCCGTCGATGAGCGCCCGGATCTTGGTGCGCGCCGCCGAGACCCGCTCCAGGAGCGCCGCGTTCGGTCCGCCCTCCAGGGTGGCCTGCAGGGCGTCGCGCACGAAGGCCAGCTGCTCCTGGTAGACGTCGAGCGGCATGCTGCGCGGCGGCGCCCCGCCCGGCGCCGGCGGGGTGGCCGGGGCGGCGGCGCCCAGCACCGGCTCGGTCGCCACGGCGAAGGAGGCGAAGCCGGCGAAGGCCCGCTCCACGTCGCGCGGCCCGAGCTGACGCTCCGCGGTCGGGTCGCCCGCCAGGGCCGAGGCCACCGCCTTGCCAGCGCCGAGCCGATTGCGGACCTTCTCGAGGACCCCCTCCCCGGCCTTCTCGAGCTGGCCGCCCAGGCCCCCCACCCGCGAGTTGAAGGCCACCGCCCGGAAGAGGCGCGCGAAGGGCGGCGGCTCCCCGCGGGTCAGCTCCTGCAGGACCGCCAGGGCGCCGCTGCCGGCCGCCGCGTCGACCTGGGTGGCCTCGAGGAAGCGCCGCCACTCGTCGATGTAGAGCTCGAAGTAGCGGGTGCGGAGCCGCACCGCCGCCTCGGCGAGGCGATCGTCCTCGTCCTTGCCGTCGCGCGCCAGGACCCACGGCTCCAGCACCGAGCCCGGCTCGTCGAGCAGCGGCTTGACCACCTCCTCGTAGCCGCGGCGCGTGAAGGCGCCCCGCACCTTGGTCTCGTTGCGCAGCAGCGGCACCGGCTCGCCGAGGATGGCCGGCATGGTGAGGTCGAGCCCCTTGGGCTCGGTGACCCGCACCAGCCGGTCCACCGCCAGGCTCGTGAAGGAGACCCGCGAGAGGATCCCGCGCATGCGGCGCACCAGGTCGTCGTAGCGGGTCAGGGAGAGGCTGGGATCGATGACCAGGAGCTGCGCGAAGAGCGCGGCGTTGGCGGTGACCCGGCGGGCGGCGCCGGGATCCCGGCCCTTGGACCCGCCGACCCACTTCTCGGCCAGCCGCTCGGTGAGCCAGTCGCGGTCGGCGTCCGAGCTGGTGCGCGGCTCCCCCGGTCCCCGCGGGCCGGAGAGGAGCAGGTGCAGCTTGAGGCGATCGTACTGGGCCGCGTAGTCGCCGTCGCTGGGCAGCTGGGCGCTCCGCTCCAAGCGCCGCACGAAGGCGTCCATCTCCTCGACCTCGAGGGAGAAGACCGGCTCGACCACCAGCTGCCGCGCGGCGGCGGCGTAGGCCGCCCGCACCGGCGCCAGCAGCGCCTGCCCCTGGTACATGCCGAGCCCCTGCGACCAGGGCGGGCCCTCCCGGCCGTGCCGCTCCAGGAGCTCCAGCCGCTCCCGCAAGGGGTCGAGCACGTCGAGGCGCGGCGTGGCCTGGGTGGCCTTCAGGGCGGCCGACAGCTGGCTCATGAGCGCGTCGGTGGACTGCACCATGCTGCGGTTGAGCAGGTAGGAGCGCAGCGGGAAGGCGAACAGCACCAGGGCCGCCACCGCGGCCAGCGCCGCCAGGCCGAGGCGGCGGAGCTACTGCTTGCGCACCGCGCCGGCGCTGCGGACGGCCAGCTTCTGGTCCGGGAAGATCACCTGCTTGAAGACGTCGCGCAGGAAGTAGCTCTTGGCCTCCAGCACCGGCTGCTCATCGGCGTCGCGGGGCTTGACGCCGAAGGCCGACGACATGGCGCCCATGACCCGGTCGATGGTGCGCCCCTCCTGCGTGCCGGAGGTGAAGTAGACGCCCCGCATGACCGGGCTGTCCTGGTAGACGTTGGAGGCGTAGAGCGTGTCGACGAAGGTGGCCAGGTTGGCCCGAAGGGCCGCGAGCTGGCGCGGGAACTGGAAGATGCGCGTCCGCAGCGCCAGGTTGCGCTCCTCGCCGAGCCGGGCCAGGGCGCGCTGGTCCACCACCGCGACCAGCTCGTCGAAGCGCGTCCGGAACAGCTCGCCGGGGGCCTCGCGCCCCTCCTCGACGGCGGCCGTGAACCCCCAGATCTGCCCGCGGTCCTGCTTGCGCAGGTCGGAGAAGGTCTCCACGAAGCCGGGCAGCAGGTCGCACTTGGTGAAGAGCAGGTAGGCCGGGAGCACCATCTGCAGCCGCGACATGACCTCGTCGAGCCGCTCGCGGATGCGCTTGGCCAGGTCGACGCACCCCTCCTCGGTCTCGCCGCCGAGATCGCCGAGGCTGACCGCCACCAGCAGCCCGTTGACCGGCATGTCCGGCCGGGCGCGGGCCAGCGTGTCGAGGAAGGCCGACCACTCCTCGCGGTCCTCGTCCTCGGTGGTGTAGCGGCCGGCGGTGTCGAGGATGACCGCCTCGTTGGTGAGCCACCAGTCGCAGTTGCGGGTGCCGCCCACGCCGCGGACGCCGCCGCCGCGGGAGGAGAGGTAGGGGAACTGGAGCCCGGAGTTGCGCAGCGCCGTGCTCTTGCCGGCGCCGGGCGGCCCGACGATCAGGTACCAGGGCAGGACCGCCAGCGCGTCGCGGCCGCCGCGCGCCAGCTTGGAGGTCTTGAGGGCCGCCACCGCCTTGAGGAACTCGGCCTCCATGGCCTCGGTCTCGGCCTGCTGGTCGGGGCGCACCGCCTGGGCGTGGGCGTCGGCCTGGCTGCGCAGCGTCTTCTCGATCTCGCCGGAGGCCTTCCTGGCCTTGATGCGCCGCCAGACGAAGAGCCCCACCACCACCGCCACCGCCACCACCGTGACCAGCGAGGGGATCCAGAGCGTGAAGCGCAGCAGGAAGGCGCCGGCCCAGAGGGCGACGACCAGGACGAGGAGGATGATGGGGAGGATGATCATGTCCTGGCCTGGCTACCGCGCCGCCGTGGGGGCCATCCGCTCGACGACGGCGGCGGTGCCGGCCGAGAGTGAGATGCGCAGCCCGACGTAGAGGACCAGGGAGAGCGCCAGGGCGCCCAGGCCGATCCAGAGCAGCGGTCCGCCGCGCACCGAGCGGCCCGCCCCCTCGGAGGGCCGGGCGCCGCGGGGTGACAGCTCGTCGGCCTCACCGGCCTGGGACCGGGCCAGGTCGCGGCCCAGCGCGTCGGTCATGCTGAGCAGCTCGAACTCGCCGCCCCGGACGCGGTAGCGGCCCTGGAAGCCGAAGAGGAGCGCCAGGTGGTAGACGCGCAGCACGTCGAGCCGCTGCGGGTTGCGCCGCACCGCCTCGAGCCGCGTGAAGAAGGCCTCGCCGGCCACGTTCTCCTGGAAGTAGTGGATCTGCAGGGGCTGGCCGCTCCAGAAGAGCCGCAGCTCCTCGCTGCCTTTCCCCAGCACCACCTCGTCGACGAGCGCCACCACCGCGTAGGACATGTCCTGGACGTCGTCCCGGCCGAAGCCGGCGGCGGCCGCCAGCCGGAGCAGCTCGTCGATCATGCCGCGCAGCGTGGCGTGGAGCTGGACCGGCTCGGGCAGCGTGGCGTCGTCCGCCTCCCGCAGCGCCAGGATGGCGTCGAAGCAGTCCCTGGTGACGTCGATGCTGCTACCCATGCCCGCTCCTCCCGGTCTGCCGCCTGGCCCGTCCTGGTGCGCCTGCAGGGGACTCCCGGCGCCCACTCCGGGCGGCGCCGCGCCCCGATCAGCCGCCGGCCCGCGTCGGGGCCCCCACCGCCACCAGCTCGATCTTGGTCCGCCCCGGATCGAACGGCGGCGGCAAAGAGAGCGCCAGCGTGCGGTCCGAGATGACGGTCTTCCAGAGCCGGTCGGCCTGGGCCACGGCGAAGCAGACCTCGCCGGGGCGGGCCGGGATCTCCGGCGGCGGACGCAGCATGAACTGGAGGGGCAGCCCCGGCGCGGCCGCCTGGACCAGCGACTGGACGTCGACCAGCGCCGCCGCCTTGCAGAGCCGGGGGAGCTGCTCACCGACCTGGGCCTCGGGGATCTCGCTGCGCACCAGCAGGTAGAACTGGGAGCGCAGCAGCCGCTCGTCCTGCAGCCGGGCGATCTGGAGCCCGCCCCGCACCTCGAGCGGCACCCGGGTGTACTGCTCCACGGCCAGGCCGCCCAGGAAGGCGCCCAGCCGCGCCAGCAGCGGGTCGAAGGTGGCCCGCAGGTCGTCGTGCGCATAGCGCGGCAGGCTGGTGACGTCCGGGTCGGGCATGAAGGCGGCCAGCTGCCCGGCCAGGCGGGAGAGCGCCAGGTAGGCGGCCAGCGGCGGCGCCGCCGGCGTGTTGGACAGGTGCACCACCTCGGGGATGGCGCCGCCCAGGGTCAGCACCTGGAGCATGCGGGAGAGATCGGGCGCCGACACCTCGGCCGCGCCTTCCCTGACGTGGCGACCGCCGGCCAGGTCGCGGTGCTTGGCGACCAGCTGGGCCACCAGCCCGCGCAGCCCTCCCAGCAGCCGCGGCGCGCCCCCCAGCTGCATGAGCGGCGGCAGGTAGCTCTCCGCCAGGATCACCTGGCCGGCCGGCGTGCGCGCCAGCTCGCCGATCTTGATGACCTCGTGGTCCTCCGCCGACTCGTCGCCGAAGAGGATGCAGGTCCGCGGCCGCGCGAAGGAGACGGTGACCGCCGCGCCGGGCCGGCCGGCGTCCTGGACCGGGCGGTGGCTGACCGCGTAGCGGGCCGAGACCTCGCCGGCCCCTTCCCCGTAGGCCGAGACTCCGTCGCGCTCGCGGGCCACGCCGAGGAGCACGTCGACCGATCGAGCCGAGGCCGGGAAGTGGGCGGCCACGGCGCGCGCCGGTGGGGCCTCGGCGTCCCGCTCGGTGAAGGCCACCGCCAGCCCGTCGGGGAAGATCCCCTCGAAGCGCTGGATCCGCAGCTGGCCGGCCCCGAGGGCGGCGCTGTCGACGTCCAGCGCGGCCACGCCCCAGAGCCACGGGGAGACGGCCTCGAGCCGGGAGGCGAGGGCGCCCTCCAGGAACCGGTCGAGCCCCTGGAAGTGCTGTGGGGAGAGGAACATCCCCTCCGTCCAGAGGAGCCGCTGTGGCGTCTTCATCCCATCTCCCCCGCGCCAGCACTACCGGCGTTGGATGCGGTACTCCTCGACTTCAAAGGCGAACTCGGCGCTCCGCTCCGGCAGCTCCACGACCTGCCGCCAGCCGTTCCCCGCTGGCCGCCGCACGATCGCTACCACGCCGAGGAGGCGGGTGCCCTTCTCGCGCGTGAAGGTCAGGTCGGCGACGCCGCCGGGCTGGAGCTGGAGCTCCTCGATCCCGAGCAGGTCGGGACCCAGCCGGGCCTTGGGGTCGCCGAGCAGGTCGGTCAGCTCGAGCGAGTTGAACTTGGTGGCGCTCCCCAGCTGGTACACCCGGATGGAGGTGGGGAGAGAGGCCCCGAGCTCGTCCGGGTTGAGGCGGGCCACCGCGACCACGCGGAGGTGGACCGGCTCCTGCTTGGCCTCGCCCGACCTGAAGAGCGCACAGCCGGCCGAGCTGAGAGCGAGGCCGATGCCGAGGGCTGCCACGAATCGAAGGCTGGGTGCAGGGGGCGTCATGGAGTGAGACAGAGTCTGCCTCACCCCTTGTGTGGGGGCAACCTCGACACCCGATCGTCTCACTTCGCGAACCGGGCGTTGAAGAAGATCCGCTTCCCCGGTGGCACCACCACCGTGGTCTCCTTGACGCCCAGCGTCGGATGCGTGACCCGCACCTTGTAGTACCCCTCGCCCAGCCGCGCCTCACGTGGCGTCTCGCCCAGCTCCTTGCCGTCGACCGAGGCGACCCCCCAGGGGCTGGCGGTCACGGTCAGGATGCCCTGGCCGCTGGTGGCAAGCGGTGGCTTGAGGATGTTCATCCCCTCCACCACCTCGATCACGCCGGCGCCCTTGCGAGTCGGAGCGGGTGCCGGAGCTGCCGCTGGAGGCGGGGCGGCCACCGGCGGCGGGGCGGAGGCCCGCGGGGCCGGGGTCGGAACCGGGGTTGCAACAGGAGGTGGAGCCGGGGTCGGAGCGGGCGGCGGGGGCGGGGTCGGGGCCGCCTCGATCGGCTTCGCCGTCGCGGCCGGTGAGGTGACCGGGCTCTCGGGCTTGGCCGCGCTTCCGGCCGGAGCCGGTGCGGCGGCCACCGGCTTGCCAGGAGCTGGCTGGCGGCCGAGCGTGAGCCCGGCCTCTTCCCTGGGAGCGGCCGCGGGGGGGGCGTACGGGTCGGACCTGAAGAGCCAGATCGACGCCACCACAAGCACCAGCCCGGCGCCGGCCCCGATGGCCACCTTCGAGCTGCCGAGGCCCTTCCGGGGCGAAGGCGCCGGCCGGGGCGACCGCTCGGCAGGCACCGCCTGTGGGAGCGTGGCGGCCGACGGCGGGGCGCGGGGGATCTCACCGGAGGCTCCGGCACCGGCGCCGCTCGAGGGTGGAGGCGTGGCGTCCCGCTCCCTGGCGACCGGTGCGGTCGCCGGCACGACGGGAGCGCCGGGCCGAGGCGTGGCGCGGCCTGGCGAAGGCAGATCGGCGGCGACCGGCGCGGCGACCTGGGGGAGCATGGCGGTCCCGGTCGTCGGCCCTGCGGGTGCGGCGGCCGCGGATGCGGGTGCGGCCGGAGCGGTCGGCGCGGGGGTCGCCGGCGCGAAGGGCCCAGCGGCCGTCGGCACGGCGGTCACCGGCGCGCCTGGCACCAGGGTATCGACCCGCGGGAGCATGGTGGTCCCAGCGACCGGCTCCGCGCTCGCGGGGCCGTGAGGCCTCCTGCCGGGAGCTCCGGAGCGCTCGATGTGGCGCAGCCCCGGGACCCCTGGCGCTGGCGGGCCCTCCTTGACCTCCGGCGCCACCGGGACGGACGCCGCCGAGATGAACGCCGTCGCGCGCGGCGCCGGCTTCGGCGTGGTCCGCGCCGGCGCACCGGCCGGCAGCTCACAGATGAGCAGCGACTCGCGCATGGCCTCGGCGGTGGGCCAGCGGTCGGCCGGGGACTTCGACAGGGCCTTCAGGACCAGGGCGTCCAGGTCCGGCGCGATGCCCAGCTCTGGTCGCCGCTGGATCGGCGAGACCGGGGTCTCGGTGAGGTGCTTGGTGAGCTGCCCCATGGGCGTCGCCGACTCGAACGGCAGGACGCCGGTGAGCAGCTCGTAGAGCAGCACCCCCACGGCGTACAGGTCGCTGCGGCCATCGATCGCCTCGCCGCGGGCCTGCTCGGGGCTCATGTAGCCGGGGGTCCCGCAGACCATGCCGGTCCCGGTCAGGCCCCCGTCGCCGGCGCCGTTGAGCTTGGCGATGCCGAAGTCGAGCACCTTGACGAAGTCCGGCTCGTCGCGGCGGGTCTCCACCATGACGTTGGCCAGCTTCAGGTCGCGGTGGACGATGTCGTTGGCGTGGGCCTCGCCCAGGCCAGCCAGCACCTGCGCCACGATCCGGACGGCCCGGGCCTGGCCCAGCGGGAACTCGTCGGCCAGCAGCTTGGCCAGCGACCGGCCGGCCAGGAACTCCATGGCGATGTAGAAGCGCTCGTCCTCGGTCTGACCGAAGTCGAGGATGGTGATGCAGTTTGGGTGGTTGAGCCGGGAGGCGGCGCGCGCCTCGCGGTGGAAGCGCTGCACCATCGACGAGTCGTTCGAGAGCGCCTTGTTGAGGACCTTGATGGCGACGGGCCGCTCCAGCACCAGGTCGGTGCCCTTGTAGACCTGCCCCATGCCGCCGCGGCCGAGGAACTGGTTGACGAAGTACTTGTTGGCGATGGTGCTGCCGACGACCGGATCCTCGCTGGTCTCGACGGGCGGCGCGGAGGCGCCGCAGAACGGGCAGAACCGTCCCGGCGTGTCGACGTCGCGCTTGCACTTGCGGCAGATGAATATCATCGGGGGCTTCGGTCAGTTCCGGAGGCCCCCACTATATACCCGGATCGTCGGCCTCACGCCTCACGGGGTGGCGGCGCGCATCCTGGTCCAGAGCGAGGTGCCGCTGGTGACGAACGTGTCACCCCGGAGCGGCAGGAGGTCATCGGCGGCGGCGCGGCGGAGGACCCGCGGCGGCGTCGAGGGGGCCTTGGGATCCAGGTCGTGGACCACCACCTGCTCGCTGCGGGTCAAGCCGGCCGGGGAGAAGGCCACCGTGGCGTCGAGCCGGTAGCGGCGCGACAGCCCCGAGGGGAGCCGCTCCGACTCCTCCCGGCCGAGGTGGAACAGCCCCGCCCCGATGCAGCCCCCGGTCTCGCTGGCCACCGTGGTCGGGTGCAGCCGGTCGCGCTCGATCCGCACCACCCGCGCCGAACGATCGCAGGAGGCGGGATCGGAGGTGGCGCACCGATCCCCCTCCGCCACCAGCACCTCGGCCGGCCCGATCCGCTCCAGCCGGAGCTTGGCCCGGATCGGATTGGCCCGCAGGCTCCCGACCACCCGCACCACCAGCCGCTCTCCCTTCAGCTCCACCACCGCCGCCGGCCCCAGCGCGTCGCCGCTGGCGAAGCGGTTGGTGATGACCCAGACCAGCCGCAGGCCATCGCCCAGCGGCGTCACCACCACCTCCTTGTCGGTGATGGCCAGGTCGGGCAGCGCGGTCCGCGCCGAGGCGCTGTCGCTGCACTGGAAGGCCGGCGCCTCCCACCGGACCTGGCCTCCGGTGCACTCCACCGCCGGCGAGGTGGCCCGGCGCGTGACCGGATCGTATCCGCGCAGCAGCAGCGCCAGCCAGGTGTCGCCGGTCGGCTCACCCGCGGCGGGGCGGGTCAGCTCGCAGAGCGCGTCGCCGGACCAGGTGTGCTGGCCGCCGGCGCAGGCGCCGAGCGCCAGGGCGGTGATGGGGATGAGGCGTCGGATCATGGTGGGCTCCCGGCCGAATCAGGTCCGGCGTCTGGTGGTGCCGCTGCGCGGCGTGGTGCCGAGCGGCTGGTCGTCGTCGTCATCGGGGAGGGCCTTGCCGGCCCGGCCACCGCGGCCCTGCCGCTGCAGCGCCCGGCCGGCCACCGCCGCGTAGGCGCGGAGGAAGGACTTGCCGAAGAGGGTGGCGGTGAGCGTCCCCTCCTCCTCGAGCTCGCGGTAGCGGTCCAAGAAGGCGCGCCACTGGGCCCCCTCGCGCAGCGTCTTTACCTTGAGCGCGAGCCCGCCCCCCGCCTCCAGCTGGGCCAGGATGGCCTCCGGGGAGAGCCGCTCCAGCACGTCGCGGGCCCCGTCGGTCACGCCGGC
>JANYBC010000047.1 GCA_025360965.1 Anaeromyxobacter sp. | reverse complement strand
CGTGGACGCCGTGGCAGTCGGTGCAGACCGCCGCCAGCCGCTTGCCGTCCTGCCTGCGCTGCCCCTTCTGGAAGCTGGCCGACATGCCGTGGAAGTCGGCCAGGTAGGTCTCCACCACCGAGGTCGAGAGGCCGTACTTCTTCATCAGCTTCTGGTCCGAGTGGCAGCGGCCGCAGATCTCGGGGGTGCGCATGGCCAGCGCCCCGTCGTGCGGGTTGGTGGTGTCGTGCGCCTTGTGGCAGTCGGTGCAGACCGGTACGTCGGGGTTGGCGGCCGAGGCCCGGCCGTGGACGCTCTTGGCGTAGACCTCGGCCTCGACGGGGTGGCAGCGGCTGCACATGCTGGAGGTGCGGGTGCGTGGCTGGGCCGGCCGGGAGATGTCGTGGGCGCCGTGGCAGTCGACGCAGAGCGCCGCCTTCTCGTTGCCCTTCGACATCACCGCGTAGTGAACGCCGTCGAGCGTCTTGGTGTAGTTGGCGAAGTGGCAGCCCTTGCACTGCTCGTAGTAGGCGCGGGTCACGTCGCGGCGGGTCTTGAACTTGATCTCGCCGGTGGCGTGATCGCTGGTCTTGCCGGCGTGGCAGTCGGTGCAGCGCAGGTTCTCGCCGTGGACCGACCTGGCGAAAGCCTCCTGGTCGATGAAGAGCGGGAGCTTCTCCCCGCTGGCCAGCGTGAAGGTCTGGGTCTGGTCGGTGTGGCAGCCGAGGCAGTCCTCCTGCTCGGCCGGGATGGCCCCGCGCCCGGCGCCTGCCCAAAGCAGCAGCGCTGCCGCCATCATGACTTTACGCATCGTGAACCCCACCCCGCTTTCGGGTCGATCAGTGCCAATCCGGTTGCTGCCAAACGGTGCGGCATTCTTAGCAGCACGCGTGGTGAAACACCCTGCGGCGAATGACCACGCGGCAAAGCGCGGCACCGGTGCGGCGAATTGATCCCGCGCAGGATCCTGTTACCTTTCGGGGCGTGCCCGATCACCGCGCCATCCTGCTGATCCGCTGCCCCGACCGGCCCGGCATCATCGCCGCGGTCTCCGGCTTCCTCTTCCGGCACGGCGCCAACATCATCGACTTCGACCAGCACTCGACCGACGACGAGGGCGGCGTCTACTTCACCCGGCTCGAGTTCCAGACCGGCCGCGTCGACCTGCCGCTCGACGAGCTGCGCAGGGCCTTCGAGGCCGAGGTGGCCCTCCCCTACTCCATGGACTGGCGGCTCTCGGCCCCGACCCCGCCCAAGCGGGTCGCGGTGCTGGTCTCACGCCACGACCACGCCCTGCTCGAGCTGCTCTGGACCTGGCAGCGCGGCGAGCTGCCGGCCCAGGTCTCGCTGGTGATCTCGAACCACCCCGACCTGCGCAGCGCGGTGGAGGGGTTCGGGGTGCGCTTCGAGCACGTCCCCAACGGCCGCGACCAGCGCGAGGCGGCCGAGGCCCGCATGGTGGAGCTGCTCGACGGCGCCGCGGACCTGCTGGTGCTGGCCCGCTACATGCAAATCCTCTCCGGCGGCTTCGTGTCGCGCTATGCCGGGCGGCTCATCAACATCCACCACAGCTTCCTGCCGGCCTTCGCCGGGGCCGACCCCTACCGCCAGGCTCACGAGCGCGGCGTCAAGATCGTCGGCGCCACCGCCCACTACGTCACCGCCGAGCTCGACGCCGGGCCGATCATCGAGCAGGACGTGGCCAGGGTCTCGCACCGCGACGAGGTGGAGGACCTGAAGCGGCTGGGGCGCGACCTGGAGCGGCGGGTGCTGGTGCGGGCGGTGCGCCTCCACTGCGAGGACCGGGTGCTGGTGCACGGGAACAAGACGGTGGTCTTCGCATAGCGCGTAGCTGCGCCGCCGCCGCCGTGTCGCCACCGCCGGGCGGCGCGGACTGAGAGTCACTTCGGGCGTCCGAAGTTGCGAAGGAGGGGCCCTCTCCGGGGTGGTCGATACGCAACCTCCTCCGGATAGCCACGTTGATGGCGGCGCCAACCTGAGGGGTCCTCGCCGCGACGAGTTGTTATCACGCGTGATAACAATTGCCCGCGGCGAACATACGGCCCGGCCACGCGCCGACCCCGCTGGAGGGGTCAGCCGGGGCCGAAGAGGCCATTCCTCAAAGGCCTGCGAGAGGGCGACCTCGGCCCCGTAGGGCGCTCCGGCCAGCGACGATGCGAAGACCTTCTCGAAGAGCACGCGCGCGGCGCGATCTCGAGCTTCACCGGATGGCCCGCAACCTCGACCAGAGCTCGCCTTCGCTGACAGCTTGCCCCGCGTCCAATTCGGCCTCGCCGGCCAGGATCGCGGCGTTGGTGTCATGAACGCCGCCGCACCTCCAGCTTCGACGCCCCTGTGGATGCGGACCTCGCCGCGATTCAGACCGCCAGGAGTGGCCCGTCCCTGTTGGGTCTCATGCGTGTCGGCGCGCTCGGGAATGTCAGGCCCGCATGAGACGTTCCGTGAATGATCAACCACGCCCACCCGACCTCCTCCTCGGCCGCGGCGCACCTTCACGCCCCCGCCAGCCGTCCTCTCGAACTCCTGGAAGCACGCCGGCTCCGCGACGCACTCAAGCTCCTCCTGCGCACCGAGCAGGCGGCGATGGCCGATTTCCTCATCGCCCTCTCCGACTTCGACCGGCGGCGCGGCTGGGAGCCGCTCGGGCACGCCACCCTCTTCGCCTTCATCCTCACCGAGCTCGGCCTCTCCCCGGCTCCGACCTTCTGGCGGCAGGAGGCAGCTCGCCTGCTGCAGCGCTTCCCGGAGCTGGAGCGTCCGCTCCGACAGGGACAGCTCTGCCTGAGCAGTATGGGCGAGCTGGCCAAGGTCCTGACGGAGGAGAACCAGGAGGCGGTGCTGCCCCGCTTCCTCGGCATCTCCACCCGCGAGGCCAGGGAGATCGTCGCCGAGCTGCAACCGCTTGAGTCGCCCCCCATGCGGACGGTGGTCAGGCTGCTGGCACCAGTTCGCCGCGCCGAGGCGGAGC
>JANYBC010000231.1 GCA_025360965.1 Anaeromyxobacter sp. | reverse complement strand
GGCGCTCGCCGAGGTCGAGGCGCTGGCCGCGCGCGGACAGCGGGTCCTGGCGGTGGCGGAGCGGGGCTGGACGGGGGGCGAGCCGCTCGAGCAGGCGGGCGTCAGCGGCGGCTTCGAGCTGCTGGGACTGATCGGCATGATCGACCCGCCCCGCCCCGAGGCCATCGCCGCGGTGGCGGCCTGCCAGGTCGCCGGCATCGAGGTGAAGATGATCACCGGCGACCACCTCGGGACGGCCCGCGCCATCGGGCGCGAGCTGGGGCTGCTGAAGCCGGGCGGCGGCGCCATCACCGGCGCCGAGCTCGCGAGGCTCGATGACGCGGCGCTCCGGCCCGTGGCGGCCGCCACCAGCGTCTTTGCCCGGGTCTCTCCGGAGCAGAAGCTCCGGCTGGTCCGGGCCCTGCAGGCCGACGGGCGGGTGGTGGCCATGACCGGCGACGGCGTCAACGACGCGCCGGCGCTCAAGCAGGCCGACATCGGCGTGGCCATGGGGATCACCGGCACCTCGGTCTCGCGCGAGGCGGCCGACATGGTGCTCACCGACGACGACTTCGCCACCATCGTGGCAGCGGTCGAGGAGGGGCGGCGCGTCTACGACAACCTCGTCAAGTCGCTGGCCTTCGTGCTGCCGACCAACCTCGGGCTGGCGCTGATCTTCGTCTGCGCCGTCTTCGCCTTCCCTTTCGACGCCGCCACCCAGGCCCTGCTGCTCCCGGTGCGGCCCACCCAGCTGCTCTGGATCAACCTGGTGGCGGCGGTGTCGCTGGCCCTGCCGCTCGCCTTCGAGGCCATGGAGCGCAACATCATGCGCCGGCCGCCGCGCCCTCCCGGCGCGCCGCTGCTCTCCAGGCTGGTGCTGCGTCGCACCGCCGTGGTCTCGGTGCTGATGGCGGCGGGGGCGGTTGGGCTCTTCCTCTACGAGTGGCGCGGCGGACTCGCCTCCGGAGATCCGCCGGCGCTGGCCCTGGCCCAGGCCCAGACCATCGCGGTCACCTCGGTGATCTTCTTCCAGATCTTCTACCTGCTGGAGAGCCGCTCGCTGACCGACTCGATCTTCGGCGCCAGCCTCCTCTCCAACCCGGCTCTCCTCCCCGGCATCGGCGTGGTGCTGGGGCTGCAGGCGGCCCTCATCTGGTGGCCGCCGCTCCAGGAGGTCTTCGGCACCGCCTCGCTGGTCCCCGCCGAGGTGGGGGGCGCCGCGCTGGTGGCGGCCATCATCTTCCCGGCCATGCTGCTGGAGAAGGCGCTGACGCGGCGGAACAAGCGGCGCACCGGGTAGCGCCCACCCTCACCTCCACTCGCGCGGGATCCCCTGACGCGAGGCGGCCCGCTCCAGGTCGTCGAGCTGCTCGCGCGCCGCCTTGAGCTGCTGCTCCGCCTCGGGGAGCTGCTGCCGGGCCAGCTGCTGGCGCGCCGTCTGGAAGGCCTTCCGCCAGGCCTCCTCGGTGGTGCGCCGCTCCTGCTCGTCCTGGAGCCGGCGCGCCTCGGCGCCCTCCCTGGCCCTCCAGAGCTCCCGCTCACGCTCGGTGGTGGGCGCCGCCTCGGGCACCCGGAACCAGCCGCGCTCTCCCAGCAGACTCCCGGTGACTGCCGGCCGGCGGCGGGTCCCGACCGTGGCCTGCCACCCCTCCCCCCTACCGGCCACGGCGCCCAACGGGTATGGAAGGCGCGTGTCCACCGCCGATCACCCCACCACCGACCCCGCTGCGCCCTCCACCCCCGCAGCCGTCCCGGCCGAGGCGCCGCCCACCGCCGCCGAGATCGCCGCGGCCGCCCGAGTGCTGGCCGCCGTGTCGAAGGACATGGCGCTGCTCGCCACCGTCGACGAGGCCACCCGGACCGCGCTGCGGCGCCACGCCGGCGAGCTGGCGGTCCCGGATCTCAAGGCGCGCAAGCGGCTGCAGAAGACGCTGCTCCGCAACGCCCAGGTGGCCCGCAAGGATGATGACCTGGCCCTGCGCCGGCAGAGCGGGATCCGCCGGCTCCGCGACGAGCCGGTCTTCCGGACCCCGTTCCCGCCCCTCCCGACGCGCGGCACCGACGCCTCGGGCTGGTGGCCGGTCCTGCCCGGTTCGGTGGAGGAGGCGGCCGCCCAGGACGCGGCCGCGCAGCAGCCAACCTCCCCGGCCACCTCGCAGGCCGCGGCGCCGGCCACCTCGCCAGCCGCGGCGCCGGCCGATGGGCCCGCGCTCCACGATCAGCGCATCTGCTACGTCTGCAAGCGCTACTACCAGCGCCTCCACCACTTCTACGACCAGCTCTGCCAGGCCTGCGGCGACGAGAACGAGCCCAGGCGGACCGCGACCGCCGACCTGCGCGGCCGCGTGGCCCTGGTCACCGGGGCCAGGGTCAAGATCGGCTACCAGGCGGCCATCCTGCTGCTGCGGGCCGGCTGCACGGTGGTGGCCTGCACCCGTTTCCCCCGCGACGCCGCCGCCCGGTACGCCGCCGAGCCGGACTTCGAGGCCTGGCGCGATCGGCTGCTGATCCACGGCATCGACCTGCGCCACACCCCGAGCGTCGAGCACCTCTGCCACTGGCTCGATGCCACGCTCCCGCGGCTCGACTTCCAGATCCAGAACGCCTGCCAGACGGTCCGGCGTCCACCCGGCTTCTACGGCCACCTGGTCGAGGACGAGCACCGCCCCGCCACCGAGCTCACCGCCGCCGTCCAGCACCTGCTGCGCAGCGACGAGGCGCTGCGCACCGAGCACGCCGGGCGCACCAGCGCCGCTGGCCTGACCCGCTCGGCCCAGCTCTCGCAGGCCACCACCGAGGAGGACCTGCTGCTGGCCGGCGCCGGTCCGGAGTCGATCGAGATCTTCCCGCACGGGGTCCTCGACCAGGACCTGCAGCAGGTCGACCTGCGCGTCACCAACTCCTGGCGGCTCCCGCTGGTCGAGGTCCCGACCCACGAGCTCCTCGAGGTGCTGCTGGTCAACGCCACGGCGCCCTTCGTGATGACCGCCCGCCTCAAGCCGCTCATGGTCCGCTCGGCCACGCCGCCGCCCGGGACCGCCACCAGCGGCGACGGCGCCCGCCACGTGGTCCTGGTGAGCGCCATGGAGGGGCAGTTCTACCGGTCGCTCAAGACCGATCGCCACCCGCACACCAACATGGCCAAGGCGGCCCTCAACATGCTGGTCCGCACCAGCGCCCCCGACCTTCGCAAGGACGGCATCTACCTGAACGCCGTCGACACCGGCTGGGTGACCGACGAGGACCCGGTCCAGATCGCGGCCCGCAAGGCCGAGGAGCACGCCTTCAGCCCGCCGCTCGACATCGTCGACGGCGCCGCCCGCATCGTCGCCCCCATCATCGAGGGCTTCACGACCGGACGGCACCAGTCGGGCCACTTCTACAAGGACTACCGGCCCGCCCCCTGGTAGGGGCGGCCCGGAGCCCTGCCGGGCAACGAAGCCCGGGTCAGTTCACGGTGAAGGTGATGGGCGGCCCGCTGCTGACGCTGTACATGATCCCGGTCACGTTGGCCCCCGTGATGTTGTTGCTGATGGTGAAGCCGCCGCCGGCGCCGCTGGAGAAGCCGCTGAAGCCGATCAGCGTCCCGTCGTAGGTCCCGGGCAGGAGCGGCGCGCCGGGCGTGGCGCTGGTCATGTCGGTGGCCGGGAAGGAGCGCTCGGTGCCGAGGTAGAAGCTCTGGCTGGTCACCATGGACCCGCTGGTCGGCGAGATGATCACCTCGTAGAGCGGGGCGTAAGCCGGGTTGGCCGCCGCGACCCCGGTGTCCGTGATGGAGATCCACCGGGACGGGTCGATGCCGGCCAGGTCGGCCGCGCTCACCGTCGCACCGGAGAGCGGGCGCGACCACCCGAGCGTACCAAGGGCAGAGGCGGTGCCGAACCCGTCGACGCTGCCGTTGCCATCGGCGTCGATGGCCAGCGTGAAGGACTGGCCCGCGATCAGCGCCATGGTGGTGGCCATGTACTGGCCGAGTGGGGCAGGGCCGGCCACCAGCTCCGGGACCGGCAGCGAAGTTCCGCCGGCCGGGGTGAGCGTGATCTTGGCGCCTCCGGCCGGGGCCCTGGTGGCCGAGTCGAGCTTCCCGTCCGGGCCCGGGACACCCTGCTCGAGGAGGACGACGATGCTGCCCACCGCGCCGGCGCCGGCTGGAGCCGGGGTGATGATGGCGGTGGCCTCGTAGAGGAGGTTCTTGACGGTGCCCACCTTGATGACCAGCGCGTTGGCCTTGGTGGCGGCGGCCGCGCCGGCCAGGGCGCTGGCCCTGGCGCCGGGCGAGATGGCGCTGCTGCACGGCACCGTGGTGAGGCCGGTGAGGGTCTCCTCGACCCGCCCGAACTCGATGTACTTCGCCCCCGGCATCCCGGTCAGCGAGCCGTCGATGTCGTAGCCGGTCTGATAGGCGGTGTAGGTCGACGGCGTGGGGCCAACGGCCGACCGGAGGTAGGCGTCACCGTTCCCGTCGGTCCAGGCCACCGTGCCGGGAGTGGCCTCGACGCGTGCGTTGGGGAGCGGCTTCCCGTCGACCGCCGAGACCACGTGCACCCACTGGTCCACGCAGTTGGTGCCTTGCGGCGCGCCGCCATACCAGGAGAAGTGGCGGAGCGAGGCGGTCAGAACCGGGGTCACGCCGTCCTCCGATGATTTCCTGACCGTGCCGGTGACGAAGTCGTTCCAGGATCCCGCCGTCGGGCTGGCCGTAGGGCTGTAGGCGTAGCAGTGGATGGTCGTCGTCAGCGGGTAGCTGGCGCGCAGGGCGGCCGGAAGGGGCAGCTCGACGGTGGCGCTGGCCGTCGACTTCAGGTTCAGCCGCTTCCCGGTGCTGTCGAGAATGCTGAACTCGGCGAAGGTGACCGGGAGCAGCACCGAGGTGCCGGTACCGCTGGCGTCGAGGTTGCCGGGGAGCGCCCCGGCCTGCTTGGTCGGATCGAGGGGCGTGATCGAGACCGTGTAGGGCCCGGTCGCCCCGGATGTGTCGATGCTGTTGGCCGCCAGAGCGAGCGTGTACGGACCGGCCTCGGTCTTCTCGATGAAGGTCGCCGCGGCCGTGGGGTCATAGGCCTGCGCCGAGCCGGTCTTCTTCAGCGTCAGGATGAGCGCGTCACCGCCCGCGCTGCTGCTCTGACCATTGGCGAAGCCTGGCGCATAGCCGCTCTTGCTGAAGGTGAGGCTCACCGTGCCGGCCGGCAGGTTCTTGAGCTGGAAGGTCCCGTCGGCGGCCGTGGTGGTGGTCTGACCTCCGCCCGTCACGGTCACTCCGGCCAGCCGTGCGCTGGTCCCGATGTCGGTGACCAGGCCGGTCACGCTGTTGGGTGTGCTCGGCCCGGTCACGTGGCCGGGCGGGGGGGTGGTTGTGCTGCTCCCGCAGGCGGCGACGAACACTGCCACCAGGACAAGAAGGATGCGGCCGGTCTCTTTCATGTTGCCTCCAGGTACTTCCTACGATGTCGGACGAAGAGCGGGGGTTGCCCGGGGGAAGTTGAGTTCAAGGGGGTACGCCGGGCGCCACCGCCACGCCGAAGGAGAGGCCATCGATGGCCACGTCGCGGATGATGGTGCGGGTGGTCAGATCGAGCTGGAGGAGCCGCCCCTGGGTGCCGCCGGAGACTACCCAGGCGCTCTCCCCGTCCGACGCAATCGCCGCGTGGGTCGGGTTCGGATAGGGGGCGGCGGCGGTGCCGAACGGGATGGTGGTGGTGGGGCCGCCGTCCAGGTCGAGGAAGGAGAGCGAGTTGAAGTAGTAGTCGAGGGCCAGCACCTGGCGTCCGCCGGGCAGGAGCGCCAGCCCGAGCGGCCCCGGCGCGGCGACCAGGTACCGGATCACCGCGCCGTCGCTGGCGCGGCGCTCGCTGACGGTGTTGGACTCGAAGTTGGAGACCAGCGCCGTCCCCCGGGCCGGCAGCGGGAGGAGCGCCACCGGGTCGCTGCCGGTCGGCGAGTCACCGAGCGCTGCCAGCGTGACGGGGTCGAGGCGACGGACCACGCCTGGCTCCGCCGAGGGCTGCGGCGCTCGCATGACTACCCAGATCTCGCTCCCCACCTGCGCCAGCGCCACGGCCTCGGTGGCGGCGCCGGCCGGCCCCAGGGCCACGGTTCGCTCGACGGTGCCGGTGGCGAGCTCGATGACGGCGAGCGATCCCGGCTCGAGGCCCAGGCGGTCCGGCTCGGAAGGGCGCAGATGGGAGACCAGGAGCCGGCTGCCGTCGGGGGAGAGCACCATGCCGAACGGCCGGGCTCCCACGTAGGTGGGGAGGGCGCCGCCGGGCGCACCGTGGTGGCAGTCGGAGCAGCTGCCGTGCCCGGAGAAGGCCGCCGCGTCGAGGTGCGCCTGGTTGATCGACCCGTCCGCCCTCCGCGTCGGCACCGGAGCGGTGAGGTAGGTCCGCCGGACGGTCAAGCTGCTGACGTCGATCTCGGTGACCGACTGCGAGCCGACCGCCGCGACGAAGACGGTGCGGCCGTCATGCGATCGCAGGAGTCCGTGCGGCAGCAACCCCACCTCGAGCCGCTGCTCGAGCCTCCCGGTCGATCCATCGAAGACGGCCACTGACCGGGAACCGGCCTGGCTGACGAAGATGCGGTCCGACGGCGCCCCCCTGGCGCACGCCGCCGTGATCGCCATGATGACCAGTCCCCTGCGCATTCCCGACCGCCCCGTCCATGGAACCGGTGATCAGCGCTGCCCCGGCTCTCATAAACGTGACGGTACTGCGCTGTCGAGCCAATCGGACTCGACGGGCCAGGCGGACGACTATCGCCCACGTCCCTGTATGTGCAGGGAGTTGCTGGTCTTCAGGTCTGCGGCACGGGCGGCGGGCGCGGCGCCGGGGTGGTGGCCCGGGGCGCCTGCCCGGCCACCGAGCCCTTCATGACGTTGGTCGCCAGCGCGATCATCGAGCCGACGTCGGAGAGGGTGGCCGGCAGGATCAGGGTGTTGCCGGCCTTGGCGAGGTGGCCGAACTGCTCGATGTACTTCTCGGCCACCCGCAGCTGCATGGCCTCGATGCCGCCGGCCAACTGGGTGGCCTCGGCCACCTTGCGCAGCCCATCGGCGGTGGCGGTGGCGATGGCCTGGATGGCCGACGCCTGCCCCTCGGCCTCGTTGATCTGCTTCTGCCGGACCGCCTCGGAGGCCTTGATGACCTGCTGCTTCTGACCCTCGGCGTTGTTCACGGCGGCGTCGCGCACGCCCTCCGAGGTCAGGATCACGGCCCGCTTCTCCCGCTCCGCCCGCATCTGCTTCTCCATGGCGGCCAGCACGTCCTGGGGCGGCGTGATGTTCTTGATCTCGTAGCGCAGCACCTTGACGCCCCAGGGGGCCGAGGCCTTGTCGAGCTCCTGGACCAGCTGCGAGTTGATGTAGCCGCGCTCCTCGAAGGTCCGATCCAGCGTGATCTTGCCGATCTCGCTCCGCAGCAGGGTCTGGGCTAGCTGGGTGATGGCGTAGTAGTAGTCGGAGATGCCGTAGCTGGCCCGCTGCGGGTCGAGCACCTTCAGATAGAGCAGGCCGTCGACCGCCACCTGGACGTTGTCGTTGGTGATGCAGATCTGCTCGGGGATGTCGAGCGCCTGCTCCTTGAGCGTGTGCCGGTAGCGGATGACGTCGAAGAAGGGGAGCAGGACGTGGAAGCCGGGCTCGAGCACGGCGTTGAACTTGCCGAGCCGCTCCACCACGAAGGCGTTCTGTTGCGGGACCACCACCGCGGTCTTGACGACCACGATGATGACGAGGATGGCGACGGCGACGGCGACGTAGATCCCTGGCATCGATGCTCTCCCTGGTTCAGTTGTGCGCCGTCACTCGGCGCGAAGCCACAGCGTCAACCCGTCAACACGCTCCACGCGGCAGCGCCTCCCGACCACCAGCGCGGTTCCCCCGGCGGTTCGCGCCGACCAGGGCGTGCCCCTCAGCTCGACCCGCCCTTCCCCCCCCGGCGTGACCTCGACCAGCACCACCGCCTGCTCGCCCACCAGCTCGGCGGTGGGCGGCGGGCCCTTCTCCAGGGCCAGGGTCAGCCGCCGGCGGAGCCCGAGCAGCGAGGCGACCGAGAAGACCGAGAAGGCCAGCCACTGCCCGGCCTCGGGCACGCCCAGGGCGGCCAGCGGCGCCACCACGATGGCGCCGGCGCCGAAGAAGAAGGCGAAGAGCCCCCCCGGCGTGGCCACCTCGACCACCAGCAGCGCGATCCCCAACAGCACCCAGGCCCACCAGGTCATGTGCCGCCCCCCTCAGCGTGGAGTGGCGATGCTAGCACCGGCGGCGCCGGGCGCCCACGGACAAGGTGTCGCCTGCTCGACCGGCAGGCAGTGCCCGCCTCCTCCCCGGGCGACCCGGCCGGAAAAGCCCAGACATTCAGGCCAGGCGGGGGGATCGGTTGCGGCGCGACAGTTGCAATCAGTCCGGTTTGAACCCGGCGGCCCGGCCGGCCGGCAACCATCGAATGAGGTGAACCGTGAAGAAGGTCGAAGCCATCATCAAGCCGTTCAAGCTGGACGAGGTGAAGAAGGCGCTCACGGAGCTCGGCGTCGCCGGCCTCACCGCCACCGAGGTCAAGGGCTTCGGGCGGCAGAAGGGCCACGCCGAGATGTACCGGGGCGCCGAGTACGTGGTCGACTTCCTCCCCAAGGTGAAGGTCGAGGTGGCGGTCTCGGACGCCATGGCAGCCAAGGTGGTCGACGCCATCGTCCGCACCGCCAAGACCGGGAAGATCGGCGACGGGAAGATCTTCGTCCTCGACCTCGACGAGGTGGTCCGCGTCCGGACCGGCGAGCGCGGCGAGGAAGCCCTGTAGGAAACCCGGTGCCCCGGGCGACAGACCTCCGCGCCCGGGGCCCACTCACGCCGCCCGTGACCGCGCCGCTGCGGATCACAGGCCTTCTTCGCTGGTCTCTCCGCTCCCCCGCGGCCCCGCTCAGGCCGGTGCGACCGGCGTCACCGGGGAGCCGAGCCGCCAGCGCTGAGCAGGTCCTCCAGCCGGTCCCCCTCGGGCAGCAGCTCGCCGAAGGGAACCCCCTCCAGCACCAGCCCGGCCGCGAAGGCGCCGACGATGGGGGCGAGCCCGACCGCCTCGGCCGCCCAGGCCAGCGAGAAGCAGGTGACCCGAGGGCCCCGGGGGCCAGGAAAGGGAGCGGCGAGGCGACCCGGGGAGGATACCCGGGCACGCCTCGCCGCGTCGTTCGGCCAGGATCGGCGCGGCTACTGGATGGAGCGGGGCCGGGCCGCGCGCGAGTCGTTCGGGGGGACCGATTGCAGCGGCCGTGCCGAAGGCGGGAGACCGGTTCCGTGCGTGGATTCGCGCGCCTGGCGGCGTGGCTGGACGGCGCACGGGCATCGACCTGCCCGGATCACGGGCAGCCGGCGCCGCGCCGCGATGGTGGTTCGGCGGGAGTCCGCTAGCCGAGCAGCGCCAGCAGGTCCTGCTTGACGGCGGCGCGGGTGGCGTCGTCCTGCGCCGCGCCCAGCGCCCGCTCCAGGGTCTCGGCCGCCTTGCGGCGGAAGCCCTTCTCCTCGTAGAGCGCCGCCAGGGCGCGCAGCGACGGGAGGTGGGCGGGGCGCAGCTCGGCCGCCCTCTCGTAGGCGGTCATGGCGCTGAAGGCCTCCCCGGTGGCCCGCAGCGTCCGGGCCAGCAGCACGTGGGCCTCCGCCGAGTAGGGATCGGCGGCGATGGCCGCCTCGAAGGCGGCCCGGGCCTCGGGGAGCCGGTTGGCCAGCATCAGCTCCTTGCCGCGGGCCACCTCCGCCGCGGCGGCCGCGCCGTCGCCGCGGGTGCGGCTGGCGGTCGCCTCGAGCACCGCGTCGATGCGGCGGAGCATGTCCTCGAAGCGGAACGGCTTCTCGATGTAGTCCTCGGCGCCGTAGGTGTCCCGGGCGTCCTGGGCGAAGCGCCAGCCGCGGTAGATGGCGGTCATCATGATGACCGGCACGTGGCGGCAGCGCGGCGAGGCCTTCATCCGCTGGCAGGCCTCGAACCCGTGCACCTTGGGGAGCATGGCGTCGAGCAGCACCAGGTCCGGGACCAGCGCCTCGGCCTTGGCGATGGCCTCGGCTCCGTCCTCGGCCGTCTCCACCGCGTAGCCGTGCTTCTCCAGCGCCCGCTGCACCAGCAGCCTGATCTCCGGCTCGTCGTCGACCACCAGCACGGTGCGCCGCCCGGCCGGCCGGACCAGGATGGCCGCCTCGGGAGGCGCCTGCGCCCGCCACGGCTCGTCGGCGCCCGACTGGACGTCCTCGTCGCCGAGGGGGATGGCCTCCACCTCGAGGATGATCTCCTCTCCGACCTCGATCTCCACCTCCTCGCCCGGGGACACCGCCGCCAGCAGCGGCGGGAGCCCGGCCCCGGCGGCGTGCCCGCGCCAGACCTCCTCGCCCCGCTCGCGGGCGTCGTAGGCCTCGTGGATGGCCTGCACCAGCGCCCCCTCGACGGCGACGTACCCGGAGACCTCCCGCCCGGTCACGAAGCGGACCTCGGAGAGGAGCCGGTGGTCGTTCGGTGTCACCATGCCGAGGTGGAGGCGGCCCCCCTCGTCGGAGAGCGCCAGCAGCCGATCCTGCTCGGCCACAGCGCGCGGCACCAGGTCCAGCAGCGCCAGGTCGACGATGCAGCGGGAGAGATCGACGCCCGGGCCACGCTGCTGCTCGGCCAGCACCTCGACCAGCCGCGCCTCGTCGATCCCCAGCTTGAGCAGGCGGGAGCAGAGCCGGTCGTTGGAGGCCTTGGCCTCCCGCCAGGCCCGGTCGACCAGCGCCTGCGTGGCGATGCCGCGCTCCACCACCAGGACGCCGACCGGGTCGTTCATGGCGCTCAGCCCACGGTGTCGGCGTAGGTCATGACCAGGAACATGACCGCGTCCCGATCGCCGCGGTTCCGGTAGACGTGCGGCACGTCGGCCTCGAAGACGATGGCGTCGCCGGCGTCGAGCGGCTCGCGCCGGCCCGAGACCTCGATCTCGACCTGCCCCTGCGCCACCACCAGGTTCTCGGTGGTGCCCGGGTTGTGGGCCTCGGCCCGCTCCAGCCCGCCGGGCCGGATGGTCAGCTGGTAGAACTCGACCCGCCGCGGCGAGTCGAACGGGAAGAGGGCCCTCGAGCTGAAGGAGCCGTCGTGGCTGGTGAGGAGCTTGGCCTGCGAGGCGCGCAGCACGTGGAGCCCGCCCTCGCTCCGGGCGCTGATGAGGCCGGAGAACGGGACCCCGAGCGCCGAGGCGATTTTCCAGAGCACGTTGATGGTCGGGGCGCTCTGGCCCAGCTCGATCTGGCCGAGCATGGCGCGAGAGACGCCGGAGAGCTTGGAGAGCTTCTCCAGCGAGAGGCCGCGCTGGCCCCGCAGGCGCCGCAGGTTGGTGCCGACCACCGGGGTCAGGTCGGTGGCGCCGCTGCCTGCCTCGCGGTGCTCCGGGGCGACCGACTCGGGATCGGGGGTCGACCGGCCGCGTCCCTTCCTGGTACCGCTCTCCGGCGTGCTCTTCATGGTGGCCGACTTTTCCGTTACAACAGACAGGTTGTCAACGCGTCTTCCCAACCCCGGTGGGCCGTGGCGGCTGACCCTGGTCACCGACCCGGACGACTGCAACCTCGCCTGCGACATGTGCGAGTGCGGGCGGGCTCGTGGGGAGCTTGTCCCGGGGAGGGCGCCGCGGCGCATGGACCCGGGGCTGGCGAGCGCCCTGCTGGCCGGTGCTCGGGGCGGGGACCTGCGGGAGGTCATCCCCTCCACCATGGGGGAGCCGCTGCTCTGGGCCGGCATCGACGGGCTGATCGAGGCCTGCGCGGCGGGACGGTTCCGGCTCAACCTCACCACCAACGGCACCTGGCCCGGGCGCGGCGCACGGAGCTGGGGGCTGCGGATCTCGCCGGTCGCGAGCGACGTCAAGGTCTCCTGGAACGGCGCCAGCGCCGCCACCGCCGAGGCGATCATGGCCGGGCTCGACTTCGCCGCCGCGCTCGACGGGGTCCGGCAGTTCGCCGCCGCCCGCGACGAGGTGGCGGCCCGGACCGGCACCCGCTGCCGGCTCTCCTTCCAGGTGACGGCGCAGGCCGGCAACGTCGACGAGCTTGGCGCGCTGGTGGCGCTGGCCGGCACGCTCGGCGTCGACCGGGTCAAGGTGAACCAGCTCCAGCCGCGGGTGGCCATGCTGGCGGCGCGGGCCCTCCCGGGCTCGCAGGCGGGCCGGGACCGGTGGAACCGGGCGGTGAACTCGATGCGGAGCGCGGCCGCCGAGGCGAACCGGGCCGGCCGGGCGCTGGAGCTGCAGAACGTGGCGCCGCTCCCCCCGCTCGGCGCGCCGCCGGAGCCGGCCGGACCCTGCCCCTTCGTCGGCCGCGAGGCGTGGGTGCTCCACGACGGCCGCTTCGCCCCCTGCCCCCACCCGGCGGCCTGGCGCGGCGAGCTGGGTGACTTCGGAGACGTCGGGTCCCAGCCGCTCTCGGCCATCTGGAGCGGCGAGCCGCTGGCCCGCCTCGCGGATGGCTACCGGGACCACCCGGTCTGCCGGACCTGCGCGCTGCGCCGGCCGGGTGGGGCTGAGTAGCGCCGCGCCGACCGGGCCTGGCCTCGCCGGCCCGCCTGACGCCGAGTTCACTTCTCGCTGGAACCGGGGCAGGATCGAGGGATGGTCCCTACCCGTGCCGAGGCGACGCCCGGCGAGCCCCCTTCGCCGGAGCGGCTCGACCGCCGCGGCTTCGACGCCGCGCTCCAGGCGCTGCTCGAGGAGCACGAGGCGAGCGGCGACAACCCCGGCTCGGTGCGCTGCGAGCAGTGCCGCGCCTGCGTCTCCTGCATGTTCTGCACGAGGTGCGAGGCCTGCCACCGCTGCACCCACTGCACCGGCTGCCGCACCTCCTCGCACCTCACCCACTGCCACGACTGCTCCGGCTGCCACGACAGCGCCTACTGCGAGCGCTCCGAGAACTGCGCCGGCTCCTCCTACCTGGTGCTCTGCCGCGACTGCTCGGACTGCACCTACTGCTTCGGCTGCGTCGGCATGGCCAGGAAGGACTTCCACATCCTCAACCGCTCCTACACTCGCAGCGAGTACTTCCGGATCATGGAGAAGCTGCGCGGAGCGCTCGGGCTGCCGAAGGGGCGCCGCTGAGCGGACTGCTGCTCGCGCTGCTGCTGGCGGTGCCTGTGGCGGAGGTGGCGCCGGCGCAGGCTCGCCCCGGCGACGCGGTGCTGGTGCTGGTGCACGGCGCCACGCTGCCACCCACCGGGACGCTGGCCGGGAGGCCGCTCCGCTTCTGGCCGGCCGGGGAGGGACGCTGGCTGGCCGTGGCACCGCTCCCCACCGAGACGCCGCCCGGCCCGGCCACGGTCGGCGTGCTGGCCGACGACTTTCCGCTCACGCCGGCCCTGGAGATCGAGCCACCCGCGTTCTCCTCGACGACGCTCTCCATCCCTCCGAAGTTTCTCGAGCCGCCGGCAGCCGCCCGCAGGCGCATGGCGCTCGACCAGGCGGCCATCAGCCGGGCCTACGACCGGCCCTTCGGACCGCCCCTGGTCGGCGGGCGGTTCCGCCTGCCGCTCGACGTCGAGCCCTCCGGGCGCTTTGGCGACCGGCGGGTCTACAACGGCAAGACCGAGGGGGTGCACTACGGGCTCGACCTCCCCAGCCCCTCCGGCACGCCGGTGGTGGCCGGCGCCGATGGCGAGGTGGTGCTGGCCCGCGACTGCTACATGTCGGGGAAGACGGTGCTGCTCGCCCACGGCGCCGGCGTCTTCAGCGCCTCCCTCCACCTCTCGCGCATCGACGTGAAGGTGGGCCAGGCGGTGAGCGGCGGCCAGCTCATCGGGCGGGTCGGCACCACCGGCCGGTCCACCGGCCCGCACCTCCACTGGGGCGTCAAGGTGGACGGGCTCTGGGTCGACCCGCGCTCGGCGATCCGGCTCGACTTCACCGGCGGTGACGCGGAGCGGATGACCCCGCCCGACGCACCGGCCGGGGACGCGGCCGCTAGCCCGGCGCCGCTGCCGCTGCCGGGGCCGCTGCCGGGGCCGCTGCCGGGGCCGCTGCCGCTGCCGAGCGGACCACCCCCGCCAGCAGCGGATGGATCCGCGGCGCCGCCGCGATGACACGAGCGGCGCGGCAAAGACTCGCCGCCTCCGGTGGCGGAGCCTCCCTCACGAAACAGGCGTCCCTCTTGGGTTCCATGGGTGTCGGCGAGCCCGGAAATGTCAGACCCGCATGAGACGGTGCGTGAATGATCAACCACGCGCAACCGACCTCATCCTCGGCCGCGGCTCCGACGCACGGAGCGGCCACCCCCTCCCTCGAACTCCTGGAAGCACGGCAGCTCCGCGACGCGCTCAAGCTCCTCCTTGGCAAGGAGCAGGCCGCCATGGCCGACTTCCTGGTCGCCCTGGCCGAGTTCGACCGGCGGCGCGGCTGGGTGGCGCTCGGGCACGCGAACCTCTTCGCCTTCCTGCTCGTCGAGCTGCGACTCTCGAAGAGCGCGGCCTTCTATCGCAAGAGCGCCGCCGAATTGCTGCAGGACTTCCCAGAGGTGATCGAGCCGCTTCGGGAGGGCCGCCTTTGCCTCTCAACCATCGCCGAGCTGGCCAAGGTGCTGACCGAGGAGAACCGTGCGGTCGTGGCGCCGCGCTTCTTCGGCCTATCCGCCAGGGAGGCGCAGGAACTGGTCGCCGAACTGCAGCCGCGCCAGGTTCCGAGCACGAGGATGGTGGTGACCAGGGTGCTGGACCGGTCGATGGCACCGCCGGCCACCATCGCTCAGCCCCTGCTCATGTTCGCGCCCCCGACCGCGCCCGAGCCTGAGCCTGAGCCCCAGCCCGCCACCGCCGCCGGAACGCACCCGACCGAGGTCCCTCTTTCGCGAGTTCTGACGTCAGACTTCGCGAATGGGGGAGGCGCGGACGAGCAGGCCGGCCGGCACCTCGCCAGTCGAGACGAGTTCGTGCCCCTTCTCGCAAATCGAGACGAGTACGTGCCCCTCATTGCCAGGCGCGACGAGATTGTCCCCCTCACGGCGAACGTGCGCCGGGTCCACTTCAACGTCGACAAGCAGGTGGTGAGGAAGCTGAAGGCGGCCCGCGAGGGGCTCTCGCACTCGATCCGCTGCGCCACGATGGAGCAGGTGCTGGAAGCCGCCCTCGACCTGCTGCTGGAGAAGCAGGCCAGGGCGCGGGGGCAGGTGAAGCGGCCGCGAGCGGTGGTGCCGACCGCGAACGCAACCCCAACCCCAACCCCGACCTCGACCGCAACGGAAACCGCAACGCCGACGGAGCCGCCTCCACATCGGAGAGACGGCTCCCGCGAAGCCATCCCGGCCGCGGTGAAGCGCGCCGTCTGGGAGCGGGACCAGGGCCGCTGCTGCTGGCCGCTCGACGGAGGTGGCTGTTGCGGCTCCACGCACCGGCTCGAACTCGACCACGTCATCCCCTGGGCCGACTGGGGCCGAGAGACCGCAGCAAACCTTCGCGTCGTCTGCGCCCTCCACAACAGGCTGGCCGCCCGGCAGGCTTTCGGAGAGCGGGTGGTGGGGCGGTATGTTGGGAGGCGGGCCGGAGGTTCCGGCTAGCGGTTCCGGCTAGCGGTTCCGGCTCGCGATGCCGGCTAGAAGTCCCGGCCAGTGGCTTGGGCGGCCTGAAGGCCGCCCGATTGGCGCTATGCTCCCCGCATGTCGAAGGCCTTCACCAGCGAGGAGACGCCCGACGTCGGGCCGCTCGGACGGGCGCTGCCGCGGCTCGCCCCTGGCGAGGTCCGCTACGTGACGCCCGAAGGCCAGGCCGCGCTGCGCGCCACGCTCGACGCTGCCCGCGCCGACGCCACCCCGGCCGGCAAGGCCCGCGCCGCCCTGCTGGAGGCCACGCTCGCCACGCTGACGCCGCTGGTCTCCGATGCGCCCCCGGGGGAGGCCGCCTTCGGCCGCTGGGTCACGGTCGAGGACGAGGCCGGCGCCCGCACCACCTGGCGCCTGGTCGGTCCCGACGAGGCCGACGCCCGCCGCGGTCTCCTCGGCGTGAGCGCCCCGCTGGCCAGCGCGCTCCTCGGCAGGCGCCAGGGCGACGAGATCGAGGTGGAGCGGCCCGGCGGTGCCAGGCGCGTCACGGTGGTGGCGGTGAGCGACGCCAGGCCATGACGCCCTCGGAGAGGCGCAGCCCCCGAGCACCGCAGGGGACCTCCGACCTGCCGCGGTTCCGGTAGACTCCCGTCCATGACCCTCCTCATGGCCCTGGTCCGGAGCGCCTACCTCACCTTCCTCGTCGGCTACACGCTGGTGGTCTCCCCGCTCGGCGTCCTCTGGAGCGGCGCCGCCACCCGCCAGGGCGCCACCGTGGCCATCCCCGTGCTCGAGAAGGTCTACACCGCCGCCTGGCTCGGGATCGGCTGGATCGCGCTCGAGGTGATCGCCGCCTGGCTCAAGGTCTGGTTCGACGCCCGCGCCCGGCGCCGGGCCGCGTCTTCGCCGGCCCCCGGCTCCCTGCCGGCCGCATGATCCTCTCCGCCCTAGGGCGCAAGCTGAGCGGCCTGCTGCTGCGGCGGCCGGTGACGCTCTGGCATGACCCGCGGTACCGGCTCCCGCTCGGAGGACTGGAGGGCTCGATCGGCATCGAGCCACGCCGCGCCGACTACGCCGCCTGGTGGCTGACCGGCACCAATTCGATCTCGACGCGCTGCCTGCGGGCGCCACAGCGGATCGCGGTCCACCGGCTCTCCAGGGTCCACACCCCGGAGCTGCTCGAGTCGCTGGGACGGCCGGAGGGGCTGGCCACGGTCTTCGGAGCCGACGCCGAGGAGCTGCGGGTCGACGAGCTGATGGACACCATCCGGCTCGCCTGCGGCGGCACGCTGGGCGCGACCCGCGAGACGCTGCGCACCCGCGAGCCGGCCATCAACCTGCTCGGCGGCTTCCACCACGCCGCGCCCAACGTGGCGGGCGGGTTCTGCCCAGTCAACGACATCGCCGTGGCCATCGTGGCGGTGCGCGACCGCGGCTTCAGCGGGCAGGTGGTGATCCTCGATCTCGACGCCCACCCCCCCGATGGCCTGGCGGCCTGCCTGGAGGCCGATCCGCGCACCTTCATCGGGTCGCTCTCCGGCTCCGACTGGGGGCCGCTCCCCGGCGTCGACGAGACGGTGCTGCCGGAGGGCTGCGGCGACGAGCCCTACCTGGAGGCGCTCCGCCACCTGCTGGCGCGCGCTCCGCGGCCCGACCTCGCCTACGTCATCGCCGGCGGCGACGTGCTGGCCGGCGACAAGATGGGCCGGCTCGGGATGACGCTGGCCGGAGCTCGCCTGCGCGATCTCGCCGTGGCCCGCTGGCTCGATGGCGTGCCGCAGGTCTGGCTCCCCGGGGGCGGATACTCCAGCCGCGCCTGGCGGGTGCTTGCCGGCACCGGCCTGACGGTGGCGACCCGCTCGCTGCGGGCCATCCCAGAGGACTACCAACCGCTCGTCACCCGCTTCAGCGGCATCTCGGAGGGGCTGAGCCCGGCCGAGCTGGGTGACACCAGCGACCTCTCCACGGACGACATCGAGGAGTCGCTCGGGCTGCGCCCCACTCGCCAGCGGCTGCTGCTCGGCTTCTACACCGCCCAGGGGATGGAGGTGGCGCTCCACCGCTACGGCGTCTTCAAGCAGCTGGTCCGGCTCGGCTACAGGAACTTCCGGCTGATGTTCGACCGGGAGGGGGGCGGGGAGCGCGACCGGGAGGGGGGCGGGGAGCGGGTCCGGCTCATGGGCACCGCCGAGGAACTGGCTGGGGAGCACCTGCTCATCGAGCTGATCCTCGAGAAGCGGCGCTGCCTGGGCGTCCCGATCCTCTATGTCCACTGGTTCTCGCTGCGCCACCCGCGCGCCCACTTCAGCGACAAGCGCCCGCGGCTGCCCGGCCAGGAGGTGCCCGGGCTCGGCCTGGCCCAGGAGGCCGGCACCATGATGGCGCGGATGGCGGTCCGGCTCGGCCTCGGGGGCGTGGTCTTCCGCCCGTCGAACTACCACGTCGCCTACACCTCTCGGCAGGGCTTCGCCTTCGTCGACCCGGAGCGGCAGGGGCGCTTCGAAGCGCTGGTGCGCGACCTCTCCGGCTACCCGCTGGCCGTGGCCACCCAGCTGGTCGCCAGTGGCAAGGTCCACCTCGACAGCCACCCCTACGTCTGGGAGGCCGACGAGATGGTCTACTGGCTGCGGGAGTCTCCGTCCGAGCCCGGCGAGGTGGAGCGGGTCAAGGCGCTCACCAGCTTCACGGTGGTTCCATGAGCAGCTGCCGGACCTCGGCGTCGAGCTGCGCGGCGTTGCGCAGCGGCTCGCCCTGGTGGACGTAGCGGACGCGCCCGGCCCGGTCGACCACCAGCGTGGTCGGGAGCCGCTCGATGGCGAGCCGCTCGGCGTGGCGGGCGCCGCCCTTGTCCCAGAGGGTGATGAACGGGAACGGGTTGGCCTCGACGAAGGCCTGCACCTGCGCCAGGTCCTCGTCGACGGAGACCGCATAGACGGTCAGCCCCTCGGCCTGGTGGGCCCGGGCCAGCAGGTCGAGGATGGGAAACTGCTCCCGGCAGGGCTCGCACCAGGTGGCCCAGAAATCGACGATCCGTACTTGACCGCTCCGGTCGGCAATTCGCTGCTCCTCTCCGCGAAGATCGGGGGCCGCCACGTCGATTTGCCTGCCCAAGGCCGGGGAGTTGTTCAATTGTGGCCGCCCCATGGCGCAACCGGCGAGGGCCGTGCAGAGGAGCAGCAAGGCGGACGGCATCACCGATGGTCTCATTCTCAACATCATGGCTTAAATGGTCCTTTTGTCGATCGGATGATTTTGATCAAGCCAGCTTCCCCTCCCCGATGTCATTGTCTCAGGGTCCTCCCGTCCAGCCCCTTTGGCGCGGTGGGCACATGTCGCACCAACGACAGGTCGAGGTCCTGATGGTCACGCCTTCTCGCTGTGTCGCCTCCGCGCTCCTCCTCGCCGCGTCGTTCGTGGCCCGGGCCGACGTGATCGAGGCCTCCTCCACCACCCTCATCTCCGCGGGGCAGCAGCTGCGCGGGACGGAGGCCGGCCAGCTTCCGGAGCTCGTCAAGGTGGCCACGGTCTACGAGTTGATCCGCGTCTCGGCCCGCGAGGTGCGCAACCCGCTCTTCCAGGACCTCGAGATCAGCTTCTCGGGCTGGGGCTCGGGCGACCTGCAGGACGTCCGCTGGGACGCCGGGACCACCGGCAAGCTGACCGGCGACGTGACCACGCTCTACGTGAGGGGCCTGCTGGCCCGCGGCCAGGTCCAGCTCCGCGCCGGCCGCGAGTTCGTGGCCGCCGGTGCCGGGCGCATGCTCCAGCTCGATGGCGGCGACCTGTTGATCCGGCTGCCGGCCGGCTTCTCGGTCTCGGCCTTCGGCGGCGTACCGGTCTCGCAGCGCTTCTCCTCGCGGAACACCGCCTCCAGCTGGAACCCTGCCGGCGGCGATCTGGCCTGGGGCGGCCGCCTGGGGTGGACCCTGGCTATGCCCGGCGTGGCCGGGCGCGGCCTCGACCTCGGCGTCTCGACGGTCTCGGTGACCAACAAGTCCGACCCGGTCCGCAAGGACCTCGGCGTCGACTTCCGCCTCCAGCCCATCGACATGCTCACGCTGGTCGGCAACGCCACCTACAGCCTCTACGCGGAGCGGGTGGCCGAGTACAACATCACCGCCCTCATCACGGCCCGCAAGGGCCTGACGCTCAACCTCGACGTCCGCCACTACTCGCCGGATCTCTTCCTGGCCGCCAACTCGATCCTCTCGGTCTTCACCGACACCAACCGGACCGAGGTGGGCGGCGGCGTCCGCTACCAGTTCACGAAGACGGTGAACGCCGGCCTCGACTACCACGCTCTCATCGAGCCGGGTGAGGCGGCGGGCACGACCACCACCGGCGGCGAGGCCATGGGGCGCGTCGAGTGGGAGAGCCACGGCGCGGTGGCCGGCGGCGAGGTCGGTTACCTGAGGACCGGCGACACCGGCTACACCTCGCTGCGCGGCTACGGGCGCAAGACCTTTGGCATGCTCTTCGTGGCCGGCGACCTGATGGAGGTCATGTTCAAGCAGGAGGTCAACGGGCAGAAGAGCTCGCTGACCGGCTCGCTCTCGGCCGGGTACCAGCTGGCCAAGGCCTGGAGCGTGGTGGTGGCCGGCCGGGCCGGCGTCACCCCCTACTTCGAGCAGCAGGCCGATGCCATGGTCAAGCTGGTCTACAACGCCGTCGTCCGCGTGCGGGAGGTGAAGTGATGAACCGCCACCTGGGTCTGGTGGTCGTCGCGGCGCTGTTGGCCGCCTGCTCCGCCAACGAGGCAAGGCCGGAGGCGCGGCGGGATCCGCCCTTCGTCTTCCCCCACAGCCCTCACGTCGAGGGTGACGTCGACTGCCTGGAGTGCCACGCCTCGATCACCAAGGCCACGGCGCTGGAGAACCGGGTCCGCCACGTGCAACTGCCCAGGAATGGCGAGACCTGCTCCGGCTGCCACGACGCGGTGCCCCGGCTGCAGATCCCGCCGCGCACCCGCGACGCCGGCCTCAAGTTCAGCCATGCCGACCACCTGGCCCGGCTCAAGGGCGAGAAGAACGCCTGCGTCCGCTGCCACACCTCACTGCCGGAGCAGAAGGCGCTCGACTACGGCGCCCCGTCGATGAACGCCTGCACCAGCTGCCACAACCACGCCAAGGAGTTCGCGGCCGCCAAGTGCCTCGGCTGCCACGAGGACCTGAAGCGCTACCCGAAGCCGGTCGAGTCCTTCAAGCACCAGGGCGAGTTCCTCAAGCTGCACGGCGGGCTGGCCCGCGGCGGTGCCGAGAGCTGCGCCTCCTGCCACGAGCAGACCTTCTGCGCCGACTGCCACAGCCCCACCACCATGCCCGGCAAGCCTTCCTTCATCTTCCCGGAGGAGGTGCAGCGGGACTTCATCCACCGCGGTGACTACCAGTCGCGCCACGTCATCGACGTCGCGGCCAACCCGGCCTCCTGCCGCAAGTGCCACGGCAGCAACTTCTGCGCCACCTGCCACGAGCAGCAGAACCTGGTCCAGCCGCCCGGGTCGACCGTGCTGCCGCGCAACAACCACCCCATCGGCTGGGGCACCGACAAGACCAGCGGCAACTTCCACGGCGACGCCGCGCGCAAGAACATCGTCACCTGCGCCGGCTGCCATGACCAGGGGGCGGCCTCGCTCTGCGTCACCTGCCACCAGGTCGGCGGCTTCGCCGGCGTGAGCCCGCACCCGAAGAGCTGGAAGAAGACCACCGCCGACATCTCCAAGAACTCGATGTGCGCGGCCTGTCACCGCTGACGTAGCAGGCTCCCTCCTCGGAGCCCTCGGAGGCCCGACCACCCCACGGTGGCCGGGCCTTCAACCTTTCAGCCGGCCGGCCGCGGCCCGCGGCCTGGCCTGGGCCTCACTCCGGCCGCAGGTAGTGGCAGCTGTAGCCGCCCGGGTTCCGCTCCAGGTAGTCCTGGTGCTCGGGCTCGGCCCGGTACCAGGTCGAGGCCGGGGCGATCTGGGTGACCAGCGTCCCCTTCCACTTCCCCGAGGCCTGCACGCGCGCCTTGACCGCCTCGGCGGTGGTCCGCTGCCGCTCGTCGGCGAAGAAGATGGCGCTCCGGTACTGGGTGCCGCGGTCGTTCCCTTGCCGGTCGGCGGTGGTCGGGTCGTGCATGCGGAAGAACCAGCGCTCCAGCAGCTCCTGGTAGGAGAGCCGGCGCGGATCGAAGACCACCCGCACCGACTCGGCGTGGCCCGAGGCGCTGTCGTGGGTGTCGTGGTAGTGCGGGTCCTCCAGCCACCCGCCGGTGTAGCCGGCCTCGGTCTCGAGCACGCCCGGGATCTTGCGGAGCAGGTCCTGCATTCCCCAGAAGCAGCCGCCGGCCAGCAGCGCCACCTCGCGCTCGGGCGCCGCTGACGGCGCCGCTGACGGCTCCGCCACGGCCGGCGCGGCCGCCGCGGCTGGCCCGGGAAAGAGCGAGCGGTACGGGCCGTACCCCTCGGCCTCGAGCCGGCCCACCGGGACGAAGCGCAGCGAGGCCGAGTTGATACAGTAGCGCTGGCCGCCGCGGTCGCGGGGCCCGTCGGTGAAGAGGTGACCGAGGTGGGAGTCGCCGGCCGCCGAGCGGACCTCGGTCCGGACCATGCCGTGGGCGGTGTCCACCTTCGAGACCACGTTGGCGGCCACCGGCCGCGTGAAGCTGGGCCAGCCGGTCCCGGAGTCGAACTTGTCGGTGGAGGCGAAGAGCGGCTCGCCCGAGACCACGTCGACGTAGAGCCCCTCCTCGTGGTGGTTCCAGAAGGCGTTGCGGTACGGGGGCTCGGTGCCGCACTGCTGGGTCACGGCGTACTGCTCGGGGGTGAGCTTCGACCTCAGCTCGGCGTCGCTCGGCTTGTCGCTGGCCATGCGGTCGATCTAATGGCCGGCCCCGAGCCTCGCCAGCAGCAGCTCCCAGATCCCCCCGAAGGCGCCGTTGGACATGGCCACCACCACGTCACCGGGTCGCGCCGCCGCCGCCACCGCCGCCACCAGCTCCGCCACGCCGGCGAAGGCGGCCGCCGGGGTGCCGCCCGCGGTGAGCGCCGCGCAGACAGCGTCGACGTCGAGCCGCTCGGCCTCCGGCACCTTGTCGGTCGGGACCGGCCGCAGCAGGAAGACGCCGGCGGCGCGGCTCCAGCTGGCCGGGTCGGCGTAGTCCCGCTGGTGCAGGTTTCTCCGGCTGGTGTTGGAGCGTGGCTCGAAGCAGGCCAGCAGCCGTGCCCCCGGGAAGCTCCCGGCCACCGCGGCCAGCGTCTTCTTCACCGCCCGCGGGTGGTGGGCGAAGTCGTCGATCACCGTCACGCCGCCGGCCCGGCCGCGCACCTCCTGCCGGCGCTTGACCCCGCCGAAGGCGGCCAGCCCGGCCGCGATCTCGGCCGGCGAGAGCCCCAGCGCCGTGGCCGCCGCCGCCACCCCGAGCGCGTTCTCGACGTTGTGGGCACCGCCCACCGGCAGGTGGACCTCGCAGAGCTCGACGCCCCGGCGCACCAGCCTGAAGCGGGCCCCGTCGGCGCCGAGCCGCAGGCCCCGCGCCTCCCAGTCGGCGCCGGGCCGATCGACCGCGTAGCTCTCGACGCGGCAGCGGGCCAGCGCCGCGATCCGCAGCACGGAGGGGTAGCTGGCGCAGGCGGCCAGGAAGCCGTCCGGCGGCAGCAGCGCGGCGAACCGCTCGAAGGCCGCCTGGTAGTGGGCCTCGTCCCGGTAGATGTCGGCGTGGTCGAGCTCGCAGCTCGTGAAGACCGCGGTGCGCGGGTGGTAGTGGAGGAACTTGGGCCCCTTGTCGAAGTAGGCGGTGTCGTACTCGTCCCCCTCGACCACGAAGTGCGGGCCGCCGCCGAGCCGGTAGTTCGACTCGAAGTCACGGGTCACGCCGCCCACCAGGAAGGAGGGGTCGCGGCCGGCGTGCTGGAGCAGGCGGCCCATCATGGCACTGGTGGTGGTCTTGCCGTGGGTGCCGACCACCACCACGCCGTGGCGCGGGGCGATGAAGCGCTCGCCGAGCGCCGCCGGGAAGGAGAGGTGCGGCAGGCCACGGGCCCGCATGGCGGCCGCCTCCGGGTTGGCCTCGCGGATGACGTTGCCGACGATGACCAGGTCGGGGCGGGCCCGGTCGAGGTTCTCGGCGCGGTACCCCGTCATGGCCTCGATCCCCCAGCGCGTGAGCTGGGTGGACATGGGCGGGTAGACGTTCTCGTCCGACCCGGTCACCTCGTGGCCGGCCGCCTTGAGCATCCCGGCGAAGGAGCCCATGCCGGTGCCGCAAACACCGATGAGGTGGACCCGCCTCGCCTTCGACCAGTCGATCACCTCAGCTCCTCGGCCACCGCGTCGTGGAACCGCCGCCGCAGGGCGCCGATGCGGGCCCGGTCGCTGCCGGCCGGGTGGACGTGGTTGGTGAGCAGCACCGCCACCAGCCCGGCGTCGAGGTCGAGCCAGAGCGAGCAGCCGGTGAAGCCGAGGTGGCCGAGCGCGCCGCGCGGTCCCCGGCCGAGCCGGTCCCCCAGCGAGGAGCCCTCGGCGCTCCTGACGTCCCATCCGAGCGCTCGGCTCGAGCCGGGGGCGGTGTCGCGGGCGGCGAAGCGGAGGGCGGCGGCGGCCGGCACCGGGGAGGCGCGACCGTCGAGCGCGTCGAGCCAGGCCTGCCCGAGCGCGGCCACGTCGAGCGCGGTCGAGAAGAGCCCGGCGTGCCCGGCCACCCCGCCCAGCGCCCAGGCGTTGTCGTCGTCGACGCTCCCCTGCCGCAGGCCGCGCTGACCTTCGCGTCGCGTCGGCGCGAAGTGGCGCCCGGCGGCCCGCTCCAGCGAGGCGGGGTCGAGCGCGTCGACGAAGAGCGTGTCGCGCAGGCCGAGCGGCGCCGCCACCCGAGCCTCGAAGAGCGCCGCCAGGGAACCGCCCAGCGCCGCCTCCAGCCCGAGGCCGAGCGCCATGAAGCCCGGGTCGGAGTAGACGCAGCGGGTGGCCGGCGGAGCCTCGAGCGGCTCGGCCAGCAGCCGCGCGACGACGGTCGCCCGGCGCCGCGAAGGCTCGGGCTCGGACGCCGCCAGCTCGTGGTACGGGCGCCACCAGGGCAGGCCGCTCGAGTGGGCCAGCAACTGCCGCACCGTCACCTCGCCCTTCCCCCCGGCCGCGAAGCCCGGGAGCCAGCGGGAGAGCGGCGCGTCGAGCTCGAGCGCCCCCTCGGACACCGCCTGGGCGCAGAGCGTGGTGGTGCAGAGCACCTTGGTGAGCGAGGCGACGTCGAAGAGATCGGTGGGGGCGAGCGGCCCCGGCGCGCCGGCGGCCAGCTCGCCGTGGCAGCCATGGTGCACCAGCACCCCGCCGCGCAGCACCGCCGCCGAGAGGGCCCGGGCCACCCCCTGCCGGCGCGCCTCCTCCAGCGCCTCAGCCACGGCCGGGAGGGTCGGCACCGTGATCACGCCGTCGCCCCCTCGTCGAAGAGCAGGCGCGGAGGGCCCTGGTCGCCCGCCGCCGGGGCCACCAGCGTGGCGCACGGCCCGAGCGGCAGCGCCAGGTTGCGGTCCTCGTGGCCGAAGGGGAACCCTGCCACCATCGGCACGCCGAGCTGGCCCAGGAGGTCGCGCACCACCTCGTCGGCGGAGCCGTCGCCGCCGTCACAACCGGTGAACTGCCCGAGCACCACGCCGGCCAGGCCTTCGAGGGCGCCGGCCAGCCGCAGCTGGGTGAGGTAGCGGTCGAGCCGGTAGGGGCGCTCGCCCACGTCCTCCAGGGCCAGGATGGCCCCCGCCAGCGAGGGCAGGAAGGGCGTGCCACAGAGGTGGGCCAGCAGCGTGAGCGAGCCGCCCAGCAGCGGACCACGGGCCCGGCCCGGGACGCAGGTGACGCCTCCGGAGAGGCCGCGGCCCGGGGGCGGGACGTCCCCGGCGAGCGGGCGGGCGAGCCGGCCGGAGAGGAGCGCCCAGAGGTGATCGAGCGCCTCGGCGGGGGCGCGCCCCAGCTGCGTCACCACCGGACCGTGGACGGTGGCGAGCCCGGCGCGGTTGAGGAGCGCGTGGAGCGCGGTGATGTCGGAGAAGCCGACCACCAGCTTGGGCCGGTCCAGCAGCGGGGACGGGTCGATGGCGGGCAGCAGGCGCATGACCCCGTACCCGCCGCGGGCGCAGAAGATGGCGGTGGCCTGGTCGTCGGCCACCGCCTCGTCCCACTCTGCCAGCCGCCGCCGGTCGTCGCCGGCCAGGTAGCCGGTCCGCGCGGTGACGTCGTCGCGGACCCGCGTCCGCAGGCCCCAGCGATCCCGCAGCACGGAGAGGCCGGCCTCGAAGGCCGGGAGGTCGAAGGCGCTCCCCGGCGCGATGACGCGGACCACGTCACCGGTGCGGAGCGGGGGAGGACGACGCATGGCGGCAGGATAGCCGCCGTCCACCCGCCGGTCGATTTCGGACACGCCTGCCCCGGGATTGAGGCGCCATTGCCGCGCTGCGTCGTCGTGCGCCTCTTGGTGGCCGGAGGGCCATTTGTTACCCTCACGGGTTCACTCGACGTCCCCACGGCGTGCACACCCCGGCGCGACCACCGCCTCGAGTCTCACAGAGCGACAGGAGTCCCCGATGAGCGTCAAGCCCACGTTGGAAGGCGAGGTCTTCTTCCCGACCGCCGAGGTCATCGCCCAGGCCCGCGTCAAGGACTGGAGCGAGGTGGCCAGGCTCGCCTCCGACGACCTGGAGGGCTTCTGGGCCAAGGAGGCCGAGGAGCTGGAGTGGTACCGCAAGTGGGATCAGGTCCTCGACCGCTCCAACCCGCCCTTCTTCCGCTGGTTCAAGGGCTCGCAGTGCAACATCATCCACAACGCCCTCGATCGCCACCAGCGGAGCTGGCGCAAGAACAAGCTCTCGCTGATCTGGGTCGGCGAGCGCGGCGAGGTCCGCACCTACTCCTACTTCGCGCTCCACCGCGACGTCTCCAAGTTCGCCAACGTCCTGAAGGCCATGGGCGTGAAGAAGGGCGATCGGGTCACCATCTACATGCCCCGCATCCCCGAGATCGTGGTGGCCATGCTGGCCTGCGCCAAGATCGGCGCAGTCCACTCGGTGGTCTACGGCGGCTTCTCGGTCGACGCCCTGCAGGGGCGCATCGAGGACTCCGAGTCGAAGGTGGTGCTGACCGCCGACGGCGGCTTCATGAACGGCAAGGTGGTGGAGCTGAAGAAGACGGTGGACGACGCCGTCCGCCGCTGCCCCACCGTCGAGACCGTCATCGTGGTGCAGCGCACCAGCCACGAGATCCGCATGGAGGCGGGGCGGGACTACTGGTACCACGAGCTTATGAAGCTGCCGCTGGCCACCGGCAACTGTCCCACCGAGGTGATGGACGCCGGCGACCCGCTCTACATCCTCTACACCTCGGGGACCACCGGGAAGCCCAAGGGGCTGGTCCACGGCCACGCCGGCTACATGACCGGCATCTACTCCACCCTCAAGTACGTCTTCGACATGAAGGACGAGGACCGCTACTGGTGCGCCGCCGATCCCGGGTGGGTGACCGGCCACAGCTACATCGTCTACGGGCCGCTGCTGCTGGGGGCCACCACCTTCATGTACGAGGGGGCGCCCACCTACCCGTATCCGAACAAGTGGTGGTCGCTCATCGAGAAGTACGGCATCACCATCCTCTACACCGCCCCGACCGCCATCCGCGGGTTGATGCGCTTCGGCGCCTCCTGGCCGGCGCGCCACGACCTCTCCTCGCTGCGGCTGCTCGGCTCGGTGGGTGAGCCCATCAACCCGGAGGCCTGGAAGTGGTACCACCGCGAGATCGGCAAGGGCCGCTGCCCCATCATGGACACCTGGTGGCAGACCGAGACCGGCATGTTCCAGCTCACCCCGGTCCCGACCATGCCGCTCAAGCCCGGCTCGGCCGGCAAGGCCTTCTTCGGGCAGGAGGCCCAGATCCTCGACGAGAAGGGGAACGAGGTCGAGCCCGGCAAGGAGGGGTTCCTGACGCTGAAGCACCCCTGGCCGGCGGCCGCCATGACCATCTTCCGCGAGGACGACCGCTTCGAGGAGACCTACTGGAAGACCTACCCCGGCAAGTACTGCGCGGGTGACGCCGCCAAGAAGGACAAGGACGGCTACTTCTGGGTCATCGGCCGGACCGACGACGTCATCAAGGTCTCCGGCTACCGGCTCGGCACCGCCGAGGTGGAGAGCGCGCTGGTGAGCCACCCCTCCGTGTCCGAGGCGGCGGTGATCGGCCTGCCGCACGAGGTGAAGGGCCAGGCCATCCACTGCTACTGCATCCTCCGCCAGGGCTACAAGGCCAGCGACGAGCTGGCCGAGCAGGTCCGCACCCACGTCGCCACCCACCTCGGCCCCATCGTCAAGCCGGAGAAGGTGACCTTCGTCGACAGCCTGCCCAAGACCCGTTCGGGGAAGATCATGCGGCGAGTCCTCAAGGCCCGCGCCCAGGGGCTCCCCGACGGCGACATCTCCACGCTCGAAGACTGACGCTCCCACCAGGGACTGGTGCCCCCCAGGGCGCTGGTGTTAAGACCGCCGCCATTCACCACCCCCGGGCCCTGGGGCCCGGAAAGGACGCCGTTCACATGAGACTCGCCGCCGCCACCGCCCTCGCCCTGCTCGCCACCGCCTGCGCCTCACAGCCGGCCAAGGTCTCTCCCAAGACCGACGACGAGAAGACCATCTACGCCGTCGGCGTCGCCATCCAGAAGAGCCTGGAGGCCTTCAGCCTCAGCCCGGCCGAGGTCGAGCTGGTGCTGGCCGGCGTCCGCGACGCCGCCGCCGGCAAGGCCGACGTGAAGCTGGAGGAGAAGCAGCAGGCCATCCAGAAGCTGGTGACCGACCGCCGCGCCGCCCAGGGCGCGGTCATGGCCTAGGCTGGCGAGGGCTACCTGGAGAAGTGCGCCAAGGAGACCGGCGCGGTCAAGACCGCCTCGGGCCTGATCTACATCCCGGTCAAGGAGGGCACCGGCGCGTCCCCCACCGCCGCCTCGACCGTGAAGGTCAACTACGAAGGCAAGCTGGTCGACGGCAAGGTCTTCGACGCCTCGGCCAAGCACGGCGGCCCGGCCACCTTCCCGCTCAACGGCGTCATCCCCTGCTGGACCGAGGGCGTGCAGAAGCTCAAGGTCGGCGGCAAGGCCCGGCTGGTCTGCCCGCCAGCGCTGGCGTACGGCGACAAGGGTGCGGGCGGAGAGATCCCGCCCGGCTCGACGCTCGACTTCGAGGTCGAACTGGTCGAGATCGTCAAGTAGCACCGCTCCGCTTCAGCGCCACGTCTCCGCCCGCCCGACGCGACCGTCAGCGCGGGCGGAGCCGCTTCCAGTAGATCAGCTCGGCCACGTCGGGCAGCACCAGCCCGGGCAGGGCGCCGACCCGCGACCAGCCGTGGCGCTCGTAGAAGGACTGCGCCGCGGTGTTGAAGTCGGAGCAGAGCAGGAAGCCGGTGGCGGCCGACTCCGCCAGCCTGGCCTCGAAGACCGCCAGCAGCTTTCCGCCGACGCCCCGCGACTGGGCGCTGGGCAGGATGGCCATGAGCTTCAGGTAGCCACCCAGCCCGAAGGTCCCCTGCCGCAGGAACCAGGCCATGCCGACCGGCCGGCCCGCCTCCACGGCCAGCAGCAGCCCGTCGCCGCGCTCCAGCGCCTGGGCCAGGTCGGCGGCCAGCTTCGGCTCGTCGCGGTCGTACCGCTTCATCAGGTCGAGCCCGGCCAGGCCGGCGGCCAGCGGAGGGAGATCGGCGGCGACGGCGGCGCGTACTTCCATGAGCACCTTCAGGAGATCAACGTGACGGGGCGGCCTGCGGCGGCGCGGGTGGCAGGAGCGGCACGGCGGTGAGACCGTGGGTGGCCCGCACCACCCGCCGGCCATGGCCCGGCAGATCGAACCAGATCCGGGTGCGCCCCGCGACTTCCTGGCGCTGCGTCGCCGGCTCACCGTCGACCCAGAGTTGCAGGCCGGCCGCCGGGAGCGACACGGTGAGGCCGCCGATCCCGGCGTCACCGTCGTTCACCACCTCGGCCCCACCGTCGGCGAGGTATCGCACCGCCACCTCGCCCAGCGCGCGCAGCCGGTCGCCGGCCTCGGCCCAGGGGAGCGAGGCGAGCCGGCCGTCGGTGACCCGCGTCGCCAGCCGGGCCAGCGCCTCGTCGAGCGCCGGGTCGATGACCAGCGCGCCGTCGGCCCCTCGCGCCACCGGCAGCCGCCCCGCCGCCAGGCCGCGCCGGGTGGTGGCGGGACCGGCGCCGAGGTAGGTGTGGCCGACGAAGAGCCCGCCGCCGCGCTCCAGCCGGTCGAGCGCCTGGTCGGAGAGGGCCTGGGCCAGCTCGGCCGGCGGCGCGTAGAAGAAGGTCGACTCGAAGATCCAGAGCCGTGGCTCGCCCGGCAGCGGGTAGATGGCCGGGCTCGGCTCGCCGGGCGGCGCCGCGCCGAAGAGGTCGGTGGCCTCGACGGCGCGGAACCCGGAGACGTCGCCGGCCGCCCAGGCCCAGCGGATCCCGCCCTCGACCAGCAGGGCGCGCGCCTCCCAGGGGGAGCGCTCCACCGCCCCCTGCGCAGAGAGCGCCTCGCAGTTGACGTAGGGCTCGTGATCGATCCAGGTCTCTGGCCGCAGCGGCGCGGCCGCCTCGAGGCCGGCGCGGATCGCCTCGCGATCGTCGCGGGCGTCGGAGATGGAGTGGAGCGCCACTTCGCCGCCAGCCCCCACGATCCAGCTGGCCAGCCGCCAGGTCTCCTCGTCGGCCAGCGTGCCGGGGCCGGGCCAGACGAAGAAGCTCCGGGTGATGGCCAGGCCGCGCCCGACCAGCCCGGCGCCGCGGCTCCCCTCGGCGCGCGGATCGGAGTGGCCGAAGAGGACGGCGCGCAGCGCGGCCGGGTCGGTCCGGTCGGCGTGATCGGTGAAGACCACCGCGGCGCGCGCCCCGCGCGGCCAGCGCTCCACCAGCAGCGGCAGCGCCTCGCCGGGGCCGGCCGGCCAGAGCGAGGCCTCGAGCCGGTCCTCGTCCCCGGGCCGGCGCGGCGCCTCGATCCAGGCCCGCTTCTTCTCCAGCGCCCCCCAGGCGACTGGACCGCCCTGGTCGAGGCCGGGCAGCGCCTCCAGGCAGGTGAGGTAGGTGGCGAACGGCCGCTCGGCCGCGTCGTCGAGGAAGAGGCGGGCCTCGAGGCCGCCCGGGGACGGCGTGAGCCGCGCCGCCACCAGCCCGGGACCCCCGGTCAAGAGCAGCCCCCCGGCGCCGGTCACCGCGCCGACCATGCGACCGAATCCCGTCGCGGTCTCGCCGGGCGTTCTCACCG